>JABGYE010000363.1:0-7911 GCA_018675395.1 Akkermansiaceae bacterium
ACGGTTCAGGCGTGCGAAGCGAATCCAATTGCAAGAATTGTTGAAATTGTTGCCCAACGAGCAATTGAAATCATAGTCATTGGCATGCCACGCAGTCTCGATGGTTCATACGGCAAAGCAGCGCAAAAAGTATCAGATTTTGTCGATAAAATTACCAGTGCCATGCCAACTATTAAAGTGGTCACCCAAGATGAAAGGTTCACTACTATTTTGGCTCAACAAAAATTACATGATGCTGGGCATACTATTAAAAGTAGCAGACATTTAATTGATCAGGCGGCCGCAGTTGAAATTTTGCAGTCATATCTTGATGGAAAAAAAGATGAACCTAGTTAATGACCGAGAAAAGTTTATTTTTTAACGGCTTTTGACAAAGAGACATTAGGAGGCGACTCTAATTTTATTATAATGAAGCAAGTTCTTCTAGGAGTTTCAGGTTCAATTGCTGCTTACAAGTCTGCCGACATTGCGAGTGCTTTGACCAAGAGTGGGCACTCAGTGACCGTGGTTATGAGTGACGAGGCTAAAGAATTTATTACTCCATTAACTTTACAGGTCCTTTCAAAGAATCCTGTTTTTACCAGTTTTAACGATGAGAGGCAAAGTTCGAGACCTGGGCATATTGAGGTGGCAGATCGTTCTGATCTTATTCTTATTGCGCCAGCAACGGCAAACACAATAGCGAAGTTTGCCAACGGGATTGCTGATGATCCATTAAGTTCAATTTATCTCGCAACACTCGCTCCTGTAATCATTGCTCCAGCCATGAATGGTAAGATGTGGAATCATCCGGCAACGCAAGAGAACGTCGAAAAATTAGTTTCTCGGGGTGTGCAGTTTATAGGTCCTGATGAGGGGATGCTCGCTTGTGGATACGAGGGCATTGGAAGGATGTGGTCAGTTGATGGGATACTTGATTCGGTAAATAAGATCCTCTCAACGGACAATTAGAGACTTATTTTATCTGTGCGTATCCTCATAACAGCTGGGCCGACAAGAGAGCCAATTGATCCTGTAAGATTTTTGAGTAATCGTTCAACTGGCAAGATGGGATATGCAATTGCAACGGCTGCAGAATTGCGTGACCATGAAGTATTATTGATTAGTGGCCCCGTCAATGTCCCTAGACTAAGTGGCTGTCACATTGTTTCTGTAGAGACGGCATCTCAAATGTATGATGAGGTTATGGAACACTCCGAAGGATGTGATGCTGCGGTAATGGTTGCAGCAGTTGCTGACTACACACCCACAGAAACGAGTCCACAAAAACTGAAAAAAACAGGTGATAAGGATATTAAACTAAAACGGACTAAGGACATCTTAGGTTCAATGCGTCAGATTTTTGGATTCGATGGAGTATTAGTCGGATTCGCAGCAGACACTGAGGAATTGCGGGAAAATGCATTATCGAAAATGAAACGAAAGGGTTGTGATTTCATCGTTGCTAATGATGTTTCACGCAAGGATATAGGATTTGAATCTGATCATAATGAGGTCACTATCTTTCAGAGTGACGGATCAAAGGATCATATTAAAAAGTGTTCTAAGCAGGAAATTGCAGGAAAAATTCTCGATAAGATAGAATTATTGTTAAAAAGATAAATGAGTGAACTTCTCAAAATAGCGAAGAAAGCGGCAAAGTCTTCGGGCCAATTATTGAAAGAGAATTATGGGAAAGATAAAGTTGTAGATGCGTTTGAAGAGCATGACATTAAGTTACAACTGGATGTTATGAGCCAGTCTTTGATTTCGGACTTAATTTTGACTGCTTTTCCTGATCATTCTATTCTTGGTGAAGAAGGTGATGCTGGATCTGAGAGTGGTGATTATCAGTGGATCATTGATCCAATTGACGGAACGGTGAATTATTTTTTCGGGATTCCACATTTTTGTGTTTCAATAGCACTCCGCCAACAATCAACAAATCAATGGATTCTTGGTGTGATATATGACCCCATGATGGATGAACTTTGGGCAGTTAATGTTGGAAGCGAGCCGACACTGAACGGTTCTCTTATATCAACGAGTGATCGTGGAAAAATGTCTGAAGCAGTAGTGACTGTGGGGTTTTCCAAGACCAAAGATGCTATGGAGGCAGGGTTCATCCGTTACCGTGAAATTGCTTCTCAGGTCAGGAAATCCCGTATGATGGGAAGTGCAGCACTTGCATTAGCTTATATTGCTTGTGGAAGGCTAGATGCATATATAGAGGAAGTGATCAGTTTATGGGACATTGCTGCTGGTAAATTGTTGGTAGAGGCTGCAGGAGGGAGGGTAGATCTTATTGATAGTAATGTAACAAAAGGGAAACTTTCAATTTGTTCGTGGAACGGTAAGTTGCCTCTAGAAAATACACTTTCATAATAATCATGGCATCAAGATCAGGAATAGGATACGATGTTCATCGGCTAGTGAAGGGTAGACCTTTGATCCTTGGCGGTGTGCACATTCCTTGGGGCAAGGGCCTTGACGGGCACTCTGATGCTGACGTCTTAAGTCATGCCATTGCGGATGCTATTTTGGGAGCGGTAGGCGCTCCAGACATAGGATATTTTTTTCCTCCTACAGATGAATCAATCAAAGGAATTAGTAGTCTGAGTATTCTCCAAAAAACAGCAGAGGAAGTGGCCACTCGAGGAGGAAAGATTATTAATATTGATAGCAGCCTAATAGCGGAGGAGCCAAAGATTCTGATGCATGCTGATGCAATGAAAAAAAATATTGCTCAAGCCCTTGGGTTAGAAATGAATCAGATTGGCATTAAGGCAACGACCAACGAAAGGATGGGTTTTGTTGGGAAAGGTGAAGGAATGGCAGCTATGGCCGTCGCTAGCGTTGAGGTTTGACCGTTCTGATTGAAATCCAGAGGGTCGCGTAATGCTTGGCTTCTTTATTAGACCGCTGCTCGGTTGACCCACTCTTCTGCGATGGCCTCTAGGTTGAGAGACGGTTCATCTTCTCTATCAAAATATTGCTTTTCAACAGATGCGATGGATTCATCTAACCGTAATTGAATGTCTTCGGAAAAATCTTTTTCCTGATGAATTTTCCGCAAAAGGCCAAGAACAGAAAAAGGTGTAATTTCATTTGGAACATTAAAGTTGGAGATCTTTTCTTTGCTACCTGAACTTTTCAGGTTTTGCTTTTTAAATTTCAAGACTATTGCTCCTATAAAAAGGACTACAAGTAGAGCTAATCCAACCCATTTCGAATTCTTCTGACCGTAATTCTGTTCTAATAGTATGGTTTGACTAGAAGCAACTAAATCAGCGTCTTCATACCGCTGGAAAAGCATTTCTTTAGTTTCAGTTATTTGTTTTGGGAAACTAAATTTAAGGGAAGAGTCATTGGTGCCTTTTTGTGTTTTTGTGAAAGTGAGTATCCAGTTCCTTTCAGTGATGGGACTTCCCTGTTTAGATTCTGCATCTAACCTGGCTATGGAAATCTCTCCCCCAGATGAATCGGTTCGGGTAAAGTTATCGAGGCTTGGCTTAAGTAATTGGTCTAGTTCTGGAACCAGGCCATTGGAGGAGGCTTTAACTTCAACTTTGAGAAGGCCCTGATCAGCTTCTCTCTCATCGAGTATTTGAACGATTTTAAGGTTTTCGGTGGGACGAGGGTCACCAATCTTGGGCTTAGAATCGATTGGAATCTGAGCAGTGGCTATTGGAAGAATCACATACCCTCCAGTATCTAGAAAATCCAGATCAATCTGCATAGAAGGTATCTTGTCAACTTCAGGAGTGCGCGCCTTAAGTAAAACATATGCGTATGGCGTGACGCGCCATCCTTCTTGCCCTGCCCCTTTCGAAGTGACTTTGCTGTCGTGGAATGTAACTGACATAACATCGAAGTGTTCTGAAAGCGTTGAGCGGGTAATGTCCTCGAATTTCTCGCGATAATTCTGAGTTGGTCGACCATAGTTATAGGCGTAGCTGGAATTATTTTGATTTGTAAGGTATTTGGAGAAGCCGCCAGATTCGCGTTCTATCTCTTTGGTATGACGAATGTCAACGAAGACTCCGAACGGTGATTCATGTCCGACAGTGCTTGAACCGTCGATCCTTGCCACGAGCTGGATTTCGGTAGTCAGGTCATTATAGTAATTAAATAGCTTTTGTGCTTCGCTAGCCTTTTCATGTTCACCGGCTATTGATAGGCCATGACGAAGGTAACGTTGTTTGAGTTCTGGTTTCACTGAACTGATCCTCGCTGCGAGAGCATTTGCAAAGCGGGCTAAGTGCCGCTCTGCGGATTTGTTAGGTAAACCGGCAAGAGCAGTTTTGATTTGTTCAATTTGTCGAGGAGCAGGGAGTTGTGTTTCGCGAAGTGCACCCAGATCACTTGCACCTAAGGCAGCGTAGAACCAGTGCTCAAAGGCTTCGGTCGTTTCTTCTTCTTCATTGTCAGGTGAAGTCGAGATGTATAGTTCAGCAGCTTTTGAGAACATCTCATAATTGTTCTTTCGATCGATACTATAAGTGGAGCTCTTTTTCGATTCCTGTTGGAAGTTGATTTTATCGAGTGCCAGACAGGCTCTCCGTAGATGGAGGCGCCAATCTTCAGGATTAGCTTCAATTGTTTCCCCCAGAATATCATCTATGCCTTCATATCCTGCTATTACTTCGGCAAGAATTTCATCATCTTTGCGTTTTGTCTTCGCATCTTGCTGTGTTTTAGGATCGCGCCAGACTGTCGCTAGGTTGACTCGCATAGTGTTAGCTAAGGCTGCAACAGTTTTCGGGCTCATGTCCTTAAAGGTTCCGAACACTTTGGTGATCGCGGTCATTTTATATACCTCGGCACGGCTATGAATTTTAGTGAAGGCTTCGGCGAGTTTGTCCTGGTTAATTTCACCTATCGGCAAGGATTGTAATTTACCCACCCAATTAGCCAATTCGGTCAGGCTGCGTTCCTGCTTTGAGCGAGTTAGGGGAATGGAATTTGCTCTTTGATTATATCCATACATATAACCGTACCGATAAGTACGGTTGCGATTCGCATTGGGGTTATGATTATCGGCCCAGACACGCAAAAATTCTTCGGCCAGACGTTTTCCGGTTTCGGGGTAATTAGCAGAAACTTTCTGGATGTAAGGAAATGCCTCTTCTGGTTCATTAACTTTAAGATATAACTGAGCATATAAAGTAGAAAATTGTGGTTGCAGGTCAGCATCAATTTGACGTATCCAATTTTCATTTGGGCGCACTTTGAGCAGTTCTCCGGAAGCTATTGGACCGGGGACATTACTAGAGGTAGTCGTAGAATTCACTTTAGGGTTCTCGTAATACATGTTTCCGTACTGATCCCATCGCATTCTCGGACTAATGGTTTTCGATGCGTCCCGCTGATAGCTGTAAGAGGCTTCGGAGAGCCAATTTAAAGCAAGTATATTTAATATTTCGGACCATTCGTTGAGTTTAATTTCACTAATCTGAAGTAACGATTCTGTAGCAGTTTTTTGTAGAGTGAGTCGCCGAAGGCGCGCAGAGGATGAAGGTTCTGATCTGCCACTTGAGGTGAGGGCTCCAATCGTTGCAAGTACTTCACGACCAAGTTTAGCATCTCCAGTGAAGCTTTCACTTAGCCATCGTGCTCCTTTTTCCTCTTCAACTCTAGGGGCGAGATCCACTGCTCTTTCAAGGGCAGATTCTTTACTTGCTTGAATAGTTTTTGGATTGGCTAGAACCAATTGAGTGGCCTGCCAAGCCAATCCAAGATGTCCATCTTTGGGTTCTTTTGCATGAAGAGCCAGATGATAATTTGCAATAACATCGAGTTCATCGGGATCATCCGAATCATCTATCTTTGGCAGGAATTTCCCAGCTTCGGCTGCGAGTCCAGCACTGATTAGCAGTCTGGCTGCTGTCATTCGTTTTTTACTGTCATCGGAGCCGCCAATTTTTTTTGTTCCCTTATCGAGTAAGTTAACAAAAGTATCAGGAAAGTGACCCCGGGAGAGCGCTGTTTTCAATAAACGTCCTAGCTTGGGTATTGTAGTTTTTTCATTGAGATCAACTGGACAAGCATCCCCTAAATATAGTATGTCTGTAGGAGAGAGGAGATGCTTTTCGGCATATGCCATGTTCCGCGGTGGCGACACTTTTCCGGGTGTTACACTTGCAGATGGTATCGTTCTTGTGGGTCTAATGCGTGGCGGTAGCGCGAGAGTATCCAACAGACTTAGGTAAGCCTTGTTTGCGTTCTCGGTTTTCTTAAATTGAGAGGAAAAAAAGTCCGCTACACCATTCCAATTGCTCTTAGTTAGATTTTCAGCCAATGATTCAATTGCAATGTCTGCTGCGCTTTTTGGTTGTTTTGAACTGCCTTTATCCTTTTTGTTTTGATCAACGTTTCCCAAGTTTCTTAAAAGAGATGAGGGGCGGCGGTCAATTAATACTTTTGGCAGTTTTGCAAGGATAAGGGCATCAACATCAGTGGGTCGCGTTGTGATTATTGCTGCACCTGTGGTTGCATTTTTGGGTGGGATTTTGTTGATAGGATCCCTCGGATTTTTTTTATCTTCGGACGGCGGTATAACTTCCACCGGAACTTTAGCCGTTCGATCTTGAGCTACTAAAAGTGAACCAATGGATAACTGAAGCGCGATGCTTGTTAGGAAGAGCCGTCTCATTTAACCAAGTCGGGAGAACTGATGTTGTTTGTAATTTGTATGTTGGGCAAGCCCTTCAGGATCACGATCCGATTCCGTCCGGTGGGGGAGCTTGGCCTGCGCCGCGAGAGTCAGCAGGCTTCTTACCAGTTTTACTTTTTCCAGCCCGACCGGGTTTGGTTCCACTTCCGCATCCTCGTCATTGGTTAGGCAGTGGCAGGCCCTGAAGTTCATCCAAATCTATGCGAGCAAGCTTTATTGAGGCTTCAAGATTTTCGAATAATTGATCAGCCGATTGTTGCTTCCCTTCACTCTTTGCAAATTCGGCAGCTGCATAATAATTTTGGCGTGATGATTCAATGACCGGCTCCCAAACTTCCCGGGAATGGCCTTCGAGCCTCATTAGCCAAGTAATATAATACTGAGCATTGGCAAGAGTTGATTTTGTATCCGCAGCCAGCTGTGGTTCAGTGTTTTCATCTAGTGCTGATAACATTGACAGAAGGTCCTTATAAGCTTCTGGGAGTTGTGAGCACTGCATCTGTGCTTTGGCTTTCTCTAAACGCAACCTGTTGCTTGTAGAAATATTCTCCTTTGGTAATAAACTGATCGCTTCATCAAACTCGATTACAGCTTCAGCAAATTCCTTATTCATCAAGTGTTTCTCTGCCAAACCAATGTGTGTGGTTGCCTGGTCAATTTTAATGCTTTGTTGACCAGGACCAAAATGATAAGCCGCCGCACCAAGTGGAACGAGTAGCCAAATAAAGATGAAGAACTTACGCATGATTGAAGGGACGTTCTATTATCTTAGTCTCTGGACCGACATGTTCAAGTCTAAACCTTTTTGTTATGGAACAGCTTTAGAAGTGAGGGGAGTATAATGAGATCAGCAATGAGCGCTGTACTGAGAGTTGCGCAAGCAACTGCAGTGAAAGCGCGATACATAGGAAGTGAACTGAAAAGAACACTTCCAAGACCGCAGAGCATGACAACCGTAGTAGCTATAAGGACCTGTCCTACACGCATAAAACTACATTCGAGGGCCTCATCGATATTGAGGCCATTTTTTCTTTCACTTTGGTAACGACTCAGGAAGTGGATTGCATCATCAGCAGCGATGCCGAGACAGATCGTGAAAGCACAAACAATTTCAAGAGATAGTGGTAATTTAAAGGCGGCTAAGACCGCAGCACATGCAAGTAGAGGAAATAGATTTGGAATCATGGCTATTAAGCCAATCCGCAAAGAACGGTAGGCGATTGTTATCATGATGAGGATGATAATGGCTGCGGCAG
>JABGYE010000181.1:0-3786 GCA_018675395.1 Akkermansiaceae bacterium
CAGAGGGTTGAGCCGCAATGTCAAGAGTCGCACCCATCGCAATGTCAGAACTACCCGCACTATAATTGTGTAGATCAACAGCCAATACGTTAGTTCCTTCTACTAAAATACCAGACCCATCGATAGTGATCACAGGTAATAACTTACCTTCATCCCTAAATGACACATTACCACTAGCTCTCGTCTTCCAGCCCACTTCAGCAGGAGCAGCAGGTAACCTTACTCTTTGAATTTCCTGACCATTTATCCAGAAACGGGCACCATCATCCAAAATCGCTTCAAGTGTAATTAGAGAACCTATCGGATCATCTTTGAAATCGAATTTCTTTCTAAAATAATAAGTGAGCAAATTATTTGCAGAGTCTCTATTGAGAGGAGTTTGAAGGCCGGGGTCCGGAAACGCTCTAGTATCAACGCCAAATATTCCTGGCGCGCTCAACCAAGATGAGTCATCAAAGTCAATACGAGAGAAATCAACTCCAAAGTCCTGATTCTTGTCGTTATACTTCCATGAATCTCCCAGACTTACATAATTCTTAGAAGGTGGAAGAGACACATCAGGAAGACCAAGAGGATAGTCCCGATCATTTATTATTTTTATGTGCAATTGCCCATCAACCGTTTCCAAAGAGTAGGAGGATCTTTCTGGCGTATTATCTTCAATATCAATATTTTTTGTTTCCCAAAAATCATCGAGATAATTCTGCTTAAAGGAACTGAATCCTTGAGCTCCATAAACTGTAACTTCCCGAACAATTTCAGATTCACCACCATCAAAATCAGTGGCTTTAATATTGACTGAATATTGACCTGGAATTGCAAATGACATGACAGCCTTAGAACCTCCACCAGTTAGCACAATTCCTTGTTCCGGAGAAACGGACCAAGCAAAAGTCAATTCTGTTCCTTCAGGATCAAAACTCTCACCCAAATCGAACTCTATTAACTCAGTAGTCATTAGATTTAAAGATGCAGGAGTAGATTGCACCGATATAACAGGAGGCGAATCTTGATTTTTTACTATTTTGAACTCTTCAGTGTGAACAATTACCCCCTCGTGGTTCACTCCTTGAACCACGATAGTGTTTTGACCTTCTCTTAACAAAACATTATCTAAATTCCAATCATCGGCACTGGTCCACTCTGAAACTGCATGCTCTTGATTTACTATCCGCACATCGTACACAGTTGATGGACTGGTACCATTCAAACTAATGACAGATTTTGTTGTCGGCGTATTCCTCGTAAGGATTTTAAAATTAGTGTTGTATGGACTCCCTATATGACTCCTAGCTCTACTCTCTCTACTGTTAAACCAATTCTTATAATGACTTGAAGTCATTGTGATTCCTGTCCCTGCAACAGCCTCTGTCTCAAACCTCATCCAAGCTTCTGTCCTCGCCGAGCCCTTAGTAAGTTTAGTCAAAAGCTCAGTAAGATAATAGTTAAGATATCGTTTGATGTATGGCTTATCAAAGTATGTCCTTATGCCGCTAAGTCCTCCAATAATTGTCTCACCAGAGTTACCAAAAACCCTATCGCCATCCCAATGAATCAGCATCCATTTACCTCCTTTGGGCCTATAAAAATAAGCATTCTTACCCCGATTTAAAGTGATCGTATCCCAATCAGCATCATATCCTCGAACAGCAGCATTAATACAAAGCATATCCCTGTCAGCAATTCGATTAATAGTTTCTTCATCAAATTTTCGAGTGCCTATAGCACGAACGAATTCAATAAAATTACTATAATCATAGTCCTGTTCACGAGATCTCATTATCCACTCACTATGGTATTGGATCGGATTATCACTCCCCTTATATGACCAGTCAGCGTTTCGGGATTGTCTTGAATTTCCACCATCATCAGTAAACCTCCACTCATCATCGATTCGAAGAAGAGTCCCATCACTCCCGTTCTCAAAATTGCGATTCATGAAATCATTGGATATAGGCTCATGATCTTCACGAAGCTTGAAGGCGTCTCCATTAACAACAAAATGAACAAATTCCATTTCATTTACCGGATGACCTAATTGATACATCCATTCACGAGCGATTCGATCATCATAGAAACGAGGCGTGCCGCTTCCTTCTGATGTTCCTGATGCATCAAAAACGCTACGACGACGCTCACGGAAAAGCCTATCGCCTGGGAGCTTCCATTTTCCATGCGCTAATGAACTGCCTCCGTCACGCGTAAATGGACTGCCACTCTTTCGGATTTCAGCATTATAAAAAATCTCACTCTCGTTAGCTATAAAAGTCGCGTTAAAGAAGTGATTCGACATGCGCGGAAAATTATACTTATAGGTAGCGCTATCACCTGAAGACATTGCTCTCCTATCATAATTGGATAAAATTAATCTCTCTCTGAGTAAATTGGTTTTCATTTTACGCCCATCTATAATGAACATTGCTGGCCGATCTGGACCCAACTTGGGCATCATAGTAACGCCTCCGCCTACCGCCTCTGCCTCCACGTAAAACTGCGCAATATTTCCCTGCTTAGTATAATTATTTAAAGTAGCAGTAAAAATTCCATCACCTTCTACTACATCACCACCTAAAGAGCCATTGTCATACATTGTTGTTCGCGACCAACTTCCATTCCCACTATTACTATCTGCACGATGGAAAACTCTTACCTTGTTTAAATTTAATGATGAATCTACTCTCACTGTAATTTTTACAGGTTCTGAAGGTTCAGGCACTGCAGGGCTATGAAAAGCACCGACTAGGGTAGGCGCCGCCGCTTCTATGCTTTGTGAATTAGGTTTACCGGGAGTTCCTAAATTATTTGGGATGGGAATATTAAATGATGTACCAAAACCATGATCAAGTGTTTGTACAATCAGCCTTGATTTACCCCAGAGCCACTTTGCATCAAAAGTTAATGTATAATCCTTATCAAAACTGAGGTTTCCAAGATCCACTTCGGCTCTGTTGGCTTTATTATCCCCGTGCCCATCCGAAACAAGGTTCAATACTCCATTCTCAACAAAACTCCCCCAGTGAGTGCCCTGACATACCCATCCATTGGCACTACTATTACTAGAAGACATTACTGAAGGATTCTTTACCAAATTTGAACCTGAATCATTAAGCTTCATTGAAACATTCTTGATTAGCATATGAGCATCACCCACCAAATGCATATGAAGCTCTTGCCCACCCGTCAGAGGACTCCATGTCACTCTATCAAAAATATCGGTATAGGTGAAAGTTTGCATTCTGGATTTTTGAG
Source organism: Akkermansiaceae bacterium (assembly GCA_018675395.1). Lineage (GTDB taxonomy): Bacteria > Verrucomicrobiota > Verrucomicrobiia > Verrucomicrobiales > DEV007 > EC70. The sequence continues at coordinate 3,250 of JABGYE010000181.1, forward strand.
ACTCATCACTGTCTGCCCAAGCAACTGGTGATTCATTATCCATGTCCGGGTGCTTGAGCTCCATACTACTACCATCTCCATCAGCGTGCTCGGGCCAATCACCTGACGGATAATAATAGACCTGATCCACCAAATTCCCATTCGAGTCTTCTATACGCAAAAGCTCTCCTGAGTCCCTCAATTGTCCTGAGAAGTTTCCAATCACAGGAATGTCCCCATAATTGTCCCGCATCCATTCAGCATCAGCTGCTACAACCAGAAAAGATCCAGGGCCAATGTTTGCGCCAGGAGGAAATTCAAAACCAACCCCATCCACGATACGCCATCCACTCAAGTCTACAGCTAATTGACCTTTATTATACAATTCAATAAATTCTGCAGTTCTTCTGTCCGAAGGCGCGTTATACATGATCTCATTTATAACAATATCAGTATTCCTAACCGGATCATTAGCCTCATTCCTAGTGTGACTATTCCCCCCGTACCAGTTCTTACGAAAGCTTGGAGTGCCTGGATGCACTGGGACTGATTGGAAAG
>JABGYE010000125.1:0-11073 GCA_018675395.1 Akkermansiaceae bacterium
CGTTATGCTTTCTTTCTTTGACCCAAGCAGAAATATACAGACGCCCTTTCTCTTTGGCCCCTTCTATTAATTGTTTAGCCTTTGCAGAAGCCTCCTCCTCATCAGAACCATTTTTGATAAGCCTTTTATGTACATCTTTAAACAACATAGGGGGATGCTTTATCCCTTCATTTCTCCACTGTGGTTCATTCCATGCCATCTCAAAAGACGATATAAGATCAATGGACGCCCATCAAGAAACTGTATGGATTAAAAACGCACTACCCCTTTTGTAATCTCTCTGTTGCGCAATCAGATCTTTTTTGTCTGACAGAAATAGTTAGTTCTGTTAGCTATGGTATCGAATGGAATATTTGATCTTAGTTTTTGTTTTCGGACCGCTAGGATTCATTTTACTTGTTCTTGTTGTTAACGAAGTCAGAAAAAAAACAGGCATAGATCCTAAATATGGATTTGCCAGAGAGCAGGACTTCCCTCAGTTCCAAAAGTATAATGATAATCATAAACATTATACCAAATTAGCAGAAGATAAGTTCGATTCGTTTATAGATGAATCTAATAAAAGCATCAATAAACAAGATGCTAAAACCGAAGCAGGTAAATATAGACATGCACATAGAAGAGCCTTAGCCCTGTTTTGGTTAAGCAAAAAAGCCAATGAGGAGGAGAATATGTTTCTCTACTTCATATGGGTATCGATGACTATTCGAGCATACAACTCATATGCCCCTAGTAATGCTTATGGAAAGGTCGAACTAAATACATCATCTAAACAAATACTCCAGTACGTCAAAAAAGAGCAACAAGCTCTGGGTAGAGATGATACAGAAGCAATCAAGAAGCCTATAGCTTGTATTTACATCGGAGAAGACATTGAAACAGGGAAAAAGTATATAGGTCAAACAGTCAACGCTCCTGAAAAAAGATGGGCTGAACATAGGGAAGCAGTAACAGGGCCATACAAAGGTGGATGCAAGTATCCCAAGTGGGATATTCTAAAAGGGGAAGTTCCAACTTCAAAACTCGATTACTATGAATCCTTCTACATCGGCTTCTATGATGCTCTTCATGGAGGATTCAATGACAACAAAGGCAATGATTCTAATGCATATGATGAGGGCGTGAGTGAACGCTTAAGTCTTTCTGAGGAATCTTCGTAAATGCTAAGGACAATCGTTTAGGGATCACTTATCCAAAGCAAAGCGGTAGAACTTCTTGCCGTCTGGAATGGGGATAGTGCGTGTCATTTCACCATCAAGCTTTGTCCATTCGGTAAGATTATCGCTCTGTTCGATTGTTAATCCTAAAGTGATGTTGTTGCCATCTGGATCGACAGTTAAGACAACTGAACCAGCACGGGCATCACGGACTTGCTCAAGAACCTGCTCTAAGGATTGTCCTCCACCACCTTGCTCGAGTTCGGCTATTCTTTTATCTTTTTCAGCGACTTGTGCAACGAGCGTTTGAAGCTGTGCTTTCATAGCATTTATCTCAGCCATAATGGATTGATCATTCTGACTAAGTTTAGCCATTTGTTCAGTTATCGATTGATCATTAGCATTAAGAACGTCTATGTTTTGACTAAACCCTTCAAGTGTTTCATCTGCGGATGAAAGGATGCCATCAAGCTCATTAATCTTTGTCGTATTGGCAGTAATAGCAGCAGCTTGTTCAGGTGATATTCCACCGCCAATACCTCCTTCTGCTATTTGGGCTTTTAGTTCCTGTATATCCTCATAGTTACCCTTAGATGCATCAGTAATTAAGGCAGCAATATTAAACGTATTAATTTCAAATATAGCTCCTCTGATGTCGACTCCTTTTAGATTAGCACCGGAAAAAGATGCCTTTTTATCAAAGGCAGGAATTTCTCCCCTTCCAAAAAGGTGACTATTTTTAAGATTGGCCCCTTCGAGGTCAGCTCCTGAAAGGTCAGCTCCATCGAGGATGGCTTCCTCAAGGTTTGCACCTTTAAGGTGGGCCCCCTTAAGATTAGCGTCTTCAAGGTCAGCTTTTTTCAGATTCAAGCCATCCAGATTGGCTCCTGAAAGATCTGCCCCTTCAAGATTAGTATTAGGACCAACAAGATAACCTTTAATGATAGAGTAACCTTCAGGCAGTGTACTAGGGGTGCCTTTAACATCGATCCAAATAACTCGAGAAAGATTCGCTCCTGTAAGATTAACTCCTTCTAGATTTGCACTCCTGAAACTAACGTTACTTAGGTTCATTCCTCGAAGATCTGCTCCCTCAAGATCGGCATCATAGAGACTGACACTCCAGCCAACAAGATATCCATTAATAATCTTATAACCATCAGGAAGAGCTGAGGGAGTTCCTCTTAATTTTCCAGATCTTATTTCACCTAGTTCAGCATCTTCAAGGTTTGCGCCTTCAAGGTTGGCACCATTAATATCAGCTCTAGACAAATCAGCACGAGATAGATTAGCCCCTTGGAGATTAACATTACGGAGATCAAATTCGCTCAAACGAGCATCTCTGAGGTCCGCATTAGGTTTTATCTCAATGATTTCTTCTCCAAAGTCAGTTTCAATTTTTCCAGTTCGTAAACCAGTTTCTGGATCGACGTTCTCCTCAATCCAAAAACCTCCTTCCTGCCCAAAGGATGATATCGCAGTGATAATAAAAAAGAATACACTAAAAATGATCGGTTTTTTCATGCCCCACTTTTACAGCATCTTGGATCTTTTTCCAAGCTCAGTGATATCACTCCTTCTTCTTCACTGTTCTAGGCTCACTGAGCCACTCCCCAATCATATTCAGTTTGAGGAACCTTTGCTAATTCCTTCAAAATAGTTTCCTTATCTATATGCGTATAGATGTCATTGGAAGCGTCTGATTTTTGTGCTGTGTATTTCTTACGAACATCTTGAGACACACCATTCCTAGCCATTTTCGAGTTGTAGTAATGCCTCGTACCATGAAAGGTTCGTTCTATTGGCTCATCTAAGTAGTCCACTTCGATCGTTTTGGAGACACCTGCCTTTTCCATTATAGATAAAAAATACTGCGACCTGTTAGATTTGCCTATGGGCTGAACATCCGTAAAAACATAACCAGTTTTTTTGATGCCTATAAATTCCAAGTAGTTCCGCATCGTATCGCTCAACAAGTGGTAGACAACTGTCCTTTGAGTCTTCTTCGCAGACCTATCATATTTCACCACTATTAGTTTAATTATCCCCTCCTCGAAATTGATGTTCTTCCATTTAAGATTAGCGAGATTTGATAGTCGTAACCCCGTATCCGCACCGAAAAGGATCATCCCCTTCCAATGTCTAGAGGCAACCTTTATCAACTTCTGAATCTCATCAGAGGTAAACGCCCCCTTAATTGTCGAGTCGCCTTCCGATTCAGGCTCTACTGCTAATCCTATATTTCTAGTAATAAGCCCCTCAATATAAGCCCGTCTAATAGCACTCTTTAGAACAACCATCTTAGTATTAACTGTATTCCCCTTATTAGGCCCATTTGCTAATCGTCTTTGTATTTCCCTCAAATCATCGGTTGTGAGTTCGCATAGTTGTTTTTCTCCTATAGTTCCATATACACTGGCAATGCTTGATATATGCGATGTGTAGGCATCAAAAGAAGTTTCAGCTATCTTCCCTTTCTTACTCAACAGCCAATCAGTAAGGTATCTTTTGAGCGTTGGAAGATTAAGTTTATGACCACTTCCGATCTTGTGGATCTTGGTAATCATCTTAATAGTTTCAGACTCCTTCCATCCGTTCCTGTTCTGTTTAGCAATGAAGCTCTTCAACTCCTCCTGAATCTCTTCTAGACGCTTAGATTTGCTTTTCTTGAGTTTGATTTCGGCAAGCTCCCACTCGTTAGCGAGGGCTTTAGCCTCCCGTTTCTTGGTTAATCCAGTGGTCTTAGTCTTCCTTTTGCCGTTGGCATCGTACCACACGGCATAGTAGTTAGGGCTTTGAGGTTTTCCGTTTATTCTTTTTATATATGCTGTAGCCATAATAATGTATTCGCATTGAGTTAGTATTTTCTGGGGTAGGATTTCAGAAATTTCTGCACTACCCCTTTTCTGTATCGGCTACTTGATACAGAGTTGATACACTTAGTCGGATTAAATGCCATCAACTGGCATTCAACACCCCTATAAAATCAGCTATTACTGTGTAGAAACCTTAACCTGATATTAATTAAAAAGATGCCCCCTTACAATGGGCATCTTTTTTTTATTTATATTATCTGCTTATATCATTTTGTTTTCGTAAGTCTCTCCATTTCAAAAAATTAATCTTTACCTTTAATAACTTAAGAAGGAACGTGAAATAAGACTCCGCTATATAAAAGTTATCAATTGGTACTAGGGCCTTTAATTGATCTGAAAAGTGCGCCACATAATAATAATAACGTTCCTCTTTCAAACCATCAGTTCTCATCTCATTGCTGAACTCACCGTGTCGGAATTCCTTACAAATAACAAAAGAGGGATTACTGACGAAGATAACGACTATTCAGATTGGATCGAGATAACTAATACAACAAATACGAATGTGAATCTTGAAGGATGGCATTTAACTGATAACTCATCAAACTTGACCAAGTGGACATTCCCTCCCATTGAAATTGCTGCAAACAATCAACTTATCGTCTTTGCAAGCGGAAAAAATCGTACATTACCAAACTCTGAACTGCACACCAATTTCTCACTCGATTTCGACGGAGAATTTCTAGCACTTACCAAACCGGACGGAATTAGCATCGCTAAAAGCTTCACTTATCCCAAGCAGAAAGAGGACATATCATATGGTAACTCGACTAAAGTTTTTGATGAAGCAGTAATTTCATCATCATCTCCAGCCAAATGGCTTATACCAGAAAATTCAGTCCAAGAGTGGAACGACACTGATTACGATGACAGTTCATGGGCAACGGGGAATTTAGGCATCGGATACGACATATCATCAGATTATGATCCATTCTTTGAAACGGACGTGCGCGCACAAATGCGTGATTCTCAAACGTCTATATACATTAGGGCACCCTTTCAGATTAAAAATCCGGAACTAGTTTCAAATATTCAACTTCAAATGAATTATGATGACGGTTTCATTGCCTGGATTAATGGTAAGCAAATTGCTTCACGCAACGCTCCAACTATTCCAGAATGGAATGCAAGGGCCACCAGTAGTCACCGAGATTCAGAGGCAGTTCAAAAGTTAGCCATTCCAATAGATTTTCAACCTAATGAACTGGCCAAAGGAAGAAACCTTTTAGCAATACAAGGACTGAACCGCAGCCGATCTAATTCAGATTTCCTTATTCTCCCCGAACTTATCATTTCACGCCCCAGAGAGGAGGGACCTGAGAGTGAAGGATATTTTGTAAAACCAACACCTGGACAAGCCAATAATGACATTGTTTATGGATTTGTTTCAGATACTAAGTTCTCCATTGATAGAGGATTCTACACTGAATCAATCAATGTTGAGATAACAACTAAGACACCAGAATCTATCATTAGATATACTATAGATGGATCAGACCCCAGAGGAAATGATGCAAAGACATATCTGAACAAAATTGAAATAAAAAATACAACCACGTTACGAGCCGTTGCCTTGAAGGAAGGATTCCAGTCAAGCAACATTGACACTCAAACTTATTTCTTTACGTCTGACATTATCAATCAGTCCAAAATGGATAGTGATGTTACAAATGATCCTGATTACTCCAAAACTATTAAAGATAATCTATCAAATAATATCCCAGTAATCTCATTAACCCTAGAAGGTGATGCTTTCTTTGGAAATTTTGGAATTCATTCAAACCCAGAACTATCGGGTCGAGGGTCTGAAATACCAGTGTCCTTTGAATTTCACAATCCGTTAGATTCTGAGAATAGCTTTCAAATTGATGCGGGCATTCGCATTCACGGCGGCAATGCAAGAGATCATCCCAAAAAACCTATGCGGCTTTATTTCAGGGAAGAGTATGGGAAACGCCGTCTCAATTATCCTATTTTTCCTGAGAGCCCAGTCCAGTCATTTGATCAGCTCATCCTTCGGTCTGGCGGCCATGACTCTTGGTCATTGGCAGATTCATTTGGTCGCGATCAATCACTTGATTTGCCTCCGCATGGGACTCTAATGCGCGATCAATTTTTAAGAAAGACCGAGCTCGAAATGGGACTTCTGTCACCTAGAGGACGCTACATCCACCTTTATATAAATACCGAATACTGGGGGCTATATGATCTACATGAACGTGCTAACGCTGTTTTTTTTGAATCTTATCTTGGTGGCAATGAAGAAGATTACGACGTACTTCATCATCCAACATTCTTTGATGAAAGTTATACTGTCGTTGATGGAAACTCGATAGCTTGGGAAAATGCACGGGGCATTGCATCCTCGGGAATTAATTCTGCAGAACAGTATCAAGCTCTAGACAATCTCATCGATATAGACAACTTAATCGACCATTTCATTGTACGGATTTGGTCCAGTGATTACGATTGGCTAGGACCAATTACAAGAAACGACGCGGTAGTTTCTGTCTTTGACAATAAGAACTGGTATTCGGGACGCAAGAGTCGCGGTGAATCCGGGAAATTTAAATTCTTTACATGGGACGCTGAAATGTCGATGGGCAATCATCTGATGGTTAATCTCCTGCAGTTTGCCATACCTCCTCAAGGAGTTACAAATTTTGACCTGACAGGTGTAAATGACTCCGGATCTCCGGCAGAATTTTATGCTAAACTAAGAACATACAAGCCTTTCAGGATACGTTTCGGGGATCGGCTACAGCAACTTTTTTTCAATAATGGTATTATGACAGTTGATAACAATACTAAGCGTTGGGATCAAATGGCAGAAACCATTGAAGACGCTATAATTGCAGAGTCTGCCCGATGGGGTGATGAAGGTTCTTCTTTTTCAGCACCTTTCACAAAAAATGATGATTGGGCACCAGAAGTATTATGGGTCAGGAATGAGTTCATCGCTAATCGCAATCAGATTGTTTTGAATCAATTTCGTAATCGAAATTTATTCCCTGACATTGATGCTCCAAATTTTAATCAACTTGGCGGCGTGGTACCTCCACAATTCAATCTGACTATGTTCACACAACAATCAGATATTTATTATACTACTGACGGAACTGATCCTTACTCACCTGTTGAAGACGAATTCTACACACTCGTAGATGATTTTACTGATGCAGAAGCTCTGATACCTTCAGTTGATAATGGAGGAGCTGATATAGGCATAGAATGGCGCACAACCGTTCAACCAGACAATATACTAGAATGGTTAAAAGGAGAATCAGGGATAGGATACGAGAGAAGCGGCACTAATTATCGAGCTCTAATAAATCTGGACGTGGAAGAGATGGCAAATGTTGTATCTAGCGCCTACGTGAGGATGTCATTTAATATCGGAAACGATATTGATCCCAAATCAATTAATGAACTTAAACTCTTAATGAAATATGATGACGGATTCGTAGCATATCTGAATGGAACTCAGGTTGCTTCATCTAATGCCCCAGAGCCAATCTCCTGGAATTCCGCATCCACCAGAAACCGATCCGACAATCTTGCCGTTATCTCAGAAGAATTTGACATTTCAAACTCAACGGATCTTTTGGTGCCGGGAAATAACATGCTAGCCATTCAAGCCCTTAATGATACTCCTCAGAGCAGCGATCTCCTCTGCATACCTAAACTAATCGCATCATCTTCATCCGCTGAGGATAGTCTAAGCCCTAGCGCTATTCGCTACCAAGGGGCAATCGCTCTGAACAAGAATACCATAATTAAATCAAGAAGCTTCAATGCAAACAAAGGAGAATGGTCAGCTCTTACGGAGGGAACTTTTATAGTAGGGACACCTGCCTCAAATGCCAATTTGATTATAACTGAATTTAATTATCATCCTCTTGATCCCTCAACCACAGAAGAGATAAATGCTTCAGAAAGTGATACTGACTTTGAATACATTGAGATCAAAAATATAGGAGAAACTGAAATCAATCTGGTCGGAGTCCAATTCGATCAGGGCATTGATTTCGAATTCACAATTAATACGAAAATGAATTCACTCGAAGCTGGAGAACAAATATTAATAGTAAAAAACATTTCAGCAATGGAGTCCAGGTACGGTAATGAGATATCAAATTTTATAGCGGGTGAATTTGAAGCCACCACTAAATTAAGTAATAACGGAGAAGCCTTAACTCTCATCGCTGCAGATGGCTCCGCCATTCAAAGTCTTACTTACTCAGACCAGCAACCGTGGCCTACGGGTGCAGACGGTAACGGTTTCAGCCTTTCACTTATTAATCCTTCTACTAATCCAAATCCAAAGTCTGCCGAAAATTGGACTATATCCAAAACTCCTAACGGATCTCCTGCAGGAATCGTCCTATATGATTCAAGTTTCGAAAAATGGAAAATCATTCATTTCGATATAAATTCCCCATCCTTTAATCAAAACTCAGCAAGTGAATCCGACCCAGACAATGATGGCTTCAGCAACGCACTAGAATATGCTTTTGGGACAAATCCAAAAAATAACTCCGTAAAGCCAGAAATTGATTATTACATACAGGATCAAGATGGTAATGAATATCTAGCCATACAATTTACTGCCGCAATTACTGGAAATGACGTAACTATTATTGGTGAAACTTCAAGTAATCTAGTATCCTGGAATAATTCAACTATACTTTCTGAAATATCTCTTTCCAAAGACCTATTAACAAAACAAATTATTCTTAGATCTGACACACCAATAACAATCGGATCAACGGAACAGATCAGGCTTCGTGTTGAACTAGATAAAGCAAATCAGTAACGCATTACACGACTCAAGAATTTTTCTAGTCTCGTATTTTCCCCTCCCTTTGATAGTAATAGCTTTGGTTCTCCAGTCTCTAATACCTTTCCTTCATCTAAAAAAATAAGTTCATCAGCAATCTCTCGAGCAAATCCCATTTCATGAGTTGTTAGAATTATATCCTGCCCGCCTTCTTTCAACTCAGCTATTAAGTCTAAAACTTCTCCTGTCATTTCTGGATCAAGTGCAGACGTTGGCTCATCCAAAAAAAGCAAATTCGGGCCTGGAGCAATCGCTCGCGCAATTGCCACTCTTTGCTGCTGACCCCCAGAAAGTTCGAATGGTAATTTATGAGCATGTTCGATTAGCCCGAACCTATCAAGGCAATGATTAGCAGTTTCAATAGCAACTAATGAAGAAAGTCCATGCACCAATTCTAAGGGTAAAGTCACATTCTCAATTGCCGTTTTGTGTGGAAACAAATTAAAACTCTGAAAAAGATATCCATTCCGACGGCGGTGATCTAATAAGGATTCTTCTGATTGATAATTCACTTCCTTATTGTTGATACAAACAATTCCATTATCAGGTATTTCTAAACCCCCTAAAATTCGCAAAAGCGTCGATTTACCTCCTCCAGATGGCCCTATCAAGGAGAGAGCGGAAATATCCTCACCCAAGTCAATATCAACCCCGTTCAATGCACGAGCGGCACCATACATCTTGGAAACTTCGTTAATTTTAACTCTCATAGGAAAACTTCCTTTCCAATCGCTTCGAGCAATAAGCTAATGGGATAGTAATTAGGAGATAGCCAACAGCTAAAAGCAAATACGCCTCAATGCCCGTGTAGGTATTTGCTCTTACAATATCGGTACGTAGGGTGAATTCCTCTGCGCCGATGACCGATAGCAAAGATGAATCTTTCACCAGCATAATAAAAAGCCCCGCAACAGCTGGGAGGACTCGCCTCACAGCCTGAGGAATTATCACATGCCGATAAGTTTGTGAACGAGAAAAACCTACTGCTCTGGCAGAATCAAACTGAGTCTTACCAACACTTTCTATGCCGCCCCTAAGTATTTCTCCAAGATATGCTCCAGCAAACAGTGCCAACAACAAGATTCCCACAAATATTTTATTATTAACATTGAAAGGTTCAAAAACTACATAATAGCCAAAAAGTATAACGACAAGAAGTGGACTGCCTCTAACTATTTCAGTATATGCACGACAAAAAAATCTAAGAGGTCTCAATGAACACCTAGATCCAACGACGAGACCAATGCCCACTCCAATGCATAGAACAAGAGCACTAAAAGAAATCCAAAGAGTTCTTATCCACCCACCAAAGATCTGCCATCGACTATTCCATAACCCCTCCCAGTTCCAATGCCAGGACCGATTAATAGAAGAAAAAATAAAGAAACATACGCCAATCAATATGATCCACAGCAACACAAAACCTAATAAGTTTATCGAAAAACTCTCATAAGAATGAATCGACTTGTCTTCTTCTCTAGTGAGATACCAGAACGCAATAATGGTTAACAAAATAAGAACTGATACAACAATAAGAAACCAAGGATCTGACTCGGCATTATTATTCTTTTCTATTACACTCTGACTAATTTTTTGGCTGGGGTTAACATCAAAAATAAAAGGTATACCCATACTACTCACGAGTTTTTTTTCTTCCTTCAAATAGATGTTGGCTAATTCTTCAAATTGACCACTCTCTCGAAAACTCTTCAGGAACTTGTTAACCTCTTCTCGCAAAGAATCATCTTCACCTAACTTAGGCTTCTTTAGACCAATGGCCCACTGCTCTTCCCTAATGGGTTTTAGTAAGGCCTTAGTCGTGTCCTTATGTCGTTTGTGGTGATGAAAAATCGAAAGCTGATCATAAATCCACACGTCCGCTTTCTTCTGAGCCACTTCAAGAGCACAGACCGGGTCTTGCTTCATCGGCACAATTGTTGCGTTTCTTAATTCGCTCCGCGCCAAGGATTCACCTGTAGTTCCAAGCTTGACTACAACTTTCCATTTTCCTGTCATTAAATCTTCAATGCTTTTAATTGGAGAATCAATTGGAACTAGCATCGCCAATCCAGTCGTTACGTAAGGATCAGAAAAATTAATGGATTTCCTCCTCTCCTCAGTCGCCGTCATCGAAGAAATAATTAAATCAATACTGTCACTCTTGAGGGCGGTAATCAGTGCATCAAATTTAATATTTTGA
>JABGYE010000390.1:0-2242 GCA_018675395.1 Akkermansiaceae bacterium
AATTACCCATAATTCGGCGATTAGGACGCTCAACTCCCTCACTTTCGCCCCTTCCAAACTGCCAGGCGATTAGCCTCTGTCATTGGCGCTTCGTTAACTGTAATAATTTTATCCGCAGCCAAATCCTTAAGGGTAAGTTTTACGCTGATTCCAGGTTCCTTTCCCATCCCCGACATGACTTCCACAAGGTCCTCAGCGAATCGCTTTTCCCATATATCAGAATAGGTTTTTTTGCAGAAATCGAGAATTTGTTTGGTGTCAATATCATCAATACTCATTAGTTCATACTCCTTACCTGAATAGGTCACTAGAGCTTTGTGCCCGGCGCATGACACCTTAGTGAAGGGCGATAACTTTTTAAATTTTCTGGGCTGATCGCCCTGTTTAAACCCCTTTCCGAGTTCTGCTCCCCGGTTCTTATTGAGTTCTTTACTGAGTCCTTTTCCGAGGACATTTAGCCCGTCAAATGTCAGTAAACCATTAGGAGTATCAAATATGTCGTCCACATGAAGCCCAAGTACGCGGCCACCAAATGAAAGGACAGCCTTCACATCCCCTTGATCTAACATCACCTCTTTAATAGTGGCATTGCTCCAATCCCAATTCCAATCCGGGGACGGCTTTCCAGTATCAATTACAGCGTCGAAACTTGCCTTCATTTTATTCTCGAGTCCCGGAAAAAAATCATCCGTGGCTGAATCCCAGACTCGCAAGACTTTCCTGTCTTCGGACTGAACCATGAAGGCCTTGAAGGCCTCTTTTCCCATACCCAAGCAGGTGAATTTACGAAATTGTTGGAAATCTTCTGCCGAGACTGAGGACACAATGCCCTTAACCAGGGCATTGGCCCGTTCTTTTTGGGACTTGATCTTTGGTTCCTTGTCAGGCTCAACAACTTCATTGCCTGTCAGCTCAATACCCTCCAGTCCTTGAACTTGATTTCTTAAGTCTTCTATTTGTGCCTTCAAGTCATTCACCTCAGTTGCCTTACTGGCATCGGACACGTTCTCCTTACTGCAAGCCCCAAAGAATATGAGCACTGCAGTTAAACCAAAGGACAGAACAAAAGCATTAAATAATTTCATGCTGTAATCCTAAATTGGCTAACTCATTAACAAAAATTGATAAATATTATTGTTATCATTGATCAAAGCGATATCAGAAAATCAATCAGTGTTGGATCAATTGGCCTCTTTTAGAGTTTCCTACTAAAATAAAAGTGTTCATAATAATTACATGAGTGATGTCCGACAATTTGGCGCGAAAGGTGATGGGATTATAGATGATACTGAAGCTGTCCGGCACGCCGTTGAAAAAGGCGACGGCGTGCTCTTTTTCCCTTCCGGAACTTACCTCATATCAGGCACTATTAACATTCCCCTCAGCACTAGGGGACCAAGCGCGATCAGCGGCGAGTCCGGAACATCTACAGTGATCATGACCGGAGAGGGACCGGCGTTCAGGTTAGCCGGCGCACATCAGGGAACCGGCGATCCCGGTAGCGTGAAGCCGACCATCTGGAATCAGGAACGCATGCCGACAGTACAAAACATTACCCTAGAGGGAAAGAATCCAAATGCTGATGGGTTTGAACTTCTCGGAACAATGCAATCTGTTTTTGATGGGGTCATGGTTCGCCGCATGCGACATGGCATCCATTTGGTCAAACGAAACAGAAATGTGGTCATTTCAAATTGCCACCTCTACCATAATACCGGCGTCGGCCTTTATCTTGATCGGGTCAACCTGCACCAGATCAACGTTTCAAACTCACACATCAGCTACAATCGCCTGGGAGGGATCCGAATCGAGAGATCCGAAGTGAGGAACCTGCAAATTACCGGTAATGATATTGAGTATAACAATGCAAAAACTCACGGAAAACTCGATTCCGAGCCGACAGCGGAAATCTGGATCGACACCACTGATCCAGACTCAAGCGTCAACGAAGTCACTATCAATTCAAACACAATTCAAGCCACCAGTTCTGCGGGAGGCGCGAACATCCGAATACTTGAGAAAGAAGATGAGAGCCGCCCTCCGGGTCTCATCACTATTTGCGGAAACGTCATCGGCTCACAGGAAAATAACGTGCACCTGAGTGGAGTCTACGGAGTCACTATCAGTGGAAACATCATCTATTCATGCACGAACCGAAACCTTTTAATTGAGAATTCACGCCTGGTCACGGTCGGTTCAAATCATTTCCGCAGGCACACACCATCCAGGGGAACCGGAATGC
>JABGYE010000273.1:0-4005 GCA_018675395.1 Akkermansiaceae bacterium
ATGTAAACAATAAGGGGCGCTTTGAGGAAGTGGCCAAGGCCTCGGGCCTTGATCACCCGTACCTTCCAATGGGAGCAAATTTCGGTGACCTTGATAACGATGGATTCTTGGATGTTTATCTTGGAACTGGGGACCCGGATTACCGCAATCTTGTCCCAAACGTCATGCTCAGAAATGATCGAGGTGAAAAATTTCAAAATGTAACCACGTCAGGCGGGGTCGGCCATCTTCAAAAGGGTCACGGAATCGCCTTTGCTGATTTTGATCATGATGGGGATCAGGACATTTTCCATCAACTTGGAGGTTTCCTGCCAGGCGATCGTTTCCATAATGCGTTATATTTAAATCCTGGTCATAAAAATCATTACATTGCTATTCAGTTAGTGGGAACCAAGAGTAATCGTAGCGGCTTAGGAGCAAGGATAGAAGTGGTCACCAATTCAATGGACGGCCAGTCTTCCTTTCATCGGGCCGTCGGATCAGTGAGCAGCTTTGGAGGCTCTCCACTCTCAAGGACTGAGATTGGGATAAGGCAAGCCGAATCTATCAAAGAAGTGAAAATTACATGGCCAGCATCAGGTCACACGCAATCATTCACTGACATACCGCTCGATTCAATGGTTCGCTTCACGGAAGAAGATCCAGCTTTCCTCTCAGTAGAAAGACAAAGTTTTACTTTGTCAGTAGAAGCAAATTAAAGAAATTTAGTAATTCGAAGTGACAATTGGCGCATAGAAATCCACCCCTATCGCCAGCACTTGAAAGGTAGAAGATATTGGTGTTAGGATCGCAGAATGAAATCACTCAACGCTTTTGCATTGTTTTTCATTCTAATCGCTGTCAAGGCCCACTCCGCAGGCACCGAAAAGCCACTCGTGATTGACAAGGCGACAGGACAGTACAAGAACCTATCGTACGAAGCGCTTACTGATGAAGGATTATCGTGGCAGGATCGAACACAACTCTTCGGCGGCGATACCGTCAATTACGGTGAACTAACGATCGAAGAACGAACTGCAAAAGAAAATGAACTACAAACACTTCTAGCAAGAATAAAGGTTCGCGAAAATCAGAACTGGGCCGATCCAAAATTACTTCACCGGGTCGAAACGGAGATCCTCACCTGGCTAGACAGCCAGATCGAACCAATGACTGCGACTCAATCCTACACCGGAGCAGACGTTCAGCGACTGAGGAACGCATCCGTGGGGTTTTTCCGGGCTCATGAGATCTTTGGAGGAAAAAAGTATCTTGATGCTGGATTGAAGTGCGCTGACCTGATTCTTAAATCGCAGTGGCCCCGAGGTCACTGGCCATGGCCCGGCAAAAGCGATAAATTCATTCGTATACAGGACGGTTATACTACCAAGCCCTTCTGGATCATGCTCTACGCCTATAAACTTAGTGGCGATAGGAAGTATTTCGAATCGGCTATCCGCTGCGCCGATGTACTTCTTTCCATCAAGAGACCAGGCGGAGGCTGGGGCGATCAGTGGGCATTTGGTAGTGGGAAATCCGGCAACTCGGGCGTCTATCACGGCACATCCTTCAATGACGGAGCCACTAACGATCCCTTTCAGATCATGGTGATGGCCTATCATCTCACTAACGATAAAAAGTATATCAACGGTCTTCACGAGATCGGTGAATTCATCCTCAAAGCACAGATGGGAGAAGGGAATGTGGTCGGTTGGTGTGAACAGTACAACGATGATGCTAGACCGGTCCGAGCAAGACAGTACGAGATCGAATTGCCTTATCCTCGGGCATTGACCCGCGGAGTCGGACCATTACTAATATGGCTTTACCTTATGAGTGAGGGCGAAGTTCATATGGATCTCCTGCGCAGTGCTTATACTTGGCACGAACTGGTCCGTCAAAAAGAACTTGATCCAGAAATACTGGCACAATGGAAGGCCATGTCCGAGGCCTGGTCACCATCTCATCATACACTGACCGGAAACTACCTAATGGAATACCGACCAGGTTGGCCCGATGCATGGTTACCTGACGGTTCGAACTGGGGCCGTGTACTCAGTTTCAAGATGATGGCATGGAATCCGCTTAGCACCGAACAGAAGAAGAAGTACGACAATCTCGTCGATCATGCTTGGCCACCAGTGACTAGACTTGCCGGGCTCGCCCTCAATCACCAGCCTCCTCCACGCGGATACAATATGTACGTTCACTGTCATTCCGGGATTGGAAATTCACTGTCAGAGATCCGACGAGCACTACTTGAACATAAGCGAGGCGGTCGTGCCGGAATGATCAAATATTATTCACACCCGACCAAGTATACTGCCGATCAATATCTACAGGCACGGATCCATGCCGCACAGCGTGTGCTCAATATACGAAATCGCAGAATGGCTTACCCTTACACGGACAGACCCGGCTATACCGGAATATCCACAGCAAAAGACTTTGGATTCGTCAGTTCTAAGGGACGCTGGTACGGTGACCCTAACACCAAATGGGGCGCGGCATTTCAAACCGTGTACCCATCGAGAAATACCATCTGGTATCAGTGGCAACTAATATACGACGTCAAAATCGCTCGAGGTCAGATCGATTCTGATGCCGCTGCTCGCGGTAGCCGTGGCCTCGAATCAGTCGCAACACAAACTCATCTTGATTTTTGGGATGTTCTCGGTGAATGGGGCATGGCCTGCCACGAAATGGAAAATTATTTCGATGTTCCAATACAAAAAAAAAAATCAAAGACCCCTGAACCTAATTCTTATGAACCGTGAGATTATTTTATCCAGTATGGTATAGGTTGCCAGCGCAGCAGTTTCTTTGACAGCGGCAGTTCCCTCGGATTTAAAATCCACCCCCATCGTCAACCCGCTTGGTCTTTCCTTGAACAAATATTTCTTATCATGGAAAACGGATAAAGGGCAAACGCAAGAACGACCTGAATAAGGTGCACTTTGTAAAAGTAAGAGCTTCAAAAATCGAGCCATAAATTAAAAGCTGTAATATTTTTCCTATATTCAAAGAAAATCAGCAAGTACGACATGATCTCCCACATGTGAGCCAACACTTGTGCGGGATGAGACGGTGATGTTAGGATCGTGTCATGAAATCGCTTAACGTCTTAGTATTGCTTTTAATTTTCGCTCCCAAGGCTTTTTCTGCAGACACTGTGAAGCCGCTAGTGATCGACAATGGGACCGGCCATTACAAGGATCTCTCGTACAATAAAATAAATGATAAAAAGTTATCTTGGAAGGCCCGGACCAAGTTATTTGGTGGAGAGACAGCACATTACCCTGAGCTGAGTGAAGATCAGCGCACGGGGAAGGAAGCCGAACTCAAAGAGTTACTTCGCCGCATAGGTGTCGCAGAGATGATGCTCACTGGTAAGAAGGAACACAATCTCAGTGACCGTGTCGAATCGGCTATCCGTTCGTGGCTCGACAAGCAAATCACAAACATTCCTGAAAGCTATGAGGGTAGTAATGCGGGTAATTTGAGACAGGCCGCGGTCGGTTTCTTTCGTGCCTACGAGATACTTGGCAATAAGAAGTACCTAGAAGCGGGGCTCACCTGCGCCGATCGCATTCTCAAAGAGCAACTTGCCCGGGGCCACTGGGCATATGGCAGTAAGGGAAACGACATGATGCGCATACAGGATGGCTTTGTTACCCGACCGTTCTGGATCATGCTCTACGCGCACAAACTGAGTGGAGAAAAGAAGTACTTTGAATCAGCTAAGCGAGCAGCTGACATTTTACTGTCAGCTCAGAGCGAAGCTGGAGGGTGGCCTGATCAGTGGTTATTCCCTGGTGGATCAACCCCATCAAGTGGCGTGCGCAATGGAAGCATCTCATTCAATGACGGCGCCACAAATGCGAGCTTTCAAATCATGGTCATGATGTATCACCTGACCAAAGATAAGAAATATGTGTCCAGACTTGGCAAGCTCGGACCATGGCTAGCCAAGGCTAACTTAGGAGAAGGTAATGTCGTGGGTTGGGGCCAGCAATATCACGGCGA
>JABGYE010000391.1:0-6160 GCA_018675395.1 Akkermansiaceae bacterium
AAGAACACAGGCACTGAACCTTCTCTTTTGCTCAGATCGCATCGTGATGCGTCGGTCAGAGATGTTAAAAAAGTAACGAAAGCGGCGGCTCTGGGGGGAATTAATAAGGTAGTCTTTGGATCTTTAAAAACTGGAAAGTTTGATTGATTGTTATGGCAAGAAAAAGGAAATACAGGCAAGAGGCTGATAAGGATCCGGAATTGGATATTTCGTCTTTAGTTGACGTTGCATTTCTCCTACTCATTTACTTTCTTGTTACAGCTACTCTGAGGCCAGATGAGACTGACCTTTCAATTGTTTTACCAACTCAAATTCCTACAGAGAATCCTGATAAAGTTGACCCTGTCGCTATAATCATTGGGCCGAGTGGCAATATTACTTATGATGGGGATAACATTCAAACTAGTGGGACTAAGGGTGCTGATCGGTTGCCTGAATTAAGAAGTCGATTAAAAGAATATAAGCAATTATGTGATAATGGAGGCAGTAAACCAATGGTTACTGTGGCAGCAGATGATGACGGTAAAACTCAACGTTTTATAGACGTTGTTAATGCTTTGGCGTCAGTAGAGATAAAAAATATCACAATGACTGGTTTCCGGGACGAGGAAGAATAACCTTTCCCCCACCTAATCTTTTTAGTGTTTCTCCGTTTAATAGAGGGAGTGGATGAAATTAAACTGGAAATGAACTGGTTAGCTAAAAGATAGATAAAAACTACTTTTAACAGAATATTCATCTGCGGTATACTTTTTATGCTTATATTGTAAACTGTTAAGCCCCAACAAAGCCCAAAACCACTACATGGAAAAACAAGTAATGCGTTATTTTAGAATTATTACTTTTCACACACTCTTTTGCCTGAGCTTTTTTGTATTAAATATAGAAAGATCAGATGCTCAAAATCCAGTCGATGATAATTACCGTAAGGCTGTTACTCTCATGGAGGAAGCAAAGTGGTCAGAAGCATCAAGTGTATTGATGTCTGTCATAAGTGACCATAGCCAAGACGCTATGAAGTATTATGGCCCGGCATTTGGATTGCTTCATTATCATCTTGGACTTTGTCAGATGTCACAAAAAAAATACCAAGAGGCGGCTCGACAATTTGAGATTACATATAAAAATTTCCCAAACAAGGTAGCTGATGGGATCCCAAATACTCGTAACCACTATCACAAAGTTGCTCTGTACCGGTGGGGCACGGCTGAGCAGGGTGCTGAAGAGTACAAAGGGGCATTAAAAATATACGACAAGTTTATCAGCGAGAAGCCTGAGAAGGGAACGTACAACGGCGCTGAGCTTTATATTAATATGGGTGTTTGCCATGCGAGGTTAGGTAATGTGGCTGAAGCGACTGAAAAAATTCAAAAGGTATATGACAATCATGACAAGTTAAGGGACCGAGAGAAAGGAATGCTACATCTTGCTTTCTTTGATCTTGCCAATCAGTGGATAGAAAAAGCGCTACCAGCTGATGGTATTGCTTTCATGGATAAAAATGATGCGCCACTACGTTTCTCACCTTTTGATAGCTATAAGTATAAACTCAATGAAAGGACTCTTAAGCTTGCCCAAGACGCTTCGAGTGGTGAGAAGAATCTTGATGCCTTAGCACTTAGATTTTTCACGCTCGTCCCTCGGACTGAAGATGTAATTTCCGAACTTCAGGACAGAATGTCTTTTGAAAAGGGTGATGCGACTAAAGCGAAGATTCAAAAAGAGATTGATAAATATGAAGCTCAGATTTCTGGAGGTACCACAGTAGATATCGCTGCTCTAAGGCTCTTGGCTTACATTTATGAAAAGAATGGTAGTTTCCGTGCCGCTTACGCTACTTACGATTACATGACAAGGAACTATCCAATCGCTAGATCATTGGATGGGAAAAAAGATCTTCATCCTGATCTTGTATACAATGCTACTAGATGTGCGTTTTCTATCGGAGATTTGCTTTCAGCGCAACACCATGGGATGAATTTCTTAAAGAAGTATCCGGGTCACGAATTAGAACCAGATGTTCAGAGCATGCTTATGGAACAATTGTTTCGAAGAGGTGATTACGCACGATGCATCGAAATTGCTGTCAGTATTTTACCCAAGTTACCAGATGATAGTCCACAACAAGATCTTTGTCTTTTTTGCTTGGGTGGATCCTATTACTATGATGGACAATATGAAGAAGCAGATGAGATACTTGAGCAGCACGTAAAAAAATACCCCAAGAGCGGGTACCTTGAAGAATCTAGTTACTATCGTGGAGCTAATAAAGTGAAGCTGCTTAATTGGGCTGTAGCATCACCGCTTCTTGAAAAATGGCTAAAGGATTATCCTGAATCATCGTTAAGGCCATTTGCTATTTTAGATAGAGCTACGTGTCACTTTGCTACTGATGAAATGGTACAGTGTTTGGAAAAGCTTGATGAGATTGAGCAGCGCCATCCTGGGAGTGACATTTATGACCGCAGTTTGAATCTAAGAGGTGATGTTCTGCAGGCACAGAAAGAGTGGCCTGCTGCTCAAGAATCTTATGTCAAAGGAAAGTCCATAGCTGAAAAAACTGGGCATTATCAGGTAGCTGCTGAATCATTAAGTCAGCTTGTAGTTGTAGCAAATTCTCAGGAAAAATATAAGGAAGCGGCTGATTGTTATGATGAATTCGTTACTAGCTACCCAGGTAATTTTCTTGAGCCGCAAGTAGTTGCTAATGCATTAGAGGCACTCATCCATGAATCGGTTAACAGGGGCCAGGAAGGTCTGGATAAAATGGAGAGTATCATCGATCAGCTAGGTCGCCAGGAAAATGCTGATCTTGAAAAGGCAGTTGCAAAGTATGGAAATGTTTCAATTAAATTATTCGGCGAAGATAAGACAATTCAAAAGTTAAAAGAAATGGCTACTAAGCCCGGACAACCTCAGGCTGTTTTGGCATGGCTTTTAGTTTCTAGAGTTGATATTCTAGAAAAAATTAAAAAGGATGATCCCGCTACAGCTAATGCGGAAATAAACACTGCATTTACAGAGCTTAGAAGTTTTGATAAAAAGGTGTTGGCTCCTTATGTTCTTGCAAGGATAGGAGGTTTTTTGCGGGCAACTAATCAGACTGAGTCAATTCCTTGGTTCAATGAAATAGTTGAAAGACCAGGAGTGGAAGCTAAGGACTTTGCATATAACGCATTATCAAAAATTTATTTAAAGGGGACCGATACAAATAAGCACGCACTAGCATTAAAGAATATTGACTGGGTCATTCAAAACACAGGAGATAACAATATCGCGGGCGAATCAGCTTATGAGAGGGCCTCTTATTACTCCAAGAGAAAAGATTGGCCTGAGGCCGAAAAGAGGTGGACCGAATTTACTGCTAATAAAAAATGGGCAGGGAGCAGGAGTCCTGAGGCATGGTATGAATTAGGTAAGGCTCGGGATGAGCAGAACAAATTCCCCGAAGCCCTTAGTGCGTATGTTAATGTGTATGGAAGATACGGATCCAGAATTGAGTATGCATTGCCTGCCGTTGCTCGGTCCGCAGAAATCCAAAACAATCTTGGAGAAAAAGAAAAAGCTTACCGACTAGCTTATGTGAGCGGATTTAAGTGGGCTAAGTATTTCGATCAATATCAGACTGAATATCAGACATTGAGGTCCATCTATGTTTCATTGGAAGGGGAGTATCGCAAAGAGAACGATAAGGATCCTTTTACCAATTAATAAGCTGAGTACTCGCGTTGCTGCCAAATATTTTATTCTTCCAAGCCATTTGAATGAAAAACTACATTAAACCATTTTTAATTATAATTTCCCTTTCCATAGGAATCTCGGCGGAATCATTAGCCAAACCCATTGCGGCTACTCTCACAATGGGTAAGAACAAACAGGACTTTCCTGGTTACATAACAAAGGCTGACGATAATAATTTATACGTTAGCCAATTTGAGGATGGGTCAGCAGCAGCAGGTTACTCCTTGGCTAGTATCCATGAAATTTCATGGCGAGAGCCCGATGATTGGAAGGATGCTATGGAATTATGGAATCGTAATGATTATGCTGCTGGCATAACTGCCTTTGCTGAAGCAATGGAGAGTTATAAAGGATTAGCTGAGTCAAAGCATCCTTTGATGCAAGATTCTATTGGTGCTCAGGCCGTATTCTATTACATGGAGTGTTTGCGGAGGACAGGTAAATTTAGTTCGATGATGAAGCCTTATCTTAAGGTCCAAAGAGTAAACTTAGGGGCCAAATGGCAAGATCAAATTAGGCTCTTTCAAGGATGGTCTCATTTAGCTGAAGGGAAGTGGAAGCCCTTAAGTTTAATGATGGAGGTGTATGAGGTTAAGGAATCTGAGATTCCTGGCATTGGAGACTTTACTGTTGCTCCAAATGAGCTCCCCATTAAGGCCGAGATTAACGTTCACCATATGGCACAGATTGCTTTTTTGCGGGCAAGATCAACTGACGAGCTGTCTAATTTAGTTAATGCGGAACTGAGTGAGCTAGATCCTGATTCTGATGAAACTCTTGAGCAGCGTCAAAAGCTTGCTAGTCAGATAGGAGTGATGCGATCAAAGGCTCTCACTGACTATTCTCGTGCTTTTACTATAAATTACGGACAAGAAAGAGGTCTTGCTTTGAGGGCGATGATTGGATCAATGAAGTTGATTAAAAGAATGCCTAACTTTTCCACGAACTTTGTCATGCAGAAGGAAGCGCATGGTATAGCAAAACTCTTCAATGGTATCAGCCCAAGCAACATGCCTGCTGAATTGTCAGATCTTTTGCAGGCTCCTGTGGACCCCGACGCTGGCAAATAATATCCTTAATATTTTCTGATATTCTTAATTAGATTCGATAAAGAAATAAATTAAGAATAAGCTTAACAAAATTACCCTTTTATCTTTGCTGGGTATTTGAGCATTGTAAGAACATCCCTGGGGCTCATTTTCACAACTTCCTCTTCACTGACACCAAGAGCAATTAATCGTTTTTTTTGATCGTTTTGGCGGCGACGCTTTGCAGCTCCTCCCTTGCGGGGACGAGTGAGGTGCGTTTTCATGTATTTTCTTCTTACGCGCATTTTATCGAGAGGTTAGCTTTAGTCGTTAGTGTTATACTATAATTGTATTTGGGCGCTTAATTTGCATCAAAAATCAGAATCTTAAAGTGAATTTTATGAATTAATGATTAGCTTTAATTTCATCAAATACTGCAGGAGGTACCATTTTAGCAACATGCTCTTCCCACCCTTCAGGACCAATTAGACCTTTTACCATGCTGCTGCTTACTTCTGCTAAATTTCTGGGAGGCATTAAGAATACAGTCGTAATGTCTTTTTTGAGCTGAGAATTTGTGTGTCTCATGCCCCTCTCAAATTCGTAGTCATGAGCGGATCTTATGCCTCTGAGTATGTAACTTGCTCCTATTTCGGTCGCGTAGTCAACGAGGTACAAATTTTCAAAGCATGCGATATCTAAATTGTCACTGAGAGGGAGGGTCTTGTTTAAGATCTTCAATCTTTTATCTAGCCCGTAAGTGTAATTCTTTTCGGGGTTTATTCCTATTGCAACGGTCAAGTGATCGAAGAGAGAAAGTCCCTGTTCAATCATCCATAAGTGCCCATTAGTGAGCGGATCAAAGCTACCAGCATAAACTGCTTTTCTTTGTGGTGAGGACATTTTATGAAGATTTAAGATATTGTTGAATGAATTGAGCTCGCTTTAATTCGAGGTTTCCAATGACATTAATTGGTTGTCCGCATTTAATTTCTAGTGATTGCCCAATGCATAATGGTAAAGAGTAATGCTCTCCATCAATGAATAGTTTTCCTTTTCTTGTAAGAGAATCAATTTTCAGAGAGGAAGTTATTCCTGAAGCAGACTCTCGTGTGCCTCGATGTATGAATTGAAATTTATCACTTGTCAATGGAAAGGGGTCAAGGCCTTCTTGGAAGGACCATGCAGTTGATCCTGCAGCAGTTGATAGAAGAATCCCACTGTTACGATATGCTTTACCGCTAACTTCGTACCGGGTAGTAGCGGCGGGATTTGGATTGGCAAACAATAGATCATTAAGGACAGGAGGCCCGACCATTTCCCCATCTATTTTCATTGAGATGCGTGACAATTTTGTGCTTGGTGCATTGTTCAAGTCATTAAACAATTCC
>JABGYE010000039.1:0-4052 GCA_018675395.1 Akkermansiaceae bacterium
AATTGCTGCAGTGATGTCTGAAAATCAGGGGATGTCAGCTCTTTCTGCTTATGAACTACTGCAAAATTATTCGAACGAGGCTGGGGCTCCAGGCAATGACATTGTTTATGGTGCCGGGAATCTAAATTTGGGGCGTGTATTGGAGCGTAATGTTCCCAATATAACGGATGCAGGGGTCGCTAGTTATCATTATGATCCTGCAAGTGCTGAGCTCGGCGGGCAATCAAATACTGCTCAAGTTGTCATTGAGAATAGAGGAACTACGGCGCTCCACAATCTGACGGTGCAGGTCGAATCAGGGTCAGCTGAACGTACCTATAATGTATCATTTATTCCTGTTGGAGAAATTGCTGTAATAGAAACTCCTGCAGGATTTTCTTCGGGTATTACAGAGGAGGGGCTTCCTGTATCAGCGACAGTGATTGTTAATCAAAATCTGAATGGTGAGGATCGTGATGTCAGTGACAATTCACTCAGTAAGAAGATTGAGTTAAATTCACCAAAGCAACCTTAGAGTTTAAGAGTAAATATTCTTAGGAATAAATTTTTGATCCAGATTCTTTGAATTCTTGAGACTTTTCTTTCATTCCTGATTGAATCGCTTCCTCAGTATTCATTCCGTTCTCGTCAGCGTACTGGCGTATTTCATCGCTTATTTTCATCGAACAAAAAGTGGGTCCGCACATACTACAGAAATGGGCCGTTTTTGCTCCGTCTTGCGGGAGTGTTTCATCGTGAAATTCACGTGCCTTATCTGGGTCAAGGCTCAGATTAAATTGATCATCCCAACGAAATTCAAATCGAGCTTTTGAAATAGCATTGTCTCTTTCCTGTGCGGCAGGGTGTCCCTTTGCGAGGTCTGCTGCGTGGGCAGCAAGCTTATATGTAATAACTCCTTCCCTAACGTCTTCCTTGTTTGGTAAACCTAGATGTTCTTTTGGAGTCACGTAGCATAGCATAGCGCATCCGTACCATCCGATCATGGCGGCGCCTATGCCGCTGGTAATGTGGTCATAGGCTGGGGCAATGTCTGTAGTGAGTGGTCCGAGTGTATAGAAGGGGGCTTCATGGCACCATTCGATTTGTTTTTCCATGTTTTCTTTAATCATATGCATGGGAACGTGGCCTGGCCCCTCGTTCATTACTTGGACTCCTTTTGCCCATGCCCGTTCAGTGAGTCCGCCTTGCGTTTTAAGCTCGGCAAACTGAGCTGCATCATTTGCATCCGCAATTGATCCTGGTCGTAAACCGTCACCAATTGAAAATGACACATCGTATGCTGCCATAATATCGCAAATGTCATCCCAGTGAGTATAAAGGAAGTTTTCCTTATGATGAGCGAGGCACCATTTAGCCATTATTGATCCACCTCTGCTGACGATGCCAGTCATTCTTGTTGCGGTCTGGGGAATGTAGCGAAGTAATACTCCCGCATGTATTGTGAAGTAATCGACGCCCTGTTCTGCCTGCTCTATTAGGGTGTCGCGGAACACTTCCCAGCAAAGATCTTCTACTCTTCCATTTACTTTTTCTAATGCCTGATAAATGGGTACTGTCCCTATAGGTACCGGGGAATTGCGAATAATCCATTCGCGGGTGGCATGTATGTTCTTTCCTGTGGATAGGTCCATTACCGTGTCAGCTCCCCATTTAGTTGCCCATCGCATTTTTTCTACTTCTTCTTCAATTGAGGAAGTGACAGCGGAGTTTCCAATGTTGGCGTTGATCTTAACTAGGAAGTTTCTTCCTATGATCATGGGTTCAGATTCGGGGTGATTAATGTTTGAAGGGATGATTGCTCTGCCCCTCGCGACTTCATCTCGAACAAATTCTGGCGTAATGTGTTTTGGTGTTGATGCTCCCCATGAATCACCCTTATGGGCAAAATTCATTACATTACGAGGATCTTTTTGGTTGTCCTGGATAGCTTCGTAGGCGGCTTCTCTGCCAAGGTTCTCGCGGATGGCGATGTATTCCATTTCTGCAGTGATAATTCCTTCGCGAGCGTAATGTAATTGTGTTACTGGGTCAGAACTATCCGACCTAAGCGGACTGCGTTTCAGGCCTGGATATTCTAATAGTCTGTTCTTTGCCTTTTTCTTTTTATTGTAATTTTCCGCGTGTTTGTCAGATAGGTATCCATTATCTTCCGGCTTTGAAATTCGGCCATCGTATTCTGTGACATCACCTCGATTGAGAATCCATTCTCTTCTTAGGGCCGGGAGGCCCTTAGTTACATCACCATTGAAATTTGGATCGCCCCATGGCCCGGACGTGTCATAAACTTTTATAGGATCATTGGGCTCGATGAGACCGTTTGGTTTTTCACTGGATGAAAGAGATATTTCTCTCATCGAAACTGCAATATTTTCATGGTTTTTTCCGTGACAGTATACCCTTTCACTGTTGGGGAATATGGGATCAGTATCGATGGATTCAGAAGAGGCAATCATTTTTTTTACTTAGGGCTGTTAGAGGTATTTAATAATTTTGGCCTCGGTAAATAGACAGTCTCTCCCATAAGTATATGAACTTATAAAAAGACTTCCTACGTCGGCATTATCCGTTTCAGGTTCAAAGGGTGCCGCCAATGGTGGCGACTCTCAGCTGGCGAGCCAGCTCTCCCGCTTCTTATTTTGATCTGATATTAATTGTAGGGAACTAAGTGGTCAAAACCAATTCTTACTCATTAATACTTTTTTCTGTTCACTTAATTAAGTGAGTAAGTGCCTTGTGCAGAGAGGGATAGGTTAATTTGTAACCTAGTTCTGGCATGCGTTTTGAGTATACAGACAAGTCAGCGAGTAGAGTTTCTTCTGCCATTTCTCCGAATATCAATTTAATTAAGATTTCCGGTGCCGGTAAAAGGGCAGGGCGATTCAATAGTTTTGCTAAGGCATTAGTGAATTCTTTGTTAGTTACTGGTTCATCTGCCACAGCATTAATAGGGCCGTTCCATCTATCATCAGATAAGGCTTCGTTAATCATGCCAACAAGATCATCAATCGAAATCCAACTCATTCTTTGAAGCCCGGACCCTATTCGACCTCCTAGCCCCAGTTTCATTAATGGAAGCATTTTCTTTAAGGCGCCACCAGCAGGCGTTAGCACGACACCAATGCGCATAATGCATACTCTAATATTTGCTTCGAGTGCAGGGTTCGTCGCTTCTTCCCAGCCTTTGCAGACAGTGGACAAGAACCGTTTTCCCGGAGGAGAATCTTCAGTATGAGATTCATTGGAATCTTGATCATAATAATTTATTCCGGAAGCGCTGATGAGGACTTTTGGAGGAACGGGTAATTTTGCGATTGATTCAGATAGTAGTCTTGTGCCCCTTTCTCGACTCTTTGAGATTTTTTCTTTTTGTGATTTACTCCATCTGCGACTCGTTATGTTTTCTCCGGCCAAATGAATCACAGCATCGAGTTGCTGTGATTTAGATAGATCAATCGAGTCCGATTGTGGATTCCATTTAATGTCGTGATCATCGATGGGGTTTCTAGTCAGACGTATGACATTGTGTCCTTTTTTTTCTAGATATGGAATCAAGTGTTTGCCTACCATTCCTGTAGCTCCACTGATTAATATATTTTTAGCTTTCAAGGTAAGTTTATTAGTAATGTATAGTTGCTGGGATTTTCCCATGAAATTTTTCTTATAAGTGATTCGACATGATCAACTAAATGAACGAAATTTACCTTAGCTTGGATCTGAATTTAGCATCATAAATCATTGGATCTTTTTTATGTCTTTAGTCGTGATCAAGAAAAGTAAAGAAAGTCCAAAGATGACGCCTCGCGGTAAGGGTCTCGTTGGAATGTCAGTTGCGATGATTGTTATTGGCTCAATGATTGGAGAATCTTTAATCGTTCAGTTGGGTGTTTTTGGAGTCATTGTTTTATTTTTCGCTTATTATACTGCGAAGAAAAACGCTAAAAACTTAAGAATATTAAGGAGAATTCCTAGGACTGTTTTTTCGGGGTATGATTTTAATTTTGAATTGGAAATAACGAATAAGAGGCGGTGGATGAGTTCTCGTAATATAATGA
>JABGYE010000140.1:0-2366 GCA_018675395.1 Akkermansiaceae bacterium
CGCCTCATCTATGTCCATTTTATTTGCAATAATTATCCAATCTCTAGAAGCAAGTTCATCACTATAAAGCTTAATCTCCTTCCTAAGAGTTTGAATGTCCTCGACTGGATCCCTCATATCACTGCCCGCTATGTCGACAACAAAAAGCAATAATTTGCATCGCATAATATGGCGAAGAAAATCATGTCCTAGTCCCACATTTTCATGAGCTCCCTCAATGATACCAGGTATGTCTGCGACAGTGGCTCGCACGGCACTATTGAATTCAATAACTCCCACTGAAGGCTGAAGTGTCGTAAATGGATAATTAGCAACTTTAGGCTTTGCCGATGATAAAACACTCAACAGGCTTGACTTACCTGCATTAGGAAAGCCAACAAAACCAGCATCACCAATCTGCCGCAATTCAAGATAGAAAAATCCCTCTTCACCTTTTTCACCAAGAGTATGTTCCTGAGGGGCTTGGTTAGTGGAAGATTTAAAATGGACATTTCCCTTGCCTCCCTTTCCCGATTTCGCAATAACAAATTGCTCTCCGTTCGTTGTAAGATCAGCTATAGGTTCACCTTCAATTTTGAGCTCCTCTATTGAAACTCCGGGCTGGTCAGACTCATAGACAATCGTTCCAGGAGGAACCCTAACAATAAGATCTTTACCAGACTTGCCATGCTTCCCCCTGCCTTGACCATGAGCTCCAGATTTTGCTACTAATCGTGAGTTGAAAAACAAATGGGTCAGATTATCTGTGTCTGAAGCAACTTTCAAAATAACGTCTCCCCCGTCTCCCCCGTCTCCACCATCAGGTCCTCCCTTTGGAACATATTTTTCTCTTCGGAAATGCACTATGCCATTACCTCCGTCACCTGCCCGCACGTAAATTCGGACATGATCAACAAATTGTCTTTTTTTCAATTTAATTACCTGTTTTCAGGAAGAAGATATTTAGTTTAGTTACATTAAAACGCAAACACAGCAATTGTACTATTTGCATAGAATCGGCAGTAAAACACTTAATGAAACAACTTAATTAAACATTTTGTAATCAAATAAATGTGTAAGCATCATTCATAAAGCGCATAATTGTGCTAAATCTGATCACTACTCTGCCTTGATTTTATCCAATGATGCAAATACGATCTATAATGACCAAAAGCCAGCTCCGTTTAATCCTTTTTTTGGCTCATTGTTTCTTCGTTTTATGTGCGACTCCCTCATCCCACGCAAAAATCCTAGATTACTTTAAAAAGGATCTATCTAAAGTACCAACCAAAGAAAAACTTACCACTCAAGAACCGCTGGCTCAAAAGAAGTTAGACCAGGCTTTGAATTATGAAAAGAACGGCATGAAATCCAAAGCCGTTTCTCAATATCAATACATCATCAAAAATTACCCGTTCACTTCATCCGCTCCGACCAGCCAATTTAAACTGGCTGAACATTTCATGGAAAAAGGAAAACTGAAGAAGGCCTTCTCTTCTTTTCAGGACTTTGTAGACAAATACAAATCAAGCCCTCATTACATAAAAGCAATTCAATCCCAATACGATATTGCGCGCTCTGCACAAGCGCAAAATAGCAACCATAAAGTATTTTTCCTTCCAAAAAAGTTTCAACAATCAGACCTCCTTGAATGGTTCACGTCAATAATAGACAATGCTCCTTTCTCTAGCCTAGCTCCACTCGCTCAATTCGCCATAGCCGAACTGTATCAAGCTGATGAGAAGCCCTCCTTAGCAATTTCAGCTTACCAGTCACTAGTGGACAAACACCCTAACCACCCAAAATCACCAGAAGCACAATTCAGAATCGGAGAAATTGCCCGGCAAAAAATTGAGGCTGGCAGTAGGGACCATGCAAATATTGTATCAGCAAGAAACGCAATGGAAGATGTAATCGTCGCTTATGAAAATAGCCCCAGAGCAAAAGAAGCCAAGATTGCACTAGCAAAATTTGAAATAATTGAAGCAAAACAATTTTATGAAACCGGTTTATTTTATGAGAAGCAAAATCAATTAAGGAGCGCCGTAATCTATTACGAAAAAGCATCAAATTCCAAGGACCCTAAGATACGCAACAATGCTTTAAAAAAGCTTGCATCTTTTCAAAAGAATTCTCCCATCCAGGGAGCATCAAAAGTAAAAACTCCAATAGAAAAGGAACCAAATGGAGATTTGCCACTTTCACCTCGCTCCGATTCAAATAAAACAATATCGAATGAGAAGAAGGGACCAGTAATACTCCCTCCTCCCCCCTCAGAAAGTTAGATTCGATTTCCAATAGTCAAAACCGCCTAACTATTTTCAGCTTTGTCATCATATAGATTAAAAAGAGCACAATTCGCTATAAATTCTCTCATCATTCTGATC
>JABGYE010000069.1:0-5397 GCA_018675395.1 Akkermansiaceae bacterium
CCTTCGGGAGACCCTTATGAATTGGGCTCAGCTCGTCCCCTTGATTATGGGCACTGGGTCGCTCACAAGCTCGAGCAAATCAGCGCTTTTCGTATAGGACATGGTGAGGCCGTTGCTATTGGCATGGCGGTCGATTTAATTTATTCCAAAAGGATAGGGCTAATGTCCTCTGAAGACTGTGAGAGGGCCTTGTCTTTGATAGAGGCTGTCGGATTTGATATCTATGATTCAGAGCTGCACAGAATAGAGGGGGGGAGATCCGTTATTTTGCATGGACTCGAAGAATTTAGAGAACATCTTGGAGGTAAGTTGACTATCACTTTTGTGCCTGAAATTGGACGCAAAATAGAGCTAAATGAAATGGATGAAGCTGAGGTTTTAGAATCTATTGATGAGTTGAAGGGTAGGGTAGAAGCTCATTGTAAGTAGAGGTCCTTATTCGGAGACTTCAATTCTAATTAATAGTCGCCGGGAAGTGGCTTCAATGTCTGTGTATGTAGTTGTGTCGCCTTCAGACTCGAAAGCGTCGTCCACGTCGGCCCAATCTTGTCCGTCCTCTGAGACCCATATGATATAATTTATGCCAGGTTTTGAATTCCATGTTACGTCTGCAGTTTGAGAATCTGAATAATAAGTAATATTAGTGATCTCAAATGGGATTTGGCCAGGCGCCGTGTCAGGTCCTTTCGCGTTGCTAAACTTAACGGCTATAGGGTCCATAGCTCCGTCATAGATTCGAAAATCGTCCCATGATGCATTAGCTGTGCTGTCATTCCATTGTGATCTTCCAAGGAAGAAATCTGTGTCAGTCAATCCTGATAGGTCATTTGTAGTGTTTCCTGACCTGACTTCGTCACCGTTTTTATAGACAATGATATTAGTTTCACCTGCTGGTCCTCCCGTGTCATCTATGGTCACTACCCAGTGCACTTGTTCGTCAATTGGGTTAGGTGGTGCGCCGCCAAAGTCTTGAAGGGTCATGTTTGTTTGTGCGTTCCACCGCAGTTCATTCTGGTTGATGTTGGTTCCTCTTGTAAATGACATGTGCATTACGTTGCTTGAGGATGAACCTACGGAAAAGACTCTGGACCAGTTTTGTGAGGAGTGCTGAGTGGACCAAGTTTCTATTGTGGCGCTTTGTAGGGGGCTCATTAAATTTGCAGGCAATCTAACAAAGTCGGAGTCGGCTTTGCCTCCTCCCGAAAGAGTGACTTTTCCATCTGCCACGGATCCGTCATTGGTTCCGGACTCTTCAATGATGCCATGTGCGCCTCCAATGGAGTCTATAAGTATCGTGCCTGAGCCTCCGGTTTCATCAAATGCCCATCTGTGTATCAGTTCTGGCAGCTTAGGTTTAGGCAGGCTCGATGGGTCAAGTGGATCCGAATTATTTTCAACTTCAATTCCGTCTGAAATTTTGTCACCATCAGTGTCTGGGTCGAGGGGGTCAGTTCCAGCTAGGATTTCTTCTCCGTCATTGAGTTGATCATTGTCAGTGTCTGCATCAATTGGAGAAGTCTTTGCTGCGACCTCTTCGCCATCAAGGATGCCATCATTGTCAGTGTCCTGTTCTTCCAGATCGCTGCCTAAATCTACTTCTTGTAAGTTAGTAAGGCCGTCATCGTCTTGGTCCAGGCCGGCATCGTTTGGATCTTCAGCGTCGAGGAAGTCGTATCGATCTTCTATGGAGTCAGAAATGCCGTCACCGTCAGAATCGACTGAAAGTGAAGGTCCTGATTCAGTGTTGCTCTTAATTTGTTCAGAAGTGAGCAGTCCGTCGTAGATTCGGAATTCATCCCATGATGCGTTCGCGGTACTATCTCCCCATTGCGACCGTCCGAGGAAAAAATCAGAATCATCAAGTCCTGAAAGGTCGTTAGTTGTGGTTCCGCTACGTACTTCGTCGCCATTCTTGAATACGGTGATTTGAGTTTCGCCGTTAGGGCCTCCAATATCATTAACTGTCAGAACCCAGTGCACTTGTTCGTCAATTGGGTTGGGCGGTGCGCCGCCAAAATCCTGTAACGTAATGTTTGCTCCTGAGTTCCATCGCAGTTCATTCTGGTTGATGTTAGTTCCTCTTGAAAATGACATGTGCATTACGTTGCTAGTTGAAGATCCGACGCTGAAGACTCTGGACCAGTTCTGAGAAGAGTGCTGAGTTGACCATGTCTCGATACTCATGTTTGAGAGTGCGCTTATTAGATTTGAAGGGAACCTGACATAGTCAGACTCATTTTTACCGCCGCCGCTCAGTGTGACTTGTCCGTCAGATACGGTTCCGTCATTGGGGCCTTGGTCCACTATTGTTCCGTCAGCGCCTCCGATAGAGTCTATGAGTGTTGTTCCGGCTCCGCCATTTTCATCAAATGTCCATTGATGAATTAGGTTGGCTTTGCCGATGATGTAGATAGTTATTTCTTTTTCTTGTGATACGCCTTCTGAATCAGTCGCTGTTATTGTATAGCTTGTTGTTTCTTCTGGTTGTATTTCGATTTCATCGAGATCCGTAACGTCACCGATTTCGTTGTCGATGCTAATTGATTCAGCTCCTGCAATGTCCCAAGTGAGTGTGACTGTGTCGTTTTCGTTTATGGGGTTCCCTGAGGCTAGGAAAGAGGAGATTCTTGGGCCTCCCTTACCGAAAGTTGCTCTCGATACGTCAAAACTTTTCTGGACTTCGTCGAGCGTGAGTGAGTAGTCATGAACTTTGAGTTTGGCTATGCTAAGTTCTGCAGAAAGATTATCTACTCTTGTTCCATTATTTTCGTTCTGGTTTCCTATTACGATGGGCAGAGGTGTTCCATTAGTGTCGGTCTCATGGGTGTTGAATGTTGGTCCGTCATTTTCTGAGTTGGATAATTCACCATCAACGTAAATCGCTCTTTCGTTGCTTTCACCGTCATAAGTGAGAACGAGATGGTGCCATTCATTGATTGAAGGCGCGCCTCCTCCTGCTTGGAATGGCATGTCGGCTGAAACTCCCCAACCTCCT
This sequence comes from Akkermansiaceae bacterium, assembly GCA_018675395.1. Taxonomy (GTDB): domain Bacteria; phylum Verrucomicrobiota; class Verrucomicrobiia; order Verrucomicrobiales; family DEV007; genus EC70. Next base: position 2,996 of record JABGYE010000069.1, read on the forward strand.
AGAGCTCCCCATGTCCCATGATTTCCGTACAGCATTGACCAGTTAGTGGCATCGGGACCTCCTCTTCTGCCCCAAGCGATTATGGTTTCTTCTGCCGGCACTGAGGGGTTCCATACCCAAGCTTCGACTGTCCTGTTAGCGTCACCAGTTAGAGGAGTTGAATCTGGTCCTACGTACCAGTCATTAAATCCATCAAGAGTAACAGCATTTACCCCATCAATGTTTTCTACATTTGGAATATCAAATTCAGCTTCAAAGTCACCGCTGAGAGATCCGTTATTTATAATAGTTGGAAGTGGACCTAATTCTGCGGTGGTGAGATCTATGTCAATGAGGGCTCCGCTATCTAAAACGAGGACAGTCAGTGATGATTCCTTTGTGAGTCCTTCATCATCTGACGCGGTTATTGTGTAAGTTGTAGTTTCCTCTGGATTGACCTCGACTTCATCTTCGTTTGTCACGTCTCCAATTCCATTATCTATGGAGATTGTTTCGGCGCCATCGATTTCCCAAGTTAGTATGACTGTTTCTTCTGGTTCGACTTTTGATGTGGAGGATTCGAATGAAATAATTATGGGGCCACCTTTGCCAAACTTTGCAACGTCTTGATTATAGCTTTCCTGAACTTCTTCCAGAGTCAGGGGCAGGTCATGGATTTTCACTTTGGCAATACTGAGATCCGCAGAAAGATTATCTACTCTTGTTCCGTTATTTTCGTTTTGGTTTCCGAGTATGATTGGCAGTATAGTTCCGTTCGTGTCTGTTTCATGTGTATTAAATATTGGACCATCACTCTCATTGTTGGATAGAGCCCCATCGACATAAATTGCTCTCTCATTAGTTTGACCATTATATGTCAGAACTAAGTGATGCCATTCGTTGATCGAGGGAGCTTCAGATGCGCCAGCCACGAATGGCATGTCAGCGGAACCGCCCCATCCTCCCAATGCTCCCCATGTTCCGTGGTTCCCGTACAGCATAGACCAATTGCTTGCGTCTGGGCCACCTCTTCTTCCCCATGCAACTATAGTCTCTTCTGCCGGCACTTCAGAGTTCCATACCCAAGCCTCAACTGATCTGTCAGCGCTTCCAGTGAGGGGGGATGAGTCTGGCCCGACGTACCAGTCCATGTTCCCATCAAGCTTAACGGCATTGACTCCGTCAATTGTCTCAACGGTTGGTATATCGAACTCAGCTTCGAAATCCCCTTCGAGCGACCCCGTGTTTTCAATGGTCTCTAGTGGGCCAGGATCAGCTCCTGTAATATCTAGATCGATCAGGACGTCAGCGAAGGCTATACTGTTTAATGGGATTAGTAATGCAGTAACAAGAGCAATTGTTCGGTTCAAAAAAGTGGTCTTCATGCTATTTGTATTTTTACAGGATTAAAGTCTGAGTGAAAGTCTTTTCCGAATTTTTGGTCCGCGACGCCAGTGACGACACCACAGAAAAGCACGGCAAAAGCCATGATTGGCAGCATCGTTCGATTCATTGTTCTCACTTTTGCCTCGAAGTCTTTAATGGTGATAGGTTGATTTCGCCAATCTTTATTGATAGTTAGGCATATAAAAAAACCCAATATCCTCTAGCAACAAAAAGGTATTCTGGAAGATATTCATTCAACACCCAACTTTCTACCTATTTTTGATACCCTTGCGGGTATTTCTTTTTTTCAAAGGATCGGGAATTTTGTTTAATCTGCGCCAACCCGCCTTTCTATCAAAGGGTCCGTTTGAAATTACAGAAAGAACTATTGGCAAAGAATAATTTCGAACTTTTACCCGAGCCCTTGGTGAAGGAATTCAGTAAGGACGACGAGTGGATAATCGGGAATTTCAAGCCAACCACCGGTCCTTTGTGCCTCAAATTATTGATCAAAAAAGAGGGGGAGGCAATTGCCTCCCCCTCAGGGATATGCCCTATAAATTGGGCATAAATTTGTTAAAGGTTAATTATTTTTTGATTATCCTGACGTATACGCTAGACAAATTAGCTCCTTGAGGTCCGAACGGGTTCGTTGCACCTTGTAGCAAGAATCTAGTGACTTCACTGTCAGCTTGAATAGTGACTACCTGACCTTGGAGTGGGTGTCCGGCGATATATTGAAAATCGACCCATGTTTCAAGATCAATGGAGTATTGAAGTCCGTAAGACTCGCCTACATTTGAACTCCAGAGAATGTCAAGTTCTCCATCCTCTTTGTCATAGGTGAAGCTTGTCACGCGGAGTTCATTTTGTGTTGATACGAGTGGGCTTCCACCAGCAGCAAGAGCTGCGATAGCTTCAGCGGACTGTGCCTTGTCCCAGACTGCGATCTCGTCAACGAGTCCGCGGAAGTTGTCACCTCCACCGTTACTTCCACCAACGATTAGGTTTCCGTTTCCGTTTGGAGCACGCTTACC
>JABGYE010000100.1:0-8136 GCA_018675395.1 Akkermansiaceae bacterium
AGCTTTTTGATCACATAAAGAAAAATTATGATGGGTCGATTAGCTATGGAAGGGGAGTTCTTTTTCCTGCCCAGTCAGGGAAGGTTCTTCATGAGATGGGCTGGATGGATACGGACTTAGATTATGATGCAGCCATGGAAAAGTTCCGTTCTGGGATTAGGGTCAGAAAATTTGCTAACCACCCAGACTTTTCCAAAAAAATAAGAGAATAATCAAAAATTATTTTTCCACATCATCGATTCCATTGGTAGTGGAGACCTATCATTGTATTTCGCAGAACTTTTTTGGGAATATAGTGTATCAACTTGGCCTTGAAGTTCAAAGTAGATGAGTTGTCCAATCGGCATGAGATGATAGATTCGGACAGGTTTGGACACGGAGATTTCAAGTGTCCAATGATTACAAAAGCCGACGTCTCCTTTTCCTGCCGTCGCGTGTATGTCAATCCCGAGTCTTCCGACACTGCTCTTTCCTTCGAGGAAAGGCACGTGTTTGTGAGTTTCTGTATATTCTTCTGTCACTCCTAGGTAAACAGTTCCCGGTTCTAGAACAAAACCATCTAAAGGTATTTCAAAGCTCTCAATTTTGTTATGCTTTTTCGCATCCAGAACATCATCAGTGTAAGTGGCAAGAGTCTTCCCGAGTCTAACGTCGTAACTGTTTGTTCCTAGGTGTGATTCGATGTACGGCTCAACGACAATGCTGCCTTCTTGCATTGCTTCTCTGATAGCATGGTCAGTCAGAATCATGTTTTTGTATGTTTTGTAAGGTTAGCTAAATACAACGGTTTTATTTTTTAATACAAGCACCTTTCTTTGAGAATGAGCCCATACGCCCCGTGATAATACAATTTTCTCTAGGTCCCTCCCATGGCGGATGAAGTCGAACAATGACTCTCGGTGAGTGACACGAATAACATCCTGAGCAATGATTGGACCTTCATCTAAATCGGCAGTGACGTAGTGGCTCGTTGCGCCGATAAGTTTTACTCCTCGCTGATATGCTTGGTGATAGGGTTTGGCTCCCGCAAAGGCTGGAAGAAATGAGTGATGGATATTGATTATTTGATTGGGGAAATGATTAACGAAATTGTCACTTAGTATTTGCATGTACCGGGCCAAAATGACCGTATCTATATTGTGCTCTTTTAACATCTTAATCTCTGCTAATTCCTGATCCGCTTTGTTTTCTTTATTAATGAGAAATTGATGGAACGGGATGCCAAATCTGTCAGCTACTTGCTTCAGAGAATCGTGATTGCTTATAATTAATGGTATTTGAATATTGAGCTCTCCGGATTCATGTCTGGATAAGAGATCATATAAGCAGTGACCTTCCTTCGTAACGAAAATTGCGGCCCTGGGCGGTTGGTCATTGTAGTGAAGGTGCCATGTCATTTCGGAGTCGGCGGCAATTTCTGCATTGAATTGTGAGTTCAGTTGATCTTCTGTGAGTTCGAACCCTTCCATTTCCCACTCAATTCTCATGAAAAAAGCTTCGTTTTTTTCATCTACATGCTGATCCAAATAAACAATGTTTCCTTTGTGCTTACCGATGAATGTAGAGACTGAAGAAACTAGTCCGGGTTGATCGGGGCATGAAATGAGTAGAATGGCGGTCCTCTTTAATGAAGGCATGTGTTTGTATGGGGTGCGCAAAGTTCTAGCACTTAATAGAGATAAAAACAAGTTATCACAAGATAATGGATATGAGTCCAGTGATGTTGTCTCCTAATCCTTGTAAATTGCTTTCGATTAGTCTAACAAGACACTATGAAATCATTTAGGTCTCTTGCTTTTTCAATAATTATTCTTGTGGGGTTGCTTGGGATTGTTCTTCATGCTGCTATCAAGTCTTCTGCTCCTGAAAGGATAGTGAAGAAGTATGCCGATTGTCATGTTCACCTTCTGGATTTTCTTCAGAACGGTGAATTTATGAATGCTGACAAAAAATTTCCAGGGGGAGTGTACGGGGAACAGGATGATACTGGCCGGTTCGTATCTCTTCCATTTGGCGAAAGGGGAAGGAGGATCGAGGTTTTGCTTGAGAGTATGGAAGAGGCGCAGGTCCACAATGCACTGGTATGTGGTATGCCTTTCATTAAGAAATGGTCACAGAATGAACCGTTCCAAAGGCCCCGTTATTATTTAGATAGCCCTTCTAGGGTTAAGCCTGCCCGAGACACTGATGTTTCCGTTGGTTCGGCTATCATTGATTATAAAATGAAATATGCAGATAACCCTGCTAATTTGTCAAAGCTCAAAGGTATTCACCCTTCTCTTTGTGGATTTGACGCTACGGACCTTGGCGCCGTTGATTTGTTGATTAAGAGAATCAAAGAGTTTCCTGGAGTTTGGGAATGTGTTGGAGAGGTCATGTCTAGGCACGATGACTTAACTAATTTGACGACTGGAGAGAGGCCGAGGGCTAATCATCCAGCGTTGGCTCGAGTTTGCCGGTTCGCAGGTGAACATTACTTACCGGTGAGCATACACCACAACATTGCTCCGATTTCCCGTAACTCTAATGAAGTTAAGTTGCCCACATATCTCAATGAATTTATTGAGCTTTTGGACTATTGTCGTGCCGGTAATAACGGGTGCAATGTTTCTACAAATTTCATATGGTGTCATTCGGGAATTAGTAGGCGGATTGTGGTTAAAGATTTACATTTTTGGATAGGAGAGGTTCTTAAAAATTACTCTGACCAAGTATATATTGATTTGTCTTGGGTGGTTCTTGACGATTACGTGCTCCCTAATCTAGAGAGTTGGGTTAAATTAATTTCAATGTATCCCGATCGGTTCATGATTGGTTCTGATGTTGTGGGAACAGTGAGTAAGATGAATCAAACGCTTAAGCCTTACGATAAGCTGTTGGCGGCTTTGCCGGAAAAAATAAGAAATAAAGTTGCTCATGATAACTTTGCAAATCTCTTTGAAAGTATGTCGTTAATGCGAAGGAAAAACGGTTTTGGAGATAAGGGAATAAGAATTTCTCCGGATTATGTTTATTCTGACAAACTTCACGTGAGGCCTGACTTTAAGAATTCTAATATCATGGAAAAGAGAACCGAGTCTTTGCAAAACAAATAATATTTGATATTAAGTAATTAAATGAAATGGGCTAATGGAATTAGATCGGGTCTCAAAATTCCAATGAGTATCATCGACTATTTTGGAATAGAGGCCATCATCGGAGCCGGATTGTGCTGGACGTTAGGTGGTGGTTTCTTCCTAGTTCTGTTGCTTTTATGTTCTCCAGGCTATTAGATTAATTCTTAGATTTGAATGAGAGCTAAGCTTTTGCAGCTGATGATTTTTGCGGCTCTTTTGCAGCTGACTTTTTAACGTCGGATCCACTCTTTCCTTTCCATTGCTTTACGAGTTCAGTGGCCAGTACCTTTTGTTCTTCGCTGAGCTTGGATTCCAATCGTTTAACGGCTACTAGGGCCTCGGAGTTGCCTTGCTCTGCAGCTAGTGTTATCCATTTTTGGGCTCTTACGAGGTCCGTTGAAACGCCTTGTCCGAGTGCATATAACATGCCTAGGGAAGCTTGACCCTCAGAGCTTCCCTGATTAGCGGCTTTCATTAACCACCCTATTGCTTCTTGATGATTGGGATCTGACCCTTCGCCCTTTAGGAGGAGTAGAGCCAAGTTGACTTGAGCATTTGGGTGTCCAAGTTGAGCCGCTTTTTGATACCATGATGTCGCTTGTTTTGTGTTCTTTTCTAAGTCAATTCCGTTATGATATAATGAGCCGAGCTTGAACTTTAAATTTGCAAGTTCGAGTTCAGCTTCGGAGGCTTCAATAGCTTCGGCGATTTGTTGAATGGCGAGAGCTCTTTCTTTGCTTTCCTTAAATTGCGCCGCTAATGCCAATGTCTGTTGCATCATAACATTGCTCCTTTTTTGTATTTCTTTTGCAATACCTAATGATTGAGCAAGGATTATTTTTTTGTCGTTTTCGTTTCCAGACTCTTCAATGGCAGTAATGATTTTATTTAGAGTGATGGCTTTTTCTTTGATTGGTTCGATTTCTTTTATTGATTTGATTGCGGTGCTGAGTGTTGCTTGACTCTCTTCTTGGAGCCCGCAATTCGATTGCGCTACAGAGAGGTGAGTGAGAGAGGCCGCTTGAACTCCCTTATCTTTCATTGCTGCAATGATTGTTTGAGCTTTTTTAATCGTCGCATTTGCTTGTTCTTTCTCTCCAGCTTTCATGAGAGTCACTGAGAAATCGCAGAGAACTTTAACTTGGCCTTGAGGGTCCTGTATTTTCTCTATGAGAGCTAGAGCCGGGTCCTGCTTGGGCTTTAAGAGGGCCTTCACTGATTCTAGTTGAGTCACAAAGTTGGTCACTTCATTCAGTTCAATGAATCCTTTTAATGAGGTACTCAAAGATTCAATGAGTTTCCCTTTCTCATCGGGGACAGTTATTGCGGCCAATGCTTCTAAGCAGGAGTTCATGAATTTCTTAGCATTTTCGTTATTGTTCGCATAAAGGTTAGCGAGAGTGAGGTTTTGGCTGACTAGGAGCTTTAATTGGGGAGTCTTTGCGGAATTAACTAAGTTAATAAATGAGTTCTCATTGGTCATCGCATTTCCATTATTTGTTGGTGCCTCAGTTTCTGAAGGAGGACTCAGGGCCAAGATGATGGGGTCGCTGAGTTCACCAACTTCAGTGGTTCCGACAAAAGGTTTCAGTGATTTTGCGAGGCTTGCTATGAGCGCTCTTTTTTCTGTTAAGGTATCAATTTCTCGGATGTTTATTTGGCAATCAGCAAGAATGTTCATTACGGGCCCCATGTTTCCCGCATGTAGATTGGCTAGCGCAAGATGTTCTAAGGTCTTGCCTTTTTGTGTTTTGGTCTTTGCTTCTCCTGCAAGAATTCGAGTAGGAGTTTTCTGTGCTGCGGCGATGCCGTCAGTTGCTTTTTCTTCGATGGGATTGGTCGTGCCCTGAGAATTAGGGTCAAATTCATTGTTGATAATTACTCCCAAAGCGATGAAGCATGTTAGCGATGCGATAGTCAGGATGATTTTGTTCCGTTTGTTCATTTCTCTTTTTTCTATTGTTTAGTTATTTTTTGAGAAGGGAGTTTTCAGTAGATCTAGGTGTCTTTTTTCCTTAGTTATCTTTTGAAAAGCATTGATGTCTTTTTCCATGGCGACCTGTTGTGCCTGATAATACATTTCTGAGTAGAAGAAGGCTCGGGCCACGTCTATGTCGACAAGTTCGATGTCTTTTTCGGTCACTCTAGGTATTAGTAATAGGCGGCCTCGTGAAAAATTGCTTAACCGTAGAGCGAAATCTTCTGTATTAAGACTGATGGCTTTTTTTGTTAGGATTGCATGCTTCAGTCTATCTATGTCGTCAGTGTTCCGTAGCAGAACAGTGAATCTTTGCTGGCCGTTCTTTGTGGGTTGATTCATTTCCCAGAGTGCCTTACTCCAACTGTTCTTGTCGGGGCAATCAATGACGGTGATGCTCGGAACTGGTTCGCTGAAGATGGAGTCTGCCTTTTCGGTCAGACGATTCATTTTAAATGAGAGAGCAAGGGCCTTTGAATGAGGTGTGCTCTCGAGAATTTCAGGAACGTTTCGCTTAATGTATTCTTCTAGGAAAAGGACGCGATTTCCTGAACCGATATTAAGATCAGGCTCAAAGAAAATGATTTTGTTTGAGCTTATTTTTTTCTGAACTCCTCTACGTTTAAGGACTTCGTATATTTGCCTGTAGCAGAGGATCTCTTCGCCTGGGACAGAATCACCGTAGAAGTTTTTGTATGGGTATTGATTGACTAAATTTAAGTTCTTTGAAGCTAACTGCTCCGTAAGGTCCTTCATTTTTTGGAGCTGTTTGTTTTCGTACAGATAATTAAGATCGAACGTGTCTTCTCCTCTGATCCTGTAAGCGTCTCGGAACAGTTGATTGTCAAAACTATCAAACGCGTCCTCATCCATTGGTGTGCTCTTACCAATAGAGTTCTCCTCGGGAAGAACGAATGGTGTCAGCACAATGACGACCTCTCTCTTGACGGTGTTTGTTTTTTTGCTTTGGAAGAAACGCTTAATTATAGGCAGTGAGCCCAGAACTGGGATCCTGTCCTTGGTCATTTGTTTGTCTTTTGCAATGAGGCCTCCGATGATGAAGGGTGTATTATTAGCTACCCTGACGTATGTTCTTACTGCGCGGTTCGAAATGGTTGGTGAGCTTGCCATTATGGTGCCGTTACTGCTTCGGACATTGACGTCAGCATCAGGGATCTTAGCTGTGACTTCCGCATTGACCTGCATGCTCACTTCTTTGCCTTCAGTGTCGATCCTGGGGCGGAGAGAGAGGGTAATTCCCGCCTTCTTTATAGTGAAGCTAGTGCTGGCATAATTGCCTGAAGTTGAGTATGAGGTATTTGCGATGGGGAGATCTTCTGAGACATTAATGTAGGCCATTCTATTGTCGAGTGCGAGTACGCTTGGTCTGGATAGAACCTCAGCCTGGCCCTCTCTGACTAGGGCTTTAATTTGTGCGTTGAGCCCTTCGAATATGCCGTTAGTCCCTCCTTTAGTGACTAAGTCAAGTGCAGCGCCCGTGGCTGGATGCTGAAGGCTGCCGATCGTTAGGGTGTTCATGTTCGATCCGATGAAATTATTTGCTCCTTCGGTCTTGGACCATTTGATGCCAAGTTCATCTAGTGCCGTTGAAGAGACTTCAAGTATCATTGCCTCGATGATGATTTGTCTGGCTGGCTTATCTATTTCTGACTCGATCTTTGCCAGTATACCGCTCAATTGCGAAGGAATTGCTGGGTCATGAAAGATCACAAGTTCATTTAGCGGATCCGTTTCTGTTTGAGGGAACTTCTCCTCTGGCTTTGGTATTATTTCATGAAACGCCGTTCCAGGAAGTGAGATGATAACGGGTAAGGTTTTGGGGTCTACAGCTTCTCCCGGTTTTCCAATTGTGTATCCGTGCAGGTTTAGTAATTGAGTTGCTCTTATTGGATCAATGTAACTGAGGGTGATTCGTTTGGATGCGATCTCATCCTTCGGAGCATTAGGAATTTCAGTTAATTCATCAAGCGCTTGTTGAAGCCATGGAGTGGCCAGGCTGGTGCCTTTGACTGCCAGTGCTTCAGGAGCATTTTCTTCTGCTAAACCATAGTCAAAATTTAGCAGTAAGGAGCAGGTGATGCTCGTTGAAATTATAAGGATAATTTTTTGATTCATCATTCTAACTTTTTTTCTTTTTTGATTCATTGTTGTCGGACGTCATTCCTGGAAAAAATGTTTGTTTAGGGTTTCGTTTCTTTGGCCATAGACGCATGACTTTGTTTATTGCTGTTGTCTTTTTCTTTTTGGGCTTTGATTTGGCCATCTCGGTTGCATTTTCTACTGCCTCAATTGCTTCCTCGGTCGATTTGGAGTGAGTTGATTCGAGGTATTTTTCTAAGTTCTGATGCTTAGCTAGTATCGGGTCGAAATCATTTCGTTGAATTTCATATAAGATAGATTCAGTGCTTGAGGTGATGGTCGATTCTCTCCACTGCCCTCCAAGGAACACTCCTTCGCCAAAGTGTTGACCCGCGCGTATTGTTTGGGCCTTGACTTGGCCAACGTCTATGCCGTCCACGTGACTTATTAATAGGCCCTCTACGCAGACAAACATGGAGTCTGCTATGTCTTCCTGTTGGTAAAGAACCTCATCCTCTCGGAGTGTTCGTTTTGTCATTCTTTCCAGTAAAGAGTTAAATTCTTCCGAGTCCAGGGATCGGAACAGTTCGGTCCTTGTTAGTAACTGGTACAAGTCGTTGTCGAGGGAGGCGTCGAGTGATCTTTTTTCACGTTTGGATAGGAAAACTTCCTGCTTGGCATGGGCAGGGACAATTCCGGAATGCATTAAATGATCAAGGACTGTGTTGTTAACCAAATGCATTGATTCGTTTGGTGAAATGAATTTTGGGAGGATAAAATAACGAATCTCGTAGATCATCCCTTCTAACGTCGAGGCCTTCATCCGGACTTCTGGCTCCGGTTCAATTAGGACTCCCTCATGTTCGCAAGCGGCGCGGATTCCGGCGGTCAGAACTCTCGTTGCTCTTTCGGAACTCACATCAAAATCCAAGGTAAACTCCA
>JABGYE010000394.1:0-5536 GCA_018675395.1 Akkermansiaceae bacterium
GGCCTTCGACGGTGGCATTGAGATTGGACTACGTTATTTCTATGAATTTTCAGGTTATCAGCCCACGCTCAATGCTGGGTCCCTGCGGTCTCGTACGGAGGACCTTCAGAGTTTGCGCCTCAGTCTGGGTAAGTCCCTGAATCTGGGCTCTTTTGATGATGCGCAAGTCTCAATTTTTTACAATCAGCTCGTTAACGAGTCCACGAAGGACTATTACGACTTTGAGAGGAACCAGTACGGACTTCAGCTCAAATTATCCCTTTAATATGATAGGTTATGATGATTTTAAACTTAGGACATGGTGAGATTTAATTAATAGGGACATTTAATTTAAGATCACTTCGATTTTGACTTTTATATATGTTAAGCTATCTCTCCGGTTCATTATCTATTCACATTCATCTGACATAAGTAGAAAATGGTTAATTCCTTCAAATATATTTTGGTATGCAATCTGTTCATTGGGGTACTCTTTTTTAGTGCTTCGGAGGGTCAGGAGGAGAAGAGCAATAACCTCATTTCTTCCGGTGACACGTTGCTCTTGAATATTAATGGCGAACCGCAAATTTCAGGTCAGTTTCTCGTTTCCATTGATGGAGACATCTCGCATTCCCTATTAGGTAAGATCGAGGCTCAAGGCAAGGGCCCCAATGATTTTGCTCAAGAGATGGTCGCATTGCTGCAAGACGGTTACATCTTGAAGCCCGGCGTCAGTGTTTCCATCATCAATCACAAGCCGTATCAGGTCCGGATGATCGGTGAAGTGACAAAGCCTGGTGAGATTCAATTTCCGAGGGAGAAGCCATTAGACATGGGCTCTGCAGTTGGCTTGGTCGGTAATTTGACGAAGGAGGCTGATGAGAATGCAATTACCCTTAACCGGGGCGGCAAGATCACTAAGGTGAACATTTTAAGCCTTAGCGCTACAATGCTTGAGGACGGTGACGTTATCAGCGTAGGCAAGCTCCCTGATCTTGGAACTTTCTCTATTTCGGGGGAAGTCATGAAGGCGGGGACTTACATGATCCCGCGTGAAAAGGAAAAAAAGCTGACCATTTTCGCAGCGATAAGCATGGCCGGTGGCCCGTCCAAAGTCGCAAAGCTCTCTAAGACCATAGTGACCAGAACGGATTCTGGTGGCAGGACCACATCGACAACAATCGATGCTGCGGACCGTTCGAAAGTTTTCTTGGTCCGCCCAGGAGATGAGATAGAGGTCAAGGCCAGAATTTTTTAATTAATTTAAAGAGCACAAATCCCAACACTACCTAAGAGTGGATTACGAAAAATTAAATTCCATAGCAGAATCTGAGATCAGTGACAGTTCGGGCATTGCCCGGGGCCTGAAGGATTATATTTTCTGGGTCCGTAACAAGTTATGGTTGGTGATGCTCATTACAGTCGTAGGTATCGTTCTGGGTATCTTTGTGCATGTGAAGAGTCCTCCCATTTATCAGGCTAATGCCAGTATCGAGGTGGAGCGGGTCGAGAGAGGAGATTCTCTCGAGGAGCAACAGGGGAATAACTTTAGGACAGAGGCTTACCTTGGAGGTGATGCGATTATTAATACGGTGACGCAGAAACTCCTCGTCCCTGAAATCCTGACCTCGATGGTGGAGGCCACAAAAATTCATGAGAGAGAAGACATTATTAAATTGAGTTTCCTTAAAAATCTTAGGAGCTCTGATGAATCAATGGTCATCGAACCGAGGCAACTCGTTAACATGATGCTGGGAGAGAACTGGATCCGTGTCGTTCCACGCAAGAAGAGCTACATTGTCGATATTATTGTCGAGCATACGAGCGCCGAAGTCACTCATCAGATTGCTAACGGTATCCTTGAGGCTTCAAAGAAAAATGTGGAGAACAAGATTAATGAAGAGACGAATGTGAATGTTAAGTTGGCTAATCAAATGGTTTCAGGTGCCGAGAAAGAAATTCTTGAGCTTGGAGAAAGGTTATCTTTGTATAATGCCTGTTTCCTGAGAAAGGCTATGATTGATAAAGCCGATGAGGAAGTGGTCGAACTCAAGAAGCGGTACGGACCGAAGTGGCCAGCGTTAATTGAAGCTGAGAATAAGCTTCAATCTCATAAAGACAGTTTTGATACTGAACTTAAGCAGGTCTCCGTCATATCTGACAAAGAAAAGGAGTACTGGGATAATTTGCCTCAGGAAATTGATAGGGTCATTAATGTGCAGAGCCGAGCTCAGTTCATCACTGCCGAATTAACAAGCAAGGAAGATCTTCGTAATGGTCTCCTCTCTAAAATTGATTCGTTAGTGGTTGGCAATAAGACTTCACGTGAATTTTCAGTTGCGATGGAGGCCATTTTACCTGAAGGCCCGGTCGGCCCCTCATTTGTGAAAACGTTTGGCCTTTTCTTTGTCGGAGCATTGGCCTCTGGAATTGGCCTAGCTATCCTAATTGGTTTCCTTGATCCGTCCGTTCGGACCGTCGCTGAGCTTGAGGAGTACGCTGGTTTTCCGGTCCTTGGGGCAATCCCTCAGAGCAAGGAACAAGTCCAGAAGACTGTCAAAAAAGGTTCGAGGGAACACGTATTGTTATTTAATAATGATAATCATTCCCCGACCGCTGAATCGATACGCAACTTGCGAGCAGGGCTCAGTTTCCTTGGTGATAAGGAGGACCGCAGGACCTTCATGTTCACGAGTGCCGTGCCTGGTGAAGGGAAGTCCTTCGCATCAGCGAACGTTGCCAATTCATTTGCTTCACAAAATGAAAAGACGCTCCTAGTGGACCTGGACTTGAGGAAGCCGGTGCAGCATACCATCCTTGAGACGGAACGGTCTCCTGGTTTCAGTGACTTCATCTCAAACCAATTGAGTTTTGAGGAAGTGGTCAAGCCTACCCAGAACGAGAACCTTTTCTTTATAAGTTCAGGGTCAAGGTCAGGTAACCCTTCTGAGCTCATGACCATACAGAATATTAAAAATCTCTTAAGTTCTATTCCTGATGATTTTCAGCGCATTGTCTTTGATACTCCTCCTCTGATACCGGTCCGGGATTCCTTACCCGTTTCCAAGTTAGTGGATTCGGCTGTGATTTTGTACCGGATGGGTTCGACTCACCGCAAAGCCATCACAAGGATCCTCAAATTACTCAATGAAAATAATGCGGATCCTGTGGGAATCGTTGCCAACGGCATGCCGGAAATGAAGAAATCAAGCGGTTACTACGGGTATTACGGCAATTATTACTACGGTAATTATGCTTACAGTTATTACGGGAGCGGTTCGTATTACGGAGAAGAGGAAGATCAGGATAAAGAAAAATCGGGATAATCCGTTCCCGCTTTCTTAGTTTTCTTCGGCTTGTTTTTCGGATTTATAAAATGGACTTCATAGATCTTAAATCGCAACAGGCAAGGATCCGGGAAGATATTGATGAGAGGATCAAAAAGGTCCTTGATCATGGACAATATATTCTTGGGCCAGAGATTGAGGAGATGGAACAAATGCTTGCCAATTATGTCGGGGTCAAGCATTGCATCGGAGCGTCGAGCGGGACGGACACACTGCTCATTGCATTGATGGCTTTAGGGATTGGGCCCGGGGATGAAGTTATTACAGTTCCCTATACTTGGATTTCAACCGTTGAGATGATTGTCCTCATTGGAGCGAAGCCTGTCCTTGTCGATATTGATGAGAGGACCATGAACATGGATCCTTCCCTAGTCGAAGCGGCGATCACGGATCAGACCAAGGCAATCATGCCGGTGGGGATTTACGGGCAAACGGCTCCGATGAATGAAATTTGTGCCATTGCCAAGAGGAACGGCTCGATTCCGGTCATTGAGGATGCTGCTCAATCATTTGGCGCAACGCATCATGGAAAGAAGTCCTGTGCGCTTTCAGAAATTGGAAGCACTTCCTTTTTTCCTTCGAAACCTCTCGGTTGTTATGGGGACGGCGGGGCCTTGTTCACTGATGACGATGATCTGGCTGAGCAAATGAAGCAGATTCGAGTCCATGGCCAAATGAAAAAGCATCATCATCCCCGGCTCGGAATCAATGGCAGGCTCGATTCGATACAGGCGGCAATTGTGATGGCCAAGATGGCGATCTTTGATGAGGAAATAGTCAAGAGACAGGCCGTAGCTGATTCTTACAATGCACGGTTAGAGAGGGATGGCATTGTCCTACCGCAGGTTGATAGTGGAAACAGTTCCGTCTATGCGCAGTATACCATTTTATGTGATGATAGGGACGCTGTTCAAAATTCTTTGAGGGACGCTGGAATCCCGTCCGTTTCCTATTATGCGGTTCCCTTACACCTTCAGCCGGTGTTTCGTGACTTAGGTCATCAGGAAGGAGACTTTCCAGTCACAGAGAGAGTCTCAGAACGGTGCCTGAGCCTGCCGATGAATCCTTATCTCAAAGAAGATGAAGTGGATCAGGTCTGTAACGCGTTACTAGGTTAAATTGCTATTAGGGCCTTTGGACGCGGAAGACAATCTAGTAGACAAAAATCGATTATGCAGGCCCTCTGAGGGTCAGTACTTATCTTCATTTACTTATCACGTCAACGTCGGACCTAGAAGTGGCGCCTGACTATGTGAAAGTAAAAAAAGTTACCGGATTATTCTTTCCTTACTCTCCAGTAGTGTCCGGAATTACCCTGAGGAAAAGAAAATATTTCCTGAATGGTATCGCCTTGCCCTATGATCAGTTTCTCGAGCGAAAGCCAGGTCTTCATATCGTCTGAAGTCTGCACGGAGTAGAGTACCCCCTTCTTACCAGGGAAGAGCAGTTCAAACTGATTAACCTCGAGCACGTTCATCTTTATCTGAAAGGCCGGAACACTCTTCGTATTATTGGGTGAACTTTTGAACAGAATCTCACAACTATCCGTATAACCGTCATCGTCCGTGTCGGCGTTCGCGTCACTGGTACCGTAAATGTCCTCTTCCTGGGCCTGGGTCAGCCCGTCCCCATCCGCGTCCTCTTCACGGTCATCAGTCAGATTCACGGTAATTGTTGCTTGATCCGTTAGCTCACCATCACTGACAGTTATCGTCACTTGTAATACAGATTGTTCTTCAAAATCCAAGTCACCACTGTCATTGACCAGAAGCTTATTACCTTCAATGCGAAGCGCCCCGTTCCCATCCTGATTAGGATCCTTATTCTTGGTGATCGTGCAAATGAACGCATCCTGATTGGCGTCGGTTGCGGCAATGGTTCCCACGGTTGTGCCGTTCGCCGCATTTTCTTCAATACTGAATGATTGGTTCGCAATGACTGGTGCCTCGTTCGGGAAACTGTTCGGGTCAGCAGGGTCAACCTGAGCAGTGACCTCTGCCCCATCCTCATAACCATCTCCGTCCGTGTCGGCATTGGTGTCACTGGTACCGTAAATATCCTCCTCCTGGGCCTGGGTCAGCCCATCCCCATCCGCGTCCTCTTCACGATCATCATTCAGGTTCACAGTAATTGTTGCTTGATCCGTTAGCTCGCCATCACTGACAGTTACCGTCACTTGTAATACAGATTGTTTTTCAAAATCCAGATCA
>JABGYE010000121.1:0-13848 GCA_018675395.1 Akkermansiaceae bacterium
ATGTTGCTTCTTCGCAGGCCGAATCTCCACCCCCTATTACCGCGACCGGAACGTCCCTGTAAAAAGCCCCATCACACGTCGCGCATGAAGTGAGTCCATGCCCGATCAGTTTTTCTTCACCATCGAGCCCAAGATGCCTCGGATCGGCTCCAGTCGCAATAATGACAGTTTCAGCTTCGTACTGCTCTTCACCACAAGCCACGTTAAAAGTCGAACCATTTTTTTCTACGGAAGTTACTTTTTTATACTCTACTCTGGCTCCGAACTTTGTAGCTTGTTCCTGCATATGCATCATGAGTTCTGGGCCCATGATCCCTTGCGGAAAACCTGGATAATTTTCAACCTCAGTCGTCGTTGTTAATTGTCCCCCTAGTTGATCTCCTGCCAAAACCAGTGGAGATAAATTCGCTCTACCTGTATAAATTGCTGCCGTCCACCCGGCACATCCAGTTCCTATAATAATAACTTTTTCCATCGTCCCTTGAGTATGGCGATGATCGTCGCTAGGTCAATCCGAGTTAGAGCCATTTTCTTAAGACAATATTTCCTCTATTTTCTGATTGGGAAGGAAATTTCCAACTAATGGCTGAGAAAGGTTCTCTTGCGACTGTTGCCAAGTAGCCAAAATTCCTTCCGGAGTAATCAGTGTCGAAACGTAACGGCTACAACCGGTCCCTTGAGGCGATACAAACATAGGCTCATGAGAAGAAATTCGATGAATTTCCGGAAATGATTGATCAAATCCTGCTGCCATGCCTCCGATTTCCTCACAAGAAAATCCACGCGACCTAGAAACACCAACGGCACTCTCATCGAGGGAGCGCAAACATTCGGCCCCATCATAAAAGTATATAGAAATTTGGGGCATTCCTGAAAAATCACCTAAGGGAGGTACTGCTAAACGGTCAGTGATTCGGGTACATGCGACGTCCCATGAATTTCCACGTGACAATACATTAAAGCTTTCAATTTTATATTGATCCTGTCCGGACCCCCTCACTGCAAGACCAGTATTTGAACTCGCCCAGGTATATGGATGACTACAAAAGAATACACCTGTCTGATCATTGTCTCCTGGGATCTGAAATGGCACTGGATCCTTCACATGAAGAGCCCCTAATTCATCACTACGAATGACATTATAAACTGTGCTCGGATCGAGACCCATAATGGAATCAGATTCAACTATATCAATGTCCCATATTCCGGTCCCACTCTTCTGATAATCAATAAAATTTGAAGGATACGATCTATCTTTTTCCGTTGATAAAAAAAGTTCAACGCCTGTAATCCCCATAAGTAGTGCAGCGCCCTCAATTGAAACAACTTCATCATTTCCATTTTGTAATTCTTTTTTGG
The DNA here is from genome assembly GCA_018675395.1 of Akkermansiaceae bacterium. Classification (GTDB taxonomy): domain Bacteria; phylum Verrucomicrobiota; class Verrucomicrobiia; order Verrucomicrobiales; family DEV007; genus EC70. Next base: position 1,360 of record JABGYE010000121.1, read on the forward strand.
TAAATGATTTCTTTTTCTCCCATGGGCCCATAACTGAATCAGATGAAAAGATGGCCAACTCAAGACCACGCTCACCAGCACCGACCCCGGTCCTTGAATCACCGTGATTCCGATAACGACCACACAACCAGAAAGTACCATCAGAATCACAAATTACATTGCCGCCTCCAAACCAAAACCCTTCAGACCCAACTTGTGGCTCCACTAAAATATTTGCTGCTTCCTGATCTATCAGAGCACATGCAAGTCGTTGAAGTCGTTCTTTAATTTCTTTTTCCATTCGTATGGACCTTTTTAATTAAGGATTTAATTCTTCATGAACAGCAGTCATTATCTCATTCAATTCATTTACGGTTCGAAAATATGAAGAGCATTGCGTATTTGCTAATAATTTGATTAACGGATCCCAAAAATGGACTCCGGAACCATCTATCCTATCAAATAAAATTATAGGTTTCCCCTGCATCAAGGGATCATCAGATTCCTTTAATAGTAACAAAGCTAACAATTCCTGAACTGTCCCTGCACCACCCGGGAAAATGACAAATGCATCTGATCTCTCAATCATCACTTCCATGCGGGTATAAATGTCAGACCTAAGCCAAAAACTCGACAATCCATCAGGAAGACCTTCAAGCCTAATAATGTGCGGAACATTTGATCCTCCGGTCCAGCCCTTAGCATCCACTGCTCCACGAACCACTGCTCCCATCACGCCGGTCCTGCCCGCACCTGAAACACAACCATAATCTGATTCTGCCATTTGCTGACCAAGCTCATAACCATCATCAAGATAACTTTGGTCCTTAATACTAGCAGAACAAAACACACAAACATTTCCTAACTGTCCTTTTAAGGGAGGAGCTTCATAAGAATATATTTCATCTGTATGATCTTCAGCAACAGAATGTCTTTCCGGATCGGGAACACCTAATTCACGGACCCTATTCAAACCCTCTATAACGTTTTCCGGCTCATTTACCGCGAGGAGGAAATCCCTGAAATCCTGCGTAATAGTTCCCAATGATCTCAAATGATTCAAAACATTAAAAAAAGGATCCCATGAATCATCTCCGTTAAGGACTACTGTTCCTTTTTCTTCAAGTTTTTCATCCATCGTCTGGTATCCAACAAATATGGAAACGGCCTTGAAAAGTTCTTCCAGCGTCGCACCTGGCGTAAACACAAAGGCATCAGAACGGATGATTTGATCCTGAATATTTGATAACGTTACAGGTTGATCTCCATTCGAGTTGCTTATGTCCCAACCCGAAGAGAAAAGAAGATACAGCAACTTGGCTCTCGACTCGCGTGAAGGATCTTTTTCACCTGCTACACGACCTGAAAGAAGAACATTTGGCATAAAAATTAAATATAGTATCGGAACTCGATAAACTTAATAAATATATTGTTTTGTCAGATTAAAAGTTCCAAAGACTGGAAAATCATTTTTCGCTATACCGTTCATCTTCATTGGTAAGGAATGCCTTAAAACCAACAGTTCAAATCCTTTTCACATCCAAAAATCGTATCAGTTATTGGCTTTTGCATGGAATCTGCTTAATTCCAATGCTAAGCGCTTAATTTCAATGCTAGACTCCAAAAAAGCCAAAGAAAAACTCGGTCTCGGTAATACTTATGGCTCTAATGATCCATCCACAAAATCACTCAAAGACTACATCAACTTAAAATTATCTGCCCGTGGATTTGATATCGTCGGAGATGAAAGAGATTACCCGTTTCTCGAAATGGGACGATCACTACTAGCAAATTTCCGAGAAAGGGTTCGACTACTCTCTGATTACTTATGTCCCGCTGATGAACGCATTAACAATTTCCTCCTTAAATATTTAAATGATTGCTCCGAAGATCTGAAAGATCTTGGTTCCCTCATACCAGAAGGATCCCTCACCCTCGAGAGACATGGAATTGCAAGATTATTAAGTATTCCGCCAGAAAAAGATTCCTTCGAATCCAATATCGTTTCCTCATACAGAGTCGCTCAAGGTGTTTGTCACAATCCCAGCAAGGATAGAAGAACAACGCAAGGTGTTTTCCATCTAGTAGAAGGTGGACTGCCTATTCCTGCAGACAAAAAATCCGTCCCCAAAAAAGCCTTCGCGAGACTACTGTCTGCTGCCCTTAATCCCCCTGAGGAATTATTAACGATCCCTTACACATCAACTCAAAAGTCGCCGACTAAAGCATTCCTATCTTTACTTCTAAGGCCCTCAGTATTTCCAGACATTCCCGGAATTTCAAATGGAAGTTCAATGGAAATTCGATTCTTTGCGCCTGGAAACCTAGTCAGTAATTTAGACTTTGTTGAATCAATCTTTGGTAATGCAGGGGACCCGTTTCTTCCAGAAAATGATAGCTCTCTAGACTCTCATGGATGGAGTGGTCACACTGGTTGCGTCATTTTAGCGCCACACCTAATCCATCTCACCAAAAAGGAATTAGGCCTGCCTCACATATCTGAAGCAACTGAGCGACAAAAAAAGGACCGCATGTGCTGGGAAGATGAATCAGAGTATTACAATGACGGATCAGCATTTAAAATTACTTGTAGAGATAAAAATGGAGTCATAATCACTCTGATAGCAGACAATTACTATGGTTATTGCAAAAAAGAGGTCAAATCACAGATCAGCTATGCTTGCAATCTGCTTGGAGGCTGCGAAGAAGAACACGCTGGAGGCGCTATAGCTTTTCCATCATTTGATCATGGAGAAGACTTCGCTTTGAACCCATTATTAGCCGGAGAAGAACACACTTATCAGAAAACATTAGATAACTTATCAGGAATTGCAGTAGAACAGCCCGAAGGATATGCCATCGACAGTTTCTATGATGATATTATCTATCTTCCTGAAAACGCAATAATAGATCAGGAAAATCAGGAAATTACTTGGCAAAATAAAGACGAGTCACAATCCACTATTAAACTCCACCAGAAAAAAACCTACGTTTACCCATCAGGATATAAGATCGAATTGGATCGACCCGCAGCTGGCCGACGGTGGCGCCTAGTCGGCACTCAAGCCGAAGGCACATTTTGTCACAAACCTTGCACCGTCTCGGGAGGAGGAAAATCTGAAATCTCAAAACCCTTGTCAGATGCAATGACTGCGGGGTCAATCGTGATTCCTGATTTCAACAAAACCATGGATGAAGCTCGTAAGATCCTCGAAAGAAATTACTGGGACCGTTATCCTAATCCAAGGAAAACAGAAAAAACAAGCAGATCAATACTCAGCACAAAACGTTCATTGGGTTCTGTATTGAAACTACTTACCCCTTCCGAGGACTTCACTAAGGAACACAATAATTTTATTGATTCAATTTCGAAACCAGCAATCAGCATGGCCCTCCTCATTAAGAGGCTATATAAACCAGATTGGGGAGAATGGGATGAATGGAGTAAGCGCTTCACTGAAGACATTATTGATGGGAAGTCTGGTTACGAACTAAAATACAACGGTGAAAAAGTTATCACGAGATACCTAAGGGTCGGCTACGAATTGGACGGATCCTGGCGTATTTTCAGCCTCAGAAAAGATTTCCTTCCTGCTAAAAAGTTGCAACGTGAAGATGATATTTCGGTATCAGCTACCCTCAACACTCAATTTAAAAATGGGCTTCACCCTGAATTAAAAGAAGGATCTCATAAATTCATAGAAAATTGTGAATATCGTTTTTTCCAAAGGCCCGATGATGCAATTCACAGAGGGTATGATAAAGCGGCAGAAAAAGACTTTGCAAAAAAAGGGAACTTTTTCTCAAATTATGAGCCCATCGATCAGAAAGGTCTTGATGAACTAATGCAAGACGCAATCCACTTCGAGAAATATTCGAGGCCTTTGAAAACCACACTGAAAAAAGCTCATAAAAAAAAGGAAAATGAATTTGTTGTTACAACTGCTCATCCAAGAATTGTAGACGGAAAACCATCACAAAATCCTCGATACTTGCAGGATAGAGAAGATCTGCATAATGGTCGATCTGAGCATTTGGCAAAGGTAGGCATGCACCTTTATAGGGAAATTGCTTATGACAAACCACTGGCCACACCAGTCAATGCAATCCTTCCAGGGCGACGCCATAATCCACCAAATCCAGAATTAGGGATTCGCGCCTTAGCAGTATATAACCCGTTACATTATCAAGAACTACCTGAACTGTTCATGGATTATATTGCCAGCCTAACGGGTAAATCGCCATCAACGACAGGCGCTGGCTCTGAAGGAGCCTTAACGAAGGGGCCCTTTAATTCTCTCTCTCAAATAATCGATCTTAATAACGCATTAACTTCTGCTCTACTAATTCGTCAACCGCACTTCATTAGTGCCGCTGGTTATGTTGGACCTAAATTTCGCGTGGACCATGACATTAGTCTTATTGTTCCAGAAGTTTGGTCACGGATGCACATTGCCGAAAGAGATCCAAAAATAATGATCCGTGATGGGTTACTTGAGTCATGTGCAAATTTAGAAGGGTTTAAGGATTCCTCCCGATTAGGGTACCGAATCACTCAAAAGTTTGTTCACCGATACTTTGGGCGTATCTTTGCTGATCCAGGTAGTATTTTTACAGAAGAAATGCTCCGTCCAGAGCTACAAGACAAAGCAGCATTCAGTGAAGGCTTGAATAATATCGTTGAAACTCAGAAACAAATAGCAAAATTATATTTTGAAGACAGTAGCATTGATGATGCTTGCCCCCCACTCAAGGCCCTCCTGCACATTATGGCATTTGGAGAATATGAAGGAAATGACATAAATAGCAATGAATTACGTTCTCTCTTCGAGCCTGAGAATCTATTGAAAAGTGAATGGTATCAGCAAAGAATAAAAGCTAAATGCCAAGTCGATGAAGGACTCTATGAAAAACAATTAAGATCACTAGAAAAATTTTCTTCAGATCCAATTTACGAGGATCAACAAGACCGCTTAAAAGTAACAGAGGCTATAAAGACAGTCACCGAAAAATTAGAATTGACTAAAGAGCCAGCCTACATTGAAAGCCTCATCGGAACTATCGGAGTAGACCCTGCTGTGATCTAAAGTTCATATAGCACAATCTCCTGTCCCCATTTCACTCACCTGCGTTATTTACATTCAGGCAACTTCTTCTTCATGAAGTAAATCCATCTCAACCTTAAGGTTATCTATAATAAATTTCTGACGGTCCGGAGTATTCTTTCCCATATAAAACTGAAGCATTTCTGATTCTGATTTATGGCGATCAAGAATCACCGGATCCAATTTCATTCCATCACCAATAAATTCTTTAAACTCACCTGGTGATATCTCACCCAATCCTTTAAATCGTGTAATTTCAGCCCCCTTACCACAAGACGCTATGGCTTCCTCTCTTTCCTTTCCGTTATAACAATAGAATTGCTTTTGTTTATTCCGAACCCGAAACAGAGGAGTATCAAGTATATACAAATGTCCCTCACGAATGAGTTCCGGAAAGAATTGAAGAAAGAAAGTTATCAATAGCAGCCTTATGTGCATACCATCAACATCGGCGTCAGTGGCAAGCACAACATTATTGTACCTCAAACGTTCAAGTCCATCCTCTATGTCTAAAGCATGTTGAAGCAAATTGAATTCCTCATTCTCATAAACAACTTTCTTTGAAAGACCAAAGCTATTGAGGGGTTTTCCTCTCAATGAAAATACTGCCTGAGTATCTACGTCACGGGCTGTCGTTATGGAGCCACTGGCACTATCCCCCTCAGTAATAAATAAGGTGCTATCGTTAGCCTTTTTATTTCTATCTCCATAATGAACCCTGCAATCCCTAAGTTTTTTATTATGAATTTTTGCTTTCTTGGCTCTTTCTTTAGCCAATTTTCTAATTCCTTTTAAGTCCTTCCTCTCCTTTTCTGCACGCTGTATTTTCTCCAGCATCGCTTTTGCAGCATCAGGATTACGATGCAAATAATTATCAAGTTGGTCCTGAACAAAACCCACTATCCAACCACGAATGGCGAGACCATCCTTGGGCGCTGTATGAGTCGAACCCAACTTGGTCTTTGTTTGTGATTCAAATACAGGCTCTTGGATCTTCACACTGATCGCTCCGATGATCGATTGTCGAATGTCGCTTGGATCAAACGTCTTTTTAAAATGATCTCTTACTGTCTTTACAACTGCTTCCCTAAAGGCCGCCTGGTGAGAACCTCCCTGTGTCGTATGCTGACCGTTAACGAAAGAATAATACTCCTCTCCATACTGACTCGACGAATGTGTTATTGCTACCTCTATATCGTTACCAATGAGATGCGCTACCGGATAAAGCGGTTCTTCACTCAGATTTTTCTCAAGGAGTTCCTTGAGACCTTCTTTTGCTTTGTACTTCTTACCATTAAAAACAAGTGTGAGTCCTGAATTTAAATATGCATAATTCCAAAGCATATTTTCAATGAACTCTTCACGCCACTTGAAATCATTAAAGATATCCTCATCTGGTTGAAAACTAAGAAAGGTCCCATCTGACGCCTTAGAGCTTCTTGCCCTTTGCATCTCATTTGTGACTTCAGCTTTAGAGAAAGTAATTGATTTGGTCTTTCCTTCTCGAAATGCCTGGACCTGAAAGTTTTCGGAAAGAGCATTCACCGCTTTAATACCAACACCATTCAACCCAACAGATTTTTGAAAAGCTTCAGAATCATATTTTGCCCCTGTATTAATTTTAGCCGCACAGTCCATTAATTTACCTAGAGGAATCCCTCTACCAAAATCACGCACAGAAATTGAATCCCCATCCAACTTGACCTCTATAACTTTTCCATGCCCCATAACAAATTCATCAATACAATTATCAATGACCTCCTTAAGTAATACGTAAATCCCATCATCCGGAGCCGAACCGTCTCCCCTCTTACCGATATACATCCCTGGTCGCAGACGAATATGTTCTCTCCACTCAAGAGTCTTTATGTCTTCTTCCGTGTATTTCGTTTTGGCCATCTATATTAATTTAAAATCTATTAATAAATAATTCAGATAACTTAACTAATAGCATGGAATATAAGGACTATCAAAATTGATCACCTAGATAAAACAGAGGAATGGCCGAAACTTACTGGAAATCATCAAGTCTTTAATGCTTATCTCCATTTATTCAAAAAAAGACGATAATTGAAATAGTTAATCATTGAGTACATTGTCGAACTTTACAGAATCAATATTCTAGTAAAATTATACTCATGGATAATCAATCCACAGGTAAGAAACATCAATCAGGCAGAGCAAACGGATTCCTGACTGCAATTCTTCTCGCTGCTTTAATCTATATGGCAACGGTTCAGGTCAAGGCCTGGTGGTCAGGTCAATCTGCGACAAAAATTACACCAAGAGCTGTTACACCAAGGGCCGATCTTGGCGAAGATGAGAAAGCAACAATTAATCTGTTTGAAGAAACCTCACCGAGCGTTGTTTTCATTACTACAATTAATCTCAGACGCGACTTCTTCAGTACAAATATATATAAAATACCCGCGGGCACGGGTTCAGGATTCATCTGGGACAGGGCAGGCCATATCGTCACCAATTACCATGTCATTAGAGGTGCTGATCAGGCAAAAATAACACTCTGGGATCAATCCACATGGGATGCAAAGTTGATAGGTGCTGAACCGGATAAGGATCTTGCTGTATTAAAAATACAAGCCCCTGACGACCGGCTAAAACCAATTAAAATCGGTGAATCTAAGGATCTTCTAGTTGGTCAAAAAGCATATGCTATCGGAAATCCCTTCGGATTCGATCAGACACTCACAACTGGAGTCATTAGTGCACTTGGTCGTGAAATAGAATCAGTGACGAGAAGACCTATAACAGGAGTAATTCAAACCAATGCAGCTATTAATCCTGGAAATTCTGGAGGACCTCTATTGGACAGTGCTAACCGACTCATCGGTATCAATACGGCCATTTACTCACCTACAGGTTCCTATGCAGGTATAGGGTTTGCTGTTCCCGTAGACACAGTGAATAGGATCGTTCCACAATTAATAGAATTTGGGAAAGTTACTAAACCGGGACTTGGGATCAACATTGCACCAGATTCCTTCGTCAGTGGAAGGCTAAAAAAATCCGGTGTTCTAATACTGAATATTGTTCCAGGCGGCGGCGCTGAAAAAGCTGGTCTTAAAGCAACGACTCAATCATCAAGCGGGCGCATATTACTTGGAGACCTAATCAAAGAAATTGATAACAAGAAAGTCAATGACTCGTCAGACCTTTTCCGCATACTTGATGCAAAGTCCGTTGGCGATAAAGTTACTGTCACTATTGAAAGAGAAGGAAAAGAAAAAAAAATGAACGTTAGCTTGGGAGCCCTCAAAAATTAACAATAATTTCGTCTATTGAAATTCTCGAAATCCAAATTGATCTCCAAGTAGCAAGGAGTCACTTAGTTGGAGAATGCCCCCCGAAGTCGTTGGGTCAGTTAGGCAACTAGCGGCAGAACAGACTCCCCATCGCAAACTTTCATCTAGGCTTTTTTCTTCATGTAGCCCCATTATAAGACCTGCAGCAAAAGCATCTCCTGCACCAGCCGCGCCACGAATCATATCGTCAGGTAATCGGACAGACCCTTGTGACTCCTCATTACCGTCCGAAGACACTGCAACTACACCGCTAGCTGAATGCACAATCACATGATCTCTGACTCCAAGGTCGAGTATCTGTCGTGCAGCATCTATCAAGGGAAAAGGATCATTCTCATCTAAAACCAATCCAAGTAACGATCCAGCCTCCAATTCATTAAGTAATAAAATATTCACTTCGGGGAGTGAAGGAAGAACTACACTCTTAAAGTCTCCGAGCTGCGCACTGACAAGATCTACCACGGTAAGAAACCCTAAGGATCTAGCCTCATTCAGAAGCTCACTGGCACCAGTCCTTCCATCATCATTCACCTTATCCAAAGATTCCAGTAACAGTAAGTATCCAAGGTAAAAGAATTTCGCGCAACTTTCAGAAAGATTAATGTCAGCACGTTGTAAAAGAGCATTAGCTCCTACATGATGAAAGAACGTCCGTCTTCCGGTAGACTCAACGGACATAGCATCAGTGTAGGAAGTCGTAGCATCGGATGTGAGTGCCAATCTATCAGTATCAATTCCTGAATCACGGCAATCATTAATTATCCATTGGCCATCTGCATCATTCCCAACTAATCCGGCAGCCTGAAGAGGAATATCTGCACCAAGCATAGACAGGTCCTTGAGGACATTATATGGACCTCCCCCATTTGACTTGGACTGGGAAAGAATAAATGAAAGAGCATCCTGATCAGGGAATGCGTCAATCAGCTTCACATGGTCAACGATCCAGTTACCCGCCGCAAGGATTCCGGATCGCTGTAATTGTTTTTTGTCCTCCATGATTCGCCTCCACTTAATTAATCTCAATGACCTGATTTAACTGTTGGGACTGGATTGCTGCTGCAAAAAGACGATGACTCATCAATGCTTCATCAGGAGTCACACAACCAAAGCATTCATTTAAATCACCATCACGTTCCGCAAAAAAGGCAGCCCACATTTGCATAAGAACATCAGGAAATCCGGGTTCAAAAATACCACCAGTGATAGTCTTAAAGGGTGTATCAAATCCAAGATCTACCCGACGCCATTCCTGCTCTTTACCTCGGGAAAACTGCCAAAGGGTGCGTGGTTCCTTGGTACTAAAACGAGCGCCTCCATCAGTACCTAGAACTTCTATGAACCAAGTATCCGTCTCCCCAGGAGCCATTCGTTTCATTTCGAGTCGCATAGGAACTGGCTCGGCCCCATCAACATCAATCCAAGAATGGAGCATAGCATTGTCCCAAGTGTCACAAGATCCTCCTGGCCTCTCCGGATATCCTTTTTGTAACTGCGCATAAACTGAACGTGGCTCGAACCCTAACCGAAAAGGAACGTGGCATACATGCATCCCAAGGTCTCCCATAACACCTATCTCACCACAGGTTTTTGACTGACGCTTCCAGTTCGCGGCCTTGTCGGGATCCAAATCACTGCCATGATGAAAACCTGAACGCACTTCCAAGATTCTCCCTATTCCACCACTCTTTGCAACTTCGTACACTCTCTGAGCACCAGGAAAGAAGGGAAACTCCGAACTGCAGCGGACGAATTGACCTGAACTCTTAATGGCCTCAACAATCCTTTCTGCAGAACCAAGATCAATCCCGAAAGGCTTCTCAGCCAATAGATCTTTTCCTGAATTTAGTACATCAATATAGATCTGTTCATGCATGTTATGAGGAACTGCAACATAAACAACATCAATGTCAGGAGAATCCAGAATCTCCTGGTAATTATCAGTCAATAATTTACAAGTCGGAACAGAATTAAACCATTCGAGAGCTTCCTTATTAAGGTCAGCCACGGCACACAATGAAGGATTGACTTTACTATCATTAATCGCAAACCAACGCCCAAAGGCACTGGCAACTTCGCGCCCCATGAGTCCACCACCAATGACCCCCACATTAATATTTTTGGACATAATTAAACTTCGCCAATCATCTTCAATGCCTCTTCGCTACTTGCACCATCATGAACTACAGCCATCAAAGCGCGTGTAATGCCTGCAGGATTCTCATGTTGAATAACATTGCGCCCATAAACGATACCTGAAACTCCTTGAGCAATAATATCCTCGGTCCTCTTTAATATTTCAGCATCGGAAACCTTTCCTCCCCCCCTCACAAGGACCGGAACATCACCAGCCACCTCAACGACACGGTGATAAATAGAAACATCATCAGTCGGATCTGCTTTAATAATATCCGCACCAAGCTCTACAGCCTGCCTAACTAGCGGAAGAATCTTTTTCTCATCACCATTGACCATATATCCACCGGACTCCTCATTTGGCCGAAAGACTAGGGGCTCAACCATCATTGGCATCCCGTAATGATCACATTCAGGTTTTAATTCAAGAATATTATCGATGCACTGGGCATGCACTTCGGGAGCGTCCGGAATCTCAAATAAGTTCACACAAACACAAGCAGCATCTAGCTGGACTGCTTGGAGAGCAGCATCAGCTATGACGCTACTAAAAGAAGTGTCAGGAAGTTCCTTACCATAGATGTTAGCAACATCCACACGGAGGACCAATGAAGGCTTCTCTCTCCCAGGCACAGACTGTAGATGCCTAGCCTGACCAACTGTTAACTGAACGGCATCAGGACCAGCCCTAACGACAGTTGAAATCGCTTTTGATGCGTCTTCGATACTACCCAAGAAACCATATTGGTTGAAAAATCCATGATCTATCGCTACATCAAAGCAACGACCTGAGTTCGCGTTAAATAGGCGTTTTAATCTATAGTCTTTCATTGATTTTATTGTCATATCATAACCCTAAATAATAAAAATACTCAAATTCTCTTCTCACGTATCTTCATTGTAACAAATCACAAAATTCATTGTAACAAATCACAAAAAAACCCAACCCTGTGAAGGGTTGGGCAAATTGATCTTATTTCCGTAAAGAAAAAAGAATAAACTGGCAACGACCTACTCTCACGCAACCTTTCGTCGCACTACCATCGGCGCTGCAATGTTTCACTTCCGTGTTCGGGATGGGAACGGGTGGTTCCATTACGCTATGGTCACCAGAATCCACAACTTGATAGTTCAATTTCTTAACATAGAAATAAAAATTTAAAGTTGTGACTTCTGAGGGCCGGCTCAAATCCGATGGACTCGAAGCGTTCTCATATTGTTTTTCAAAGAACGGTCAGTGGGACCAGTGATCCAATTCACTGACATCTGTATACGGGTAGAAGTTTCCGAAAGTTACTATCCAGAGCCCCTTGCCGAACGGCACGGGTCAATTTCACAAATTTGTGAAAACGGAGGATTGTGAAACAAGTCAGACGGATTATTAGTACTGCTAAGCTAAACATGTTGCCATGATTACACCAGCAGCCTATCAACGTGGTAGTCTTCCACGATCCTTCAGGGAAACTTTATCTTGGGAATAGCTTGGCGCTTAGATGCTTTCAGCGCTTATCTGTTCCGAGCTTAGCTACCCGGCTATGCCGCTGACGCGACAACCGGAGCACCAGAGGCTCGTCAAACTCGGTCCTCTCGTACTAGAGTTTGAACCCCTCAAGTTTCCTACGCCCACAGAGGATAGAGGACCGAACTGTCTCGCGACGTTCTGAACCCAGCTCGCGTGCCACTTTAATCGGCGAACAGCCGAACCCTTGGGACCTTCTCCAGCCCCAGGATGCGACGAGCCGACATCGAGGTGCCAAACCGCGCCGTCGATATGAACTCTTGGGCGCGATCAGCCTGTTATCCCTAAGGTACCTTTTATCCGATGAGCGACGGCGATTCCATTTTCCACCGCCGGATCACTTTGGCCGACTTTCGTCTCTGCTCGACTTGTAGGTCTCGCAGTTAGGCAGGCTTATGCCAATGCACTCGAAACGCGATTGCCAACC
>JABGYE010000395.1:0-5546 GCA_018675395.1 Akkermansiaceae bacterium
CCCCCAGGATAACGTCCTAAGAGAATTTCCAATTGCCTAGCAGCCGCTCTAACTTGCGCTTTTCGTTGTTCTAATAATGCCACAGCAACCTCAACGTCGGAGGCTGCTAATCGAATTTGTGAAGCGGCTCCATTTCCAGCATCAAATGCATCCCTTAACATGCGTTGAGTTTTTTTGAAGCTAGCCAAACTTCGCTTTGCAAGCTCTTCCTGCTCTTTGGCTCCGAGTAAAGCAAACCATATCTTTGCTGTTTGACCGGCAAGAGAAGATTTGAAGCCTCTTAGCTCACTTGAAGAAGCCTCAAATTCTGCAATTAATGCTTCCTGGCCTGTCCGCATTCTACCCCACAAATCAATTTCCCAATTCATATCTAAAGACATTCCGTAACTACTAAAAAGAGACTTTGAAACTCTAGGCCTTGCCTCAGATGATTCTTGATCTCCACCAAAAGGAAAACCTAAAAAAGATCGCTCAGTACGAGCACCTCCTAGGCCACCACTGAACTTTGGATATTTTTTAGAAGCTGATATCTTAGCATTCGCAGCAGCTCTTTGAACATTGGTGGCAGCTTTTTTAAAATTCCAATTATTTAAAAGGACTTCTTCTATCAATTTTTCTAATTTCCCGTCCTTGGAAATCTCCTTAATCCAATTCGTATCGGAATCAATGACATCCAATTTACTTTGATATGATGAAGGTAATTTCAATTCTAAGGGCTCCTTCATCTTGGGAGGGGATTTTGCAATGCACCCTGAAAAAATCGATACAACGAATATTAAAGGCACAGAAAAAAAATAGACTCTATTAATTCTCAACCGTTTCATCTTTATTTTAAAATGCCAGCCGACATACCAGCAGAAAGAAATTGGACTAATTCATCCCGAAGACTATCAAGTGATGATATGTCACAACGTCCCTCAGAGATTATTACAAGTTTATCATAATGAAACAATGAATGCGCCATGGCTCCAGCCATGAACATAATTCTCATATGTGCCACATCCGAACTGATCCATGGGCATACTAATCTTAAAGCATCAACAAATTTTGCTAGCACTTCAGGAAATTGACGCAAGACTAAACTAGTGATTCGCTCATCACGTGATGCAATGCATCGACTCATTAATTTGCAGAACCTCTGATCTTCTTCATCTCCACGCGAAGCGGCTTCAATGACTGGGTCAATGAATGCCTCCACTATGGATTGACATGCCGCAGATCCCTCTAAATTTATCTGTTTTAGCAACACCAATCTTCTTTGATTCACTGGACGAACTAATTTCTCCACTACAGCAACTATCAGTTCTTCTTTAGATCCAAAGTGATAATTAACTGCAGCAAGATTAGCCTCAGCATTCTCGGTTATTAGCCTCAATGAAACTGAATCAAAACCACTCTCGGCAAACAACCGCCCAGACACATCCAACAGCCGCATTTTGGTGGCTGTTGCTGATGCAGAAATTGACTCTCCCTCAGTTATAGGCACTAATTTAAGTAATTAGCACATATTTAATAGCAATTCAAACAAACGTTTAATTGAGTTGCTTTATTACTGTTCACTAACTTTCATCTTATCTTGATCTTGAAACTGTAATCCTCTTCAAGAATCAATTAATCTCCAACTACAAATAAATCGAATCATGGACAATTTCTGCTGGGAAAAAAAATTTTTAACTACTTTCAAATCAAGCATTGAAAAATACCGGTCTGGTGATCAAAACTTGGATAAGTTTTTTTCTGATGAAGAGCTAAAGTATTTAAGCTCTATAGGGTATAAGCCACGCGAATTCTTTGATTTTGTTGAAGATTATTGTGATGTTGGCGCACCAAGCATTGAAACTGCAATGCTCATTGCTGCTGCTAGGAGAGATTACTTCTACACCATCCAAAAGAAAGAAATAAGCACCAATGAAATCACATCAAAAGATCTGCCGTCTCGTGATTCGGAATTAGAAGATATATCATGGCTCCCAAGGATTATAACAAAAGCCCGAGCCAAGCTACGAGGTGAACTACATCCAGATGTAATGTATTCTTGCCAAGGAGATATGAATTTTCTTCAGACTCATGATATTCATCCAGCAGATTTTCTTCGGGTCGTCTGGGCTGCCGGTGAAGATGACAACAAAATCATCTCATATGTAAAAACCGAATGATTTTATGGATCTCTCAATTTACCATTTAATCCGATAATTTTAATGGTTCCACTTTGCCCCCAAGGATCCGTAAATAAAAGAATTTGCCGAACATTTCTCTTTTGGAGTTCACTGATTTTAGATGAATCCAACTCTTCATCAAGAATAGGCTCAAATACGAAATCTTCCCAAAAATTATGATGCCCAGGCCGGTAAGTTTGTGAAAAATATCCCTTCAGAATAATCGGCTCAGCAGTTAACCCAGTAATTATTGTCTGTACCCATTTTTCTAACGGAGACGTATATCCAGCAGTTGGTCCCTTTGGATAAGGCGGCCAGTAAAATCGAGTTTCAATTGAAACTCCTCCTTCTGAAAAAGATCGAGTCTGCAACATACTGCCCTCTTGCGCCGGATCAGATGGGTGTCCGGATACGAGTTTAACAGTATCGTTTGTTGTAGTGCTTTCATTGACCCCACCAAATCCAGAATTATAAATAGGAACGAAGCTCCTGTAATCCGCACCTAGGAAATAATTAATCTGAGAGAGACCACGAACTGGATCCTTTTCATATTCAGTAGGATTAGGCATTTGACCATCAATCCAGTAGCTAACCTGACCATGCTCACTATTCCAATTCCACGAATCTCGGGCATAACTCTGATTACCCGATTTGCGCATTCTAAACCGATGATTAGACCAATCCAATGGCTTTCCATTAATGTTTTTTGTGTCGCCATTAAGAGCAATTTCAACCTCTGCTTCAGCAATAAATGAGTTCCTTTCCGCTTGAGGATTCACCCACCGATTTTCGCCCTTCATTCTCCAAAGGGACTTAAGCCTATGGTTGCCCATCACGGTTCCATATTCACCCTGAAAAACCATCAGCTCCGATAACGATCCAATTATTGAGAGATCTTCAGACCCACTACTTGAGTTCATTGGGATTTCTCGAATTTGTTTTATGACAATCTCACCATCACGAATCTTCTTGTATTCAAATTCGAGATGTGGTTCCTGATTTTCCGGAAATCGCTCTATGTATTCCTGACTAATTTGATAGAATATCTCAATCATTGAAAGATAATCCTCTTCCCAATCCATGACAGCATCATCGCCTAACAATAAAAGAGATGAGCGTTGCTGTAAGCTTACTCCTTCATAATTTGATGCGCCTCGATACAAATACCCATTAACAACTTCAGGAATTGCTTCACCTTCAGGATTAGTAACAGACACAGCTCCTTTTTGAGTAACCATGCTAATATCCACCCTAGTACTTCTACCACTCAGACCTCGAACAAGCGTTGCAACACCGTTCGCTATTTCAATTTCATCAGGGAATGAATGATGAACTAAAAGTGCCATGCCGACTTCAGATTCATTCACTCCATGCC
This sequence comes from Akkermansiaceae bacterium, assembly GCA_018675395.1. Taxonomy (GTDB): domain Bacteria; phylum Verrucomicrobiota; class Verrucomicrobiia; order Verrucomicrobiales; family DEV007; genus EC70. The sequence goes on from JABGYE010000395.1 coordinate 3,532, forward strand.
GAAGCCTCTCCAGATAGGCATTTAAATTATAGAAGCTAGCGTAGACTTTGCGAATAGCTCGGAATACTCCCCTCTCGTTCGGCTCACCGGAATCACAATGAGAAGGACCAGTATTGTTATTATCAGTATCATCAAGAACACAGCCACTAAAGCTATCGTAAAGTCCAGCCCCTACAAAGTACCTCGTATCCTCAACATTCGTGCTACTTCGGAAACGGATTTTTTCGTTTGGAGAAAACCCGGAAAGCTCATTAAGAATGGCTGACTTTTGTTCAACAGAAAAATCCGAAGCTTTTACGATAATATTTCGAATATCCCGAAGAGCTTTATCAAGACCAGCTATATCGGTTGGCCATGACGAAAACGGCTCAATTCTGAAGTTAATTTCCTCCCTAAGAGTTTTATCACCCATCGACTGGTCCATGAATTGATCCCAAAGATCAAAAGTAAATGCAATTGCTTTAGGAGAATTATTTGGAATCGCCCTACGTAAAAATCCAAAATTTGCAGCTTTGCCTCCTATATAGCGACTGTCCGAAGGCCATACCTTGGACAAATCTTTAATAGTAATCACTCCCTTAGAAACCTTACTATTAACATCCAGCTCAGGAGCTTTCTTTAACTCAAGAATTTCGTTGAGATAGGGATCTGAGACACTGGAAGCATCAAGAGTCTCGATACTGCAACTCCCCCAATAACCACTGGAGGTCCTTAAAAGAGTTAAAGAATCCACCAAGCTCATCGCCTTTACCCGCCCAACTGGATTCTTTATGTAAGCAAACGGTATCCCATAAGACTGAGCAAGTATTGAAACATGAGAATTGGGAGTAGTCGGTGAGAGCGTAAGAATACCTGCAACGTAAGGAACTTCAGCAGGGACAAAGTCCGTGAGCAAAACATCTGTGGGTTGAAGCTCACCACTTAAGTAAGCAGCATTAATTTCATCTGACTGAATATACTTTAATCTACCAATGGCCCACCCAGGAACATAGCAACCGCTCTGACCGGACCACCGGTCAGGATTTGCAATAGCAATATTATTTTCCTGATAATACTCTGCATCGGTTTGGATGGAAGATGCATGAGCAGCAACAGGCATTAAGTACCCATCCCATTCCTGAACTCCATTGATCGAATTTCCAACGGTCTCAAAAAGAAACTTCATCATTTCTTTAGGATATAAATCCTGACCTATGAACTGCACAGCATATTCCTTAGAGTATGGCGCAACTAGAACTGCTCCCAAAATAGCTTTTTGGCTCCCAAGATATAACGTCGCATGATTAAACTCTTCAGCTGTCATACCTCTGAATGGCTTTAATCGATCCTTAGCAAAATCGTAATGAAAGAGATATTTTCTTGAATCCTGGAAATAAACCCGATTTGAATCGTCAGTTAAAATAACAAACTTTACCCACTTAACGACTTCAAAAGATTCCCCTAAATTTTCTGAAAGAAAAGGCTCATCAGGGAAGTCTATACTTCCCTTCCATGAGCTATGCGAAACGATCCTAGGTCGAGCTGATTCCACAACTCTAAATAATCTCCGTTGATCAGAATTTGGTACGGGGAAACTCCATTCATTTTTTCCGCTATCTGAAGTTAATAAAGCCCAGGGGTTATAATCACTTTTAAATTCAATCCTCTGAGACTTTTCCGAACTTCCTAAAACTTTTAAAACTAACGCTTTCGAACCATTTTCCACATCAAGAAAAGGAACTTCATCTGCCCTAACTGAAAGATCCTTAGAAGAAAAATAAATACAAGGGAAGCAAATAATGAAGTGTCTCCAACCTCTCATCAATAACATATCTTATCATCTGCAATTACACATTAATTAAACATTACTATCGTATGAAATGCTCACCCAGTTATCTATCCTAGTATAATAGGCTAAGATGCTCAGTCAATTCTTTTCAAAGGATTCAAAGACTCAAGTGTCCGTTACTAGTATCCGTGATTCCTGCATCCTGTACCCTGTTCGGTGGTCACTGTCCACCGTACATGGAACATTA
>JABGYE010000398.1:0-5171 GCA_018675395.1 Akkermansiaceae bacterium
AACTAAGTAGTTCAAGGGCATGAGCTCTCGGAATCGCAATGCCTACTAGCACTGCTATTGAAAAAATTATCGTTAAGGTCGTGGAGTTTTTCATTTTCATTTGTGTTTAGGTTCTTGTGATCGTAGAGAAAATAATCCCCAAGAACAACATTATTCGTTCATTTTCATTAAGTTCCGAATAATGCACCCCTCAAACAAGGAAGCCTAATAAATAATCAGAGGGGAATAATTAATTTCCTGACATGTTACAATAATTAATCTTCTTAAAATTCATTTCACATTTCTCATTTTAAGTCGTGTAAGAATACACAAAATTCCTTAATAATTTATTATGCAGAATAAAGGAGAGCACTTCATACCCATTGGCCGAGACAAGCTCTTGGAGTGCTTACCTGAATTTGATAAATGCAGTGAATCGGACCGGACACAATTACTACAATTATTTGAAATTCTCTCCTCTGCGTTACACGCTCAATATCATTCAGAACAGATCAAGATCCAGAGATTGTATCAGCCCCTCGACCCTGATTCTATTTTGATTATCAAAGAAGATACAAAAAAAGATTCATCTGAAGTCTTCAAGCAGGTGAACAAAATTCTTCAGAACGCCAATTACCGGAAACTTCCGACAGGAGAGCTAGAAACTGCCGTTGAAAATGCGACGGCCCTTGGTCTGAGGATGAAAGTTAATTTTTCTCTTTTCGAGGAGTTGCACGTTTATGGTCGAGGCGATGAAACAGAAACCTGGACCAAGAAGAGCTGGTGGAAATTATTTAAAGAGGAAAAATTTGATGTTAAGGTCTTTCAAAGGCTCATCATTGCCTTCCGTTTAAAAGAGCACGATAACCTTCCCAAAGGACAGTCCAGTTCGTTCGTCTACCTGAAAAGTTTCAAGGGAATTCCTCATTCAGATTTACACACTTTACTACCCGGAACGCAGGTGAAAATGAGCCTCTTTGACCGTGGAAAAATAATCATCCCGGCACTCTCCGGATTAGTGATGAGCATAGTCAAGATTGTCCGGCTCGTAGTCGCTGTCACGATCTTTGCTACACTGGCACAATTCATCAAGTACTGGGTCATCCCTGCAGCCGTCATCTATTATATTATCAAGGGATTTCTTTCTTATAAGAAGACCAAAGACAAGTACCAGCTGAATCTGACAAGGCACCTCTACTTTCAGAACCTAGATAACAACTCTGGGGTCCTGTTGCGGATCCTGAATGAAGCCGAGTTACAAGACTATCGTGAAATGGTAATTGCTTATTACGTGCTCTGGAAATTCGGAAACGCAGGAATGCGATCCGAAAAAATAGATGAGATCGCTGAAAATCAGTTGCTAGAAACGATTAATCAGAAAATCGATTTTGAAGTTGATGATGCTCTAGAAAAACTTGAATCGATTAAACTTATTTATAAAGAAGGGGACCTTTGGTTCCCTCTGACAATCAACGATTCCATGAACGGACTGAATGAATTGTTAAGCAAATAAAGAATCCAAGGTCTCAATTAATCACTAACTGAGACCACTCAGTGCCCCCGAATTATCCACATCTATCCTCTCACTGGCAGGTACCCTAGGGAGACCAGGCATCGTCATAATTTCTCCAGCAAGAACAACCACAAATTCTGCCCCGTAAGCCACTCGAACTTCACGGATAGGCATTTTAAATCCAGACGCAGCGCCTCTCTTAGTTTGATCAGCACTGAAGCTGTAGGGCGTCTTGGCAATGCATACCGGAAAATTTCTAACATCGGTCTGATCTAGGGACTTTAATTTCTTAGTCACAGCAGGAGTCAATTCAACATCATCAGCTCTGTATATTTCTCTGGCCACAGTCTGTAGCTTCTCTATCAATGACATGTCATCAGGATAGATCGGCGCAAAGTTGGAAATCTGATCCTCGGATTCAAGCATCTTAACGACTTCCTCAGCAAGATCCTTAGCGCCTTCTCCACCGTTAGCCCAATGCGTAGCAAGAACACATTTTACTCCTTCCGCCTCACAAAGCTCGGTGATTTTTTTTGTTTCGGCTTCAGTGTCAGCAGTGAAAGCATTCAAAGCAACGATAGTGGGAACGCCAAACTTGGAAACGTTTTCAAGGTGCCTTCGAAGATTTGCAAAGCCACGTTCGACGGCTTCTGTATTTTCTTCATCCAGATTGCTCCTTTTGACTCCTCCATGATATTTTAGAGCTCTTATAGTCGCCACGATTACTGAAGCATCTGGTCTTAGGCCGGACTTCCTACACTTAATATTAAAAAACTTTTCTGCTCCAAGATCAGCACCAAATCCTGCTTCCGTCACTACAATATCTGATAACTTCATGGCAAGCTTAGTTGCCGCAACCGAATTGCATCCGTGGGCAATGTTAGCAAATGGTCCCCCATGAACAAAGGCGGGAGTCTTTTCGAGAGTCTGCACAAGGTTCGGCTGAATCGCATCCTTAAGTAGTGCCGTCATTGATCCTTCTGCCACAAGTTCTCTAGCGTGAACATTTTCCCCTTCACTGTTCTGCCCAACAACGATCTGTCCGAGACGACGTTTCAAATCTCCGAGCCCGCTAGCAAGACAGAAAATAGCCATGACTTCGGAAGCTACAGTGATATCAAATCCAGTCTCTCTTGTGAGGCCATTTATTGCACCTCCCAGACCAACTACGATCTGCCGAAGGGCTCTATCATTGAGATCAAGGGCTCTTCTCCAAGTCACTTTTCTAGGATCAATGTTCAGCTTATTGCCCCAGTGCAAATGATTATCAATGATCGAAGCCAACAAATTATTCGCAGCACTGATCGCATGGAAATCTCCTGTGAAATGCAGGTTAATCTCATCCATAGGCACGACCTGAGCATAGCCACCGCCAGCGGCTCCACCCTTCATGCCGAACGAAGGACCTAGGCTAGGTTCACGAAGGCAAATAGTTGCATTCTTACCGATCAGCCTCAGCCCATCACCGAGACCAATGGTCGTGGTAGTCTTCCCTTCTCCTGCCGGAGTAGGAGAAATCGCCGTAACCAGGACAAGCTTCGAGGATGGCTCTCCATCAATGCTCTGAGGATCAATCTTAGCTTTGAAGTGACCGTAAGGGATCAGTTGTTCCTTTTCTAATCCAAGGCACCGTTGAGCAAGCTCAGCGATCGGCTCAAGTTTGGCATTACGCGCAATTTCAATGTCAGACATCTAGTCTATATGAAGCACGAAAACTGCAGCCCAAGTCGAACCTTTTCTTATCTTTTTAATCAAATTAATCCAAAACTTATTCAGCGACCCCCATGTCTGTGACTCTCCAGAAAATTTTCCTGGTGCCTTCAGGGACCTGATCCGTGAATGAAGTGAACTCTCCATCACTCAAAATGCCATCATCAATCTCTTCCCAGAAACCAAAATTACCATCGCGGTTAGCATCTATTTCCCCATTTTCCATATCCTCAGAGCGCTCTATAAGATAGACTCTGTTCGGCTTAGAATTCCAGGTCAATGTGATTTCGTCACCTTCCTTTTCTATTTCTGTAATCTGGAGAGGCGCAGCACCCGAACCGAGACTAATGACAAGATTATCAATGAAGACGTCCTGATTCGCTCCTCCAACGCGAGCAGAAAATCCAAAATTGTAGGAATCATCACCGACGAAAGTCAAAGGCACGTCCTCGAAATCCGCATTAGTGAGCAGGCCTTCTGTTTTAAAGGATGCGCCGTTCACTGGATCATAGACAATGGTCACTGGACCAGAAACCGATGTTCCATCATCAAGTATACGCCCATTGATAAACTCTAGGTTAATGTCCTCACCTTCTACCTTCTCGGCAATGTTTACTCCTTGCTCAGGGTCTCCGTTCCGCCAAGTATCAATCTCAAAAGATAAGTTCTCAGTGACTAGAGGCGAAGCATCATTCGCATCAACGGCAGCCATGCCCTCCTCAGCAGAACCCGGGATACCTAAATCAAAATTTCCATAATTAAAAGATAGTCCGTCAGCCGGATCATTTGCTCCAGGCCCATCTGAAATCTCAAGATCAAAGGTTGCCATCCAACCACCCGAAGAACCTTCAAGTGTCGGGATTGTAAAGCTTGAGAAACCAAGGCCCTGACCATCTCTCGTTAGTTGTAATCTTCCATCAACTACACTCGCTGCAGTACCATACATGACAGTACCATCATCCAAATCGGTTGTACCGTCAGGGAACCCATCAAAGTCCTGCACATAGCCCTTGGGCCGGGCCTGAGGCACTGTAGGATCCGTTCCAAGAACGAGTTCTCTTCCATCACTGACCAGATCCTCGTCAGTATCTGTCTTGTGAGGATTCGTACCGGTATCTGTCTCACTAACAAAGTTACCGGTATTTGTCTCAACACCATCAAGTAGCCCATCACCATCGGAATCTGCCATTTTGGGATTAGTCCCGGTCATCATACTATTAACGAAGGTTCCACTCCCATCTTCGACTCCATCGTTGAGCCCGTCATCGTCCGTGTCCGGATCATTAGGTATTGTTCCGCGCTCGAATTCATCCATGTTAGTGGATCCATCATTATCCGGATCATCTTCCGGACCCTGCTCTAAATTATCAAAGAACTGTTCCTCCCACGCGTCCGGCAAACCGTCATTATCACTGTCGCCAGAAGGCACGAAAGAGGTCTCTAGGAGATGATAATTACCCACATTGAATCCGGCAGCAGCGAAATCACCCTTTTCATTATGAACGAAGAGTTGGCACTGGGCACCACCTCCACGTTCCCAGAAAAGAAATTCCATCTCGTGTGCACCGAAAGAAAGGTCCACGGAAGCGAGACTCGTGGCAGAGCCTCTATTGGCATCAAAGACAACGACCGGTTCATCATCAATATAAAAACCGCCCCCATCATCGGAATTAAATCCAAAGGTATAAATGCCCGGGTCGGTTATGAAAAGCGTTCCGGTGGCCATTATGGCAAAATCATCCTGATTCACGTCCTGAGCCTCAAAGAGAGGGAACGGCTGCGGGTCCGGAAAAGGTCCATTCGCATTGTCCCGGAAGTTAATAGTGTCATGAATGGTAACGGTTTCAGGCTCTGCTAACCCTACACCGTCAAAGAGGTCACGCGTATTTGCTATTGAGTTCAAAGGACTATTTGATTTCGCATTCCGAACAACCCAGAGGAGAGGGAAGTCTTCACCGTCAAGCGGATC
>JABGYE010000035.1:0-3307 GCA_018675395.1 Akkermansiaceae bacterium
ATCAGCGGCAATTTAGTTCTTGCATCGATCGGTTTAAAATCCCCAAGGCTAACTGAAAGCTTTTGCCAATCAGTAGAACCGTCAAAATCGACTCTGGCATAATAATTACCCTTAGGCTTTAGAGGGAAAGCATTCCAACCATTGTCTTTAATTTCAAAGAAAATAACCCCTCCCTTCTCAGATTTTACATCCATTACAAGATTTGCACCGACAGGAGCAATGTGCTGAGGGTCTTTGATTTTTCTTGTGTAAGCACTCCACCAACTCGGATTCTTCCACTCGAGCCTGTACCAATCCTCGTACGAATCAAAATTCGCCTGGATTACCCGGACAGGAGTTCGGCTTTTATTATTGCGAACCCCTTGTCTCAGCAATTTCATTTCGGAAGTTATACCAAAGGTCTTCGGTACAGGTTTCATTGATGGGTAAACATCAACTTCTGCCTCAAGTTTATAATAAATATTCGCCAACACATAAACAGCCTTGGATACTCCAATCATCGGGACATTAGCTTCCCAATGACCGTTAACCTTTTCCGCCCTCTCTGTTCTCCAGAACCGAGTCAGTATATGCGGATCGTCCGAATAAAGAACTTCGACTCTCTCAACTAATTCTCCCATCTCAGGTGATATTCTGGCGACTCTGGCTAACTTCGACCCTTCAGATTTAATCTCTAACTTTGGAGTCCGAGGAAATTTAAACCCGCCCTTGAGGTGATCATTGAAAAAGAGCATGCAAGATATGACATGCTCAGAAATTGAACGATGGTTCATATGAGGCGTCACTGAATACGCAATATTCTTAGATCTTAAGTTCTTCCAATTAGCGTACATCACATCAAGTATACCGTTAAAATCATTCGTGGGACCTAGGTACAAAATTGGAACGTCAATTTCTTTTAAGTATTGCGCATCATCAATGGTCTGATGGTAGAGTGGCGACTTTAGTGGACGCACTCCTGAACTTGACCACTGCCCAATGGGTTTCGGCGCTGCGCCACAGCCCCCACACGAAGGAGCCGCAGCCCTAATCCTCTTGTCTGCTCCGGTTAGCATTACAGTTAACTTGCCCCCCATAGAATGCCCAAAAGCTCCAATCCTATTTCCGTCAACTTCATCCTGACTTTGCAAAAAACTCACTCCACGCATACCGGCTAGGACGATCAAAAACCAATTACTGTTCCGGGGAGACTCAAATTGGTCAATGGTAAGCGGATCCGGCATGAGTGAACCATAATGCGAGTTGTGGCCTTTCTGGGTAGCGTCGACTGCCCCCCAGTCCGTACCTTCGAGCCCTTCGCCTCCTTCTAGGGTCCTCCCGCCCCAGTTCAATGCTAGGCAAGCGTAACCGTTCTGAGCAGCATATTTAACATTACGAATCTCAGCTCTCTGACCTCCTCCATGCAATTGTATCAGGGCCGGAACTTTGCCTTTTGCATCATTGGGGTAACCATAAAAACCTGAAATTCGCGATTTCACTCCTTTAAACTTACCGACCGTGAAGGTCAGCATCTGAATTATGACTCCGTCCTGCTCAAGTTCCTTTAGGACTTTCGCCTCAAGAGGCTCCTTTCCTGGATCAAAACCATCATATAGCGTCCTGACGGTCTTAGGGACATCCTTCTCAGTGATTATCTTTAAGGTCTCTGCAGCAGCAACATCAACAAAGAAAACTGCATAAAGGAAAATGATACCAAAGAAATTACACATGAAGAACTGAGGTACTATGAGTGCTAATCGCTAAGATCAAGGTGAACAGACTTAGAGTACCTCTTCTTCTTATCCCCCTTCAAGTCAATCTCAACGGTCGTCTTAACTGTGAACTTAGGCAATGATTCAGGAAATGAAGGGACTTCATGAATGAGCTTCGCTCTAATCGCATCATTCAAAATCGTTGTTTGCTTCACGTTAAGTGATCTGGTGCCGAAAGACCTTCGGTCTGTGAATCTGGGTCCAGACACAGGGCCGCGCCCAAAGAGCTTCTGCGGGGCACCCACCGAAACCGCTTCATTAACGATAACGTGACTCTCGTTGCAGTCGATTATCTCGTAGGACCGCTCACCAATGAGCCGCTCTATCGTGATGTCTATGCTTCGGGAATTGAGGTCAATGGTTTCTCCAGTCTTTCCACCAGGATCGAGAGCTAAATTAACTATCATACCAAGTGGACAGTCCTCACATCCTTCGAGAACTAATGATGCGCCTGGGCCTGTATCCAAAGCAACGATAGGAACTTCCACGTCACTCGAATCAATTAACCAAAAAGAATCAGTCGCTCTTCCAGTCACTAACATCATCCCGCCACTAAGACCACAGTCACCGTTAGCGTTTCTACCATCAAATATAATGGGCATGGTTTGTCTACCTCTTTCCTTTGTTTCCCAGCGATACTTTACAAGCTCCCCAAACATAAGAATCCTAACATCACTGTGTCCTTTGTTATATATAAAAGGAATCATTCCCCAGTAGTCTGGATTGCTAGCCTTAAAACTAATCGTAGAGTGCTTAGTGTCAGGATTCAATTTGAAGACGGCACCCTTATCAACAATGAGAGTTACTCCTGGCCTAGGCACATCAATTCGGTCATCAAATATATACTCACCAGCAAGAACAATTGTGTTCAACCCATTAGATAAAGCCCATTCAACGCATTTCTGGGGATCCTTATGACGGAATAGAACATCATCATCTTTAATACCGCGAACTACACACTCCGCACCATCCTTTGAAATTAAATGCGTCTGATCTTCCCATGCAGCAAAAGAGCTCAATGAAAGAACACCTAAAAAAACAAACAGTGTAAGTTTATTTTTAAAAGACACTAGAATATTGGCTAATACCTGCATGTGGAAATAACATAAATTGAGATGAGCGAAGAAACCAAGAACAATGTAACTTGTATGCGTAAGACTTATTGATTCTTAATTGTTCATTTCCTATCATTCACTTTAACCATGACTTCAAAAAAACCTCCCAATATCAGACCTCATCTACTGATAACGATTTTTATCTTAATGACAGCTCATTGCTTAGGCAATGACTATACGCCTGGCGAACAACACAATTATACTCGCGAAGTATTGCCAGAGGGTCATTACCAGTACTCGGTGTGGGTCCCCAAAAGTTATGATAAGAGCCGTGAATACGCCGCGCTCTTCTATCTGCACGGAGGAGGCAGAGGCAGACACCACCCTAACGAGGGTAAACGGAACATGATTTCTCAAAGACTCAAAGACAATCAGAACTGGACCGATGCTGGCTACAGCGGAAATGCACATGGCCAGTACGGATACATCCATGTGGCCCCA
>JABGYE010000399.1:0-12773 GCA_018675395.1 Akkermansiaceae bacterium
ATAAAGCATGCCAAAATTAGCAGTTTTTCCAAAGGCTTACATGAATGCTTTGTGCGTGGATGGCTCGATGTCCGTTCATGAATGGTTGAACATTGCAGAAAGTTTGGATGTTGAAGGGGTAGAATGGTACGCGGGATTTATAGAAAATGAGGAAAGAACTAATTGGGCAAGATTCAAATCAATTGCCAATGAAAAGGGATTAGAAATTCCTATGCTATGTTGTTCTCCAGACTTTACTCACCCTGATTCCTCTTTTCGCGAAAAGCAAATAGACAAGGAAAAGCGATGGATTGATATGGCAGCCGAATTGGGGGCAAGTTTTTGCAGGGTATTGTCCGGTCAGAGGCGGCCTGATGTTTCTATGGGTGAAGGTCTCAAGTATGCAGCTGAGTGCATTGAATCTTGCGTAAATTATGCTGAGCAATGTGGGGTCTCTTTGGTAATTGAAAATCATTACAAAGATGATTTTTGGGAATTCCCCGAATTCGCTCAACACATGGAGGTTTTTTGTGAGCTCGTTGACATGATTGAGCATCCGCGATTTGGGGTCAATTATGACCCTAGTAACACTTATCTTGCTGGTGAAGACCCGATTGAACTCTTGCATCGAGTCAGTGCAAGAGTCAAGACGATGCATGCAAGTGATCGCTATTTAATTGAAGGGAGCTTAGAGGATTTAAGAGAAGAGGAATGCGGATCGAGTGGGTACGCGAAGAGGCTTCGTCATGGCCAGATCGGAGAAGGTCTTAATGACTATGATTCTATCTTTAGAGAGTTGAGTAGAGTTGATTTTGATGGATGGATAAGCATAGAAGATGGAGTTGACGGGGTTGACCAACTTCGACTAAGTGTTGATTTCTTAAGAAAAAAAATAGCAGAACATTTTCCGATCTAGTTTGAATGTCACAGTAAAATAATCATTGAGAGAGGCTTTTCTATTAAATGACAACTAGCTCAGAGGACCCTCCAAAACTTTGCACTGTACCGTTCTTTTATAGGCAGTGGGAAGTTATAAGAGATCCATCAAGATTCATAAATTCCTTGATAAAGAAATTTGGTGATTTCATCTACTACAGAGGAGTGATTAATTTTTACCTTATAAATAATGCATCTCTGATCAAAAAAGTACTAAACGAAACGCACCGTAATTTTGACAAAAACACAGTCATTTATAATCGATTTAGAAATGCTTTTGGGAACGGATTAGTCACAGCTGAAGGATCTCATTGGCGGCGCCAAAGGAAATTAATTCAACCTTCATTTAGGCCGAAATTGATTGAGGGGTTTTCTCAAATCATGCTAAGCTCTAGCAATAGAACTATTGATCGGTGGAGTAAGTTTTGTGAGTCCAAGACTACATTTAATCTTACGGAGGAAATGAACATGTTAACGCTTGAGATTGCCGGAAAATCGTTGTTAAGCGACGGATTTACTCGTGCGGCTAAAGATATTATTAGGTGGACTCATGTTATAAATAAATATAGCGCAGGAATTCCGTTCCCAATTATCAACAAGAAATGGTTTCCTAGCCCACTTAATTTTAAATTAAGGCGCGCATTAAAAGAATATAGATCTTTCATTTCAAAGACCATTGAGGCTCGGAAAGGCAATGATCAGGGAGAGGACCTCTTGTCCGTATTTTTAAGTATGAGGGACGAAGAGACTGGTCAGCGCATGGAAGAGGATGAGATAGCAGAAGAAGTCCTTGGTGTAATTGTGGGTGGACAGGAAACTTCCGCTACGGCTCTGGTCTGGACTCTTTACGAGTTGAGTCTGAATGCTGAAGTCGAAGAGAAATTATTAAATGAGATCACGAATGTGACGTCTGGGGAACAGATGGATTTTTCCAAGATTGGGGAATTAAAGTATTTGAAGATGGTAATTCAGGAATCGATGAGGTTGCACCCACCATTTTGGTTTGAAAATCGAAATGCAATGCATGATGTGGAGTTAGGGGGAGTTCGCATCAAAAAAGGTTCAATGATTGCGATTAGTCGATATGCGTTACATCGCAATACAGATTATTGGGATGATCCGGAAACGTTTAATCCTGACCGATTCGATGAAGAATCTTCTAGAGAAAATAGTAGAGTGGACTCATTTGCCTACCAGCCATTTAGTAGCGGACCAAGGGTATGCATTGGCCGTCATTTTGCAATGATGGAGATGACGATTATTCTGTGCTCCATGTTGCAAAGATATAAGTTCCGAGTGGATCCTCATTACAAACACAAAGTTGCCACGAATTTGACAATGGAGCCTAAGGGTGGGTTGCCGGTCATTCTTGAAAGGAGATAGGCTCAGAATCAACTCGATGAGGCTATATTTTAGTGCTTAGCATTATTTCATTATAAGGAGAGGGTGTTTAGTATCGATCAGGTTGATATTCACATTGAAATTATCGATAATCGCTATTTCATAATTGTGATTATTTTTTTATAGATGGCTCATTATTGTGTTTTGCTAGAGAATCATGAATAAAGATGAATAAAGATGAATAAGTATCCATACATTCCAAAGGCGATGAATGATCTCTTCAAGGAAGAGAAAAAACGGATAGATTATCTTTTTCTTAGGCCTATTCTGTTAATTGTATATTTTATCCTTAGGGTAGTGATCTTTCCGATAAAGTTTTTGATCCATCGGCGGCCGTTAGGATTTGAGGGCCGAATCATAGACGGTTTACTAGCTTTCGGATTAAAATATCTTGCGAGTCATGAGGCTGCGGATCTTTTAATTCGCCATATTCAAATCGAACCATTGACCTACCGTTTCTTGCTAAAGAATATTAAGGATAATGAAGAAAATTCAGGCTCGGATGACTTGAAGGAAACAGACAGCGCGGATTATCAAGAGACTGCGAGCAATCAAAAATTAAACGGTATCGAAGGAGATTTTAGCGTTCTCTCCTTTAAGGAAATGATAGCTAATAGTATGACGATAGGTCATGATGAGTTATCCTATGAAGTGGCGGACCGGTTCGATAGAGAGCTTTTCTTGAGAAATCTTAGCCAGCTACGAAAGGAGAAGCCTGAAGATCATAATCAGTACAGTAAAAAAATTCTAGAATTTAATAAGAAGTCTTCTTTCCAAATCCTTGGATGCACAAATGTTGTAATGCTCATAGTCATAGTGATTAGCATTTTCGGTGACCTCAAAACGACAGTAAAAGCACTCAATTCATTTGGCTCCGATTCTGTTGTCCTTTGGGCGATGAAGCATATTTATAGTGATAACAAAGAAGTGCTAACGGACCTGGATTTTTATATGCAGGTTTATAACAACAGAAGCCATTACAACAGTAGTGTTTTCTTCTCTGATCCCAGTCAATACCTCTATTATCACATAGTATTTCATGAGTTTGTTTATAGTACATTACTAACGAAGTCCCCGGCCTCAGTATCGTAGGGCTATTAATATATAGGAAAAATATATGGATTGTTACATCACAGAGACTGGGAGTTTTCTTCCAGGGAATGCGATTAGCAATGAAGATATTTCGAAGTACATTGGAACGCTCGAAGGAGAATCAGAGATAAAAGAGAAGATTCTAAGGATGAACGGGATCAAGCAGCGCTATTATGCTCTTGATCGGCATCAGGACCCGACTCATGACGTGTATGATCTTGCGGCTTTGGCCGTTAAAGATTGCTTGGATAATTGTGAGCATAAGCCATCTGTTGGATATCTATCGACTGGCACTACCAATGCGCCGCTCGTTGCGCCGGGTCTTGCTAGCATTTTGCATGCGCGTTTAGCCGAAATGGGGATGCTCGAAGAAAGTATAGAAATCAATTCGAATTCAGGAATCTGTACTTCTGCGGCACAATCAATCATTAATGCTTGTCGGGTAGTGCGATTAGGAGAGCAATCTTCAGCGCTCAGTGTTGGTGTTGAGCAGCCATCGGGTATTTTAAAATCAACATCCATTGACGTTCCATCTGACCGTGACTCTCATGCCGAAGACATCAAGAACTCCGAGTGGTTCATGTCAGTGTTTTTGCGTTTCATGCTTTCTGATGGTGCTGGTGCTTTTCTCATTGAAGATAAGCCCGCTCCTGACAGAATGTCTTTTCAGGTTAACTGGACTCACTCAAAGTCATTTGCTCATGAAGCGCCCTTGTGCATGAAGCTCGAAAGCCGTTCGCTTCTTCTTAGTCAGGACGTTAATGTGCTCAATCAGTACATGAGCCAGTATTCACGAGAATCAGTGATTAGTGCCATGGAGGCGAACAATGACCAACTAGGGAGCTATAGAATAGTTTTACCTCATCTCTCATCATACTTTTTCCGTCGAATGATGTTGAAAATAATCAGGGAACTTTGCAGTGACTCTGAGGAGATAGTCGATCATTGGACCAACTTAGAGACGGTCGGGAACACTGGTGCAGCTAGTATTTATTTAATGCTTAACGAATACATTGAAAGTCACGAGCTGAATGGAGGTGATAAGATTCTTCTTTTTGTTCCAGAGTCAGGGCAGTTTAATTTTGTAATCATTAGTTTAACAGTCGTCCGATAAAAATGGAGGACAAGGAAACACAGAAGAGGTTGGCGATCATTGGTGCTGGGAGTGGGGGGCTGGTAACTTTAAAATTAGCTTTGGATCAATTGCCCGATCTTGAGGTCTGTTGTTTTGAAAAAACATCTTCGACGCAAGGTGCTTGGGGGAAAACCTACAAAGGATTCGTTTCGACTTCGACGAAATATACAACACAGTTCTCCTGCCACCGTAAATTCACCTCTGAGGTCCAGGCCGGTGGCAGCGAGGGATGTAATGAGTTTTTCAAGGACAATGAATACGGTGACTACCTTCAAAGTTTCGTAAAAGAACAGAACTTAGGAGATTTTATTTACAAAAATCATGATGTACAAAAAATAGCGAGGAGAGGAGAGAAGTGGGAGCTCTCAATGCTATATGAGGGAGAGAAGGAGGTCCAATTGTTTGACTATCTAGTTATCTCTACGGGCTTGGCTGAAAAGCCAAAGGCTGTCCAGTCCCCAATCAAAACTTTACTTTCTTTTGATGGAAAAGAACAGATCCGCGGAAAGAAGATAGTTGTGATTGGAGGAGGAGAATCAGCAACTGATATAGCTAACAGATTAGCATCTCCTGAACTGGAGAATCAGATTTACCTTTCCCTCAAGACGGGAATTCGTGTCAGCCCGAGGTACCATCCAATAAGAGGAGTTCCTTCTGATTTTCTACGGAACAGATTCTTAATTTCAATACACGAAGACATTAGAAATGCTGTGGGCCAAAAATTTGTGGAGGCACGAATAAAGCACCAAGAAAGATTCGAGCGGTTTTTCAAATCCAAATCCAAAATAAATCAAGAGGACTCATTAGCTGATCGGAGAAAGTACTGGGACACGAAGCTGACAAAGAGGGCAAAGGGTCATCTCTTTAATATGTTCCATAATAAGAGTGATACTTTCTTGGAAGCTGTGGCTGAGGGTAGAATTCGGATCATTGGTAAGAACATTGATGAGTCTTATGGCAATTACTTTGATTTTGATAATGAAAAGGAATTGGATGTTTCTCCTGATTATCTAGTTCCCATGATAGGATATGAATCCAATCTCCATGAAATCTCCGAAGGCTCAATTCAAGTAAAGGACTTCTTTCTTGGATGCCAACACGTTGATCATAGTGACCTGTTTCTGGTTGGTTTTGCCCGTCCCATCATTGGTAATATTCCCACCATCAGTGAAATGCAGGCACGGTACATTGTAGGAACAATTAGCGGGAAATACCAAAGACCGCCAAAAATTAATGAAAAGCATGTCCTAGATCGAAATTCACTAACTAAGCGGTACCCCAAACTTAATACCGATCAAATGTATCCTGTGGATATGGTCCCTTATTGTAACAGATTGGCAAAGAAAATGGATACGTACCCTTCCTTGAAAAAATTAAAATCGGTGAGGAGGTGGATCAAGGTCTCATTGTCTCCATTTTCAACCATGCACTATAATGACGAAGACTTTGATGCCGATTATATAGACGAGCAGAGGGTATATTCACCATTAATAATCACTGCTCTTCTTGTTTTGATTAAATTTTTTGATATTCCTTATACCAAAATAAAGAATATTACTGCCTCGGGAAACAAAAACGATTAACTGATCGTTTTCTCTGGGATATATAGTTGATACATTTGTATTTTTTTGTTGGTTAAAGCGTTGCGTAAGATTTATCATTTTTAGGAAGTAATAATAATAGATTCCTGATTGAATAGTGAATTTGAAGACACATGCCATAATAATAATGTTGATCTGTTGCGGCGGAGTCCTTTGTGCGGCGCCAATCACTTCAGAGCAATTGCAATTTTTTGAATCAAAGGTCCGACCACTATTGGCGGATAAATGCTACAAGTGCCATTCTAATAAGGCCGAAAAATTAAAGGCTGGGCTATATTTGGACCATGGTGCGACTATAATTTCTGGAGGAGATTCTGGCCCATCAGTAGTCGCTGGTGATCCGGACAAGAGCCTACTGATTGAGGCGGTCCGTTATACTGATCCGGATACACAAATGCCTCCCAAGAAAAAGTTAAGTGATGAGAATATTAAGGTTCTCGAAGATTGGGTCGTGATGGGCGCGCCTTGGCCCAATGAGCCGTTACCTGATTCGGAGAAAAAGCTCGGCCCAAAGGTCTTTGATTTGAATAAGCGAAAGTCAGAGCATTGGTGCTGGCAACCGGTCACTAAGAGTGAACCTCCTCAAGTCGCCTATAAGGATTGGTCCACGAACCCGATAGATCTTCATGTCTTGTCAGCACTTGAAAAGAAGGGGCTAAAACCTTCTTTGTCAGCGGATAAGAATTCTTTGATACGGCGCGTCTATTTTGATTTGATTGGATTGCCGCCGAGCTCGGATGAAGTGCTTGGGTTTTTAAATGATAAATCTGATGATGCCTATGAGAAGTTAGTTGATAGACTCCTATCGTCTTCTCACTTTGGAGAGCGTTGGGCGAGGCATTGGATGGACTTGGTCCGGTACGCTGAGAGTTGTGGGCATGAATTTGATTACCCCATACCACATGCAACAGAGTACAGAGATTACCTTATCCGGGCATTCAATGATGATGTTCGGTACGATCAATTTGCAATTGAGCATATTGCTGGTGATTTGTTAGCGGATCCAAGAAAGAATCAAAAGGATAATTATAATGAATCAGTCATAGGTACAGGTTTCTGGCATCTTCATGAAGCGACCCATGCTCCTACAGATGTTAGGGGCAATGAAGTGGAGCGGGTAGACAATCAGATCGATGTTTTCAGTAAGACTTTTTTGGGGCTCACGGTTTCGTGTGCTCGCTGCCATGATCACATGTTTGATGCTATATCCACAAAGGATTATTATGCTTTGGCAGGTTATCTGCAAAGTTCACGGCGCCAAGAGGCTTTCCTTGATCCGGGAGATGCGATCGGGTCTAAGATTTCACAAATAAAAAAACTCAAATCAGAGTTGGATAGCATTCCTTTAGAGTCTTTCACTAAGAATGTGTCACCAGACAAGATAGCTCTTTACCTGATGGCTTCGAAGGAGGCCATTAGTGGGCTACAGATGAGTGAAATTCTTAAGAAATATAAAGTTGCAGAAACGACATTGAATAGATGGGTTGAAGCGGTAAAAGATCCTAAAATTAAGGATCCCGAGCATCCGTTATTTGTTTGGTCGCAGTTCATTGATGCAAATCAAAATTTAACTCCAGGCCTTTTCGATAAGAAAATGGAAACGGTCAAACGGAAATTGGCCGATCAGCAGAAGCAGCACCTCGAGTCAACGAAGGACAGTATCAAGTTCGCAGACTTTTCTGAAAGTAGTTACAAGGAATCTGGATGGTTAGTTCAGGGAGAGGCCTTTGAGGATGCGCCAACGAAGCCCGGCGAATGGGTTCAGTCTGATGGGAAAGCGGCCATTCCTGGGCGTGCAAATGGCGGAAGATTAGGTGGCAAGTTACAGGGAGTCCTTCGGTCCCCAACATTTACAATTTCGCATAACCAGATCCATCATCGGTTGGGAGCCAGAAAAGGAGGTCTTCGCATTCGTGTGATTATAGACGGCTACTACATGGAGCCCTATAACGGGCTCTTATTTGGTGGGACAAGATTAAATGATCCGAACACTGACGGTCATAATAATTGGATGACTCAGGGGAGGGACTTGAAAATGTATAAGGGTCACAAGGCACACATCGAATACGTTGATCATGGGGACGGTTATTTTGATGTCGACGAGATTTGGTTCTCGGACCGCGGAGCACCGAAGCCTAGGTCTTCCGCTATTGCATATAAAATAGCCTCTAATAACAAGATTCATTCTGTGCAAGACCTTGCTATTGCTTATGGATGGCTGTGGAAACGTTCGATCAATGAGGGCTCATCAAAAATAGACGAGGACGGGAAGAAGTTCCTTGCTTGGGGCGTTGCATGTGGGATTGATGAGGAAAATGATGACGATGAGTTATCAAGGCTAAGGAAAGAAGTTTCTAAGCTTTGTGGTGAAGTTCCTGCTCCCCGCAAAGTTCAGGCACTTTGCGACGGGACCGGAGAAAATGAATTTGTATTATTACGTGGCAATCATAGGAGGCTCGGAGACGAAGTTCCTAGAAGATTTCTTACTGCGTTAGGTGGAGAGAAAGAGAAGGCCCCGCTAGTCGGTAGCGGTCGTTTGTCTCTTGCTAAACAGGTCACTGATGTTAATAACCCTTTAACGGCGCGAGTATTCGTAAATAGATTGTGGCATCATTTATTTGGCAGAGGAATCGTTCCATCTACTGATGATTTTGGAGTCTTAGGAAAGAAGCCGTCAAATCCAGATTTATTAGATCACTTGGCTTCTTCTTTCATGGGAGATAATTGGTCCATTAAGGGGGCAATAAGAAGAATGGTTCTTACGCAGACTTACCGCCAGTCCAGTTCAACTAATCCCGAGAGCTCCAAAGTGGATCCTGAAAACATTCTCCTTCACAGAGCAAACCTAAAAAGGATTCAAGGTGAATCTATTCGCGATAGTATCCTCATGGTCTCAGGAAGAATGGATGATAAAATTTTCTGTGATGGGGGCTCTGTGCCGGTCCATGTGACGGATTTCATGACGGGCAGGGGTCGTCCCCGAGGGGGTCCTCTAGATGGGAAGGGAAAAAGGAGTCTTTATGTATCAGTGAAAAGGAACTTCTTATCTCCGATGATGTTAGCATTTGATACTCCTGTCCCATTCAGTAGCATGGGTAAAAGGACAGTCTCTAATGTTCCAGCTCAGGCACTCATAATGATGAATGATCCGTTCGTTCATGAGCAATCTAGCATTTGGGCTAAGAGCTTTACTGATACCAAATTGAATACGACTCAAATAGTGGAGCAGATGTACATGAAGGCTTTTTCGAGGGTTCCTAGTGGAAAAGAATTAGGTGCAGCTTTGGAGTTTCTTGGTGAGGAAAAAGTTGATGAGAGAAAGTTAACGGATTTTGCTCATGTGATTTTTAATACGAAAGAATTTATATTTTTAAGATAAATTATACTTATGCATTGCAACAGATTTAGACCGCAGCCGTTGAGTCGTAGGGATTTATTAAAGAGTTCAGGAATTGGGTTCGGAGCCTTCGCTTTGGATGCTTTTTTGATGCAAAATTCATCAGCTTCTAATGGTAAAGGTATAATAGGTACTCATCATGAAGTGAAAGCCAAGAGTATCATTTTTCTTTACATGGATGGTGGAGTTTCGCATGTGGATTCGTTCGATCCAAAACCTTTGCTTAAAGAGCATAACGGTAAGGACCCTTCTAAGTTCTTTAAGGTGGCTCCGACGCAGTTCAATAATAACGGGAAAATTTTAGCAAGTCCCTGGGGCTTTAAGGAATACGGTAAGAGCGGAATACCGATCAGTGACCTTTTCCCTAACATAGCGAAACACGCTGACAAACTCGCTGTGGTTCGCTCAATGACATCGAAATTCTCTGAGCACACGAATGCTAATTATTTTTTGCACACTGGTAGTGGAGTCCAAGGTCGTCCTAGCATGGGTTCATGGGTCACTTATGGGTTAGGCAGTGAGAGTGAAGACTTGCCTGGTTTTGTTGTAGTGAATGGAGGTCTCACGCCTCCTGGTGGGCTCGATAACTTTAATAGTGGTTTTTTACCTGCAGCCTATCAAGGATCAGTATTCAAGCCGCAAGCGTCACCACTCTCGAACATTAAGCGTCGGGAATCTGATTCTAATCATCAGCAGAGGAAGCTCGATTTGGTTGCTAAACTCGATGAGGGGATGTCTGATCTCACTGGTGGTCAGGACGCAATCGAATCAGCTATCAAGAATTATGAGATGGCATTCCGAATGCAGAACTCTGTACCGGAACTGGCCGATTTGTCGAACGAATCGGATTCCATAAAGGAGCTCTATGGGATGAATCATAAGTATGACAAGACACGTATTTTTGCATCGGAATGTTTGATGGCGCGTAGGTTAGTGGAGAGGGGGGTTCGTTTCATTGAGCTGACGTGTCCCAATTGCGGGCATGATAGGTGGGACGCGCACGGGAACCTTAAGCGTAACCATGAAGACAATTCGAGGGCAGTTGACCAGCCCATCGCGGCTTTGCTGGAGGACCTTGAGCAGCGAGGAATGCTAAAAGAGACCCTAGTTGTTTGGGCTGGTGAATTTGGTCGGACCCCCTTCGCTCAGGGAAGTAACGGTAGAGATCATCATCCCTTTGCATATTCAATGTGGATGGCTGGAGGAGGAATTAAGGGAGGGACAGTCTATGGTAAGACGGATGAGTTTGGATATCATGTCACCGAAGGGAAGGCAGAAATACATGACCTGCATGCGACGATGCTACATCTGCTTGGAGTCGATCATAAGCGCAGTACATACAGATTCAGTGGTAGGGACATGAGGCTTACGGATGTTCATGGCCATGTTCTTCATGATATCATTTCATGATCTTTATTATTTTTTGATGAGTGATCATTGCTAATGAATCGTTAGTTTGATAAGAAAGATATTTTAATGGGCGCAAAGAAGTCTAAGAAAGATAAGTCTAAGAAGAAACCGAAGCCGGTTGTTGAAATCAAAGATCTGACGGTGCGTTATGATCGTGTTGTTTTACGCAAGATTTCCTGGAAAATTGAACGTGGAGAACAGTGGGTCCTACTCGGATCAAATGGTTCGGGTAAAACGACGCTGCTCATGTCAATGGCGGGTTATGTGACTCCGACGAGAGGAGATGTTATTGTTGGGGATGAGGATGTGGCTTGGAGCGAATTGCGGAAAAGGATCGGAGTCGTTAGTGCGAGCGTTGCTCAGAAAATAGATCCATCGGAAACTGTTTTTGAAGTGGTATTGAGTGGTAAGAATGCGATGATTAATCATTGGGGGAAGATCCCCAGAGAAGACAGGAAAGCGGCAAAGAAGGCTCTTAGAAAGGTAGAAGTGGAGCACCTGAGGAACCGGCCTTGGGGTGTCATATCCCAAGGTGAAAGGCAGAGGACGCTGGTAGGCAGAGCACTAATGTGCAAACCAAAATTACTAATCCTTGATGAGCCATGCGCTGGCCTTGATCCTGTAGCGAGAGAGGATTTTCTAGAGTTTGTTAACCGACTCGCTTCTCGAAAGAGAGGAGCTCCAACACTGGTTCTAGTGACTCATCACGTAGAAGAAATAATTCCTACTATCACTCATGCGGCATTACTTAATGATGGAGAATTCGTTGAGGCTGGCCCAGTAGAGGACACTTTAAAAACAAGTAAACTCAGAAAAACGTTTGGTGAAAATGTTAGCTTGCGCAAAGCGGCTGGGAGATATCGACTAAAAGTTGATTAATGTACTAAGAAAAAATATCAGATGAAGATTAGCTCAATAATATTATTTATTTTCCCTTTATTTATTTTAGCCTCTCAGGCTTCAGATTTAAAAGGTTCACGTCCAAACATCATCTTGATGATAACGGATGATCAGGGGTACGGACCTATCGGCGCGAACGGACACCCATGGATTAAGACTCCAAATCTTGATCGGATGCATGGACAGAGTACTAGGTTTGAGAGATTTTTAGTCAGTCCTACCTGTTCACCTACGCGTTCAGCTATAATGGGAGGAAGGCACCCCCTCAAGAACGGAGTCACTCATACCATACTTGAACGGGAAAGGATGTCGCTTAGTACAATGACGGTTGCTGAGCACCTCAAAGATGCGAAGTACAATACTGGGATATTCGGGAAGTGGCACTTAGGCGATGAGGCCAAGTATCAACCAAATAATAGAGGCTTTGATGAGGTCTTCATTCATGGGGCTGGAGGGATTGGGCAATCCTATGCTTGCAGTTGTGCTGATGCACCAGGGAATAAATATTTTGACCCAGTCATTCGTCATAACGGAAAGTTTGTAAAAACTAAAGGGTACTGCACTGATTTGTTTTTTACTGCGGCTCTTGGATGGATAAAGAAAATGAAAGAGTCGGATGATCCTTTCTTTGCATACATCACCACGAATGCTCCTCATGGCCCATTCATTGCGCCTCCGAGTAACACAAAACGGTTCAAGGACATAGGATTCGGTAATACTCAGGCAGGATTTTACGGAATGATAGAGAACATTGATGAGAACGTAGGAAGGCTCTCAGCACAAATATCTGAGTGGGGGTTGGATAAAAATACGATGATAATTTTCATGTCTGATAATGGGATGACGGGAGGTGGTAGTGGCCGGCCCGGGAAAGAGGTGGCTAAGGGCTATCCTTTTTATAATGCGGGACAAAAGGGTCTGA
>JABGYE010000349.1:0-9804 GCA_018675395.1 Akkermansiaceae bacterium
AGGTATTTTTTATTGTGAATGGCGTTCAAATGAATATCGATGAAACTAGTTCAGTCATTTTTGGAGGGGGAGGAAATCCGGTCAATAATTCGGTAATTGATATGCAGAATGGGAGCACAGTCATTTTTAAAAATGAAACGGTTGATGCATTCAATTCAGAACATATCCAAAAGGTTTTTGTTGATGGTGATCCGGCCGAAGAAGGAGTGAATATGTTAATTGAAACGGGAGTTGATGGATTCACAACTATCACGGCAGAGAATGATCCTGTTATTCCTGATGATATTTTAGTCTCATTCGAATCGGATATGGATTCTGTACAGGTTGGCGAAACGGTGAACTTGTCATGGGTCGTTGGCGAAAATACTCTTTCACTGAGTCTTGACGATGGGACTAGTCTGAAGATGGTGGATTTTGATCCAGAAGATTTGGATGGCAATCTGGATGTTGTGCTCACAGAAACAACTACTTTTACCCTTAAGGGGATTAATGAATCTGGAACTGAAGAAGAGTTCAGCTTAAAGGTGTTGGTTAAGACGGGACAAGTTTCTGGAATCACTTGGACCGGAGCGGATGGAACTGATATTTTTGAGGAATCTAATTGGGATCTAACTAATTCTGATGTTGAGATCATTGATCCTAACGTCTCGATAGAAGATGATGTTTTCATTACCAATTCAACAGTTGAAATTCCGCAAGTGTCAGCCCAACAACGATTTCAAGTTGCTAGCGGTTATACAATCACTGTTGACAATTCTACAATACGCCTAACGGGAGGAAGTAATGACGGGATCGGCGGTCCTCCTGGATTTAGACTCCCTGGAGGGCCCGAAGGCCCTACGATGAATATAATTAACGGATCATCTTATGAGTCGTATTTTATTGTGAATGGTGTTCAGATGAATGTCGATGCAACCAGTTCAGCTACATTTGGAGGTGGAGGAAACCCGGTCAATATTTCGGCGATTAATCTTGAGTCTGGCTCATCACTTACCTTTTTAAGGGAAACGATAGATGCCTTCAATACAGAGCACCTTAGCAAGCTCACTATTGGTGGAGTGCAAGCCGAAGAAGGGGTTAATTATACTATCGAGTCAGACGGTGCTGAAGGCTGTGTGATTACTACCATTTCTGATGATCCTTTAAGGATAACTAATATTTCACGCGACATAGAGGGAAATATTGTCATTGAATGGAATGGTAAACCCGGAACTTTTTATGCTGTCGATTTTTCATTTACCTTGGAAGAGGGGAGCTGGGAGGAATTAATTGATTCTGTGACTGATGAAGCGGCAGACGACACTTTTGCCCCTGAATCCAAGGTCATTTTTTATAAGGTTCGCGAACAAGAATAGTTTCTTTGTAGTTAAATCGGGCCATTTTTTATCAAAAAGAAAAAAACTTTTGCAAAATAAGCCTCACTCGGTTATTGAGAACTATTCTCAATAAATACAATTCAAACAACCTCTCTCATGAAATCAGTTCGCCAATATTTCATTCTTATAACAAAACTTACTTTTTGCTTATTAGTTTCCCTGTCAAGTATAGCTAAATCGGCTGAGGTAAATGTGTATTCCCATCGCCATTACGAAGCTGATGATACGTTGTATGCTAAGTTTACTAAAGAGACAGGAATTAAGGTAAACCTTGTCAAGGCTTCAGCCGACGCACTGATTGAACGTATTAAGTCTGAAGGGAAAGACTCGCCTGCGGATATTTTAATTACGGCAGATGCGGGACGATTAGTGAGGGCCCAATCAGCTGGGATATTACAGGAGGCTAAAAGTAAGATTCTTGATAAGCAGGTCCCTGCAAATATGCGTGATGATTCTGGCCATTGGTATGGCTTCACAGTTCGTGCTCGCGTCTTGATTTATTCCAAGGAGAGAATTAAACCGTCAGAATTAGATACTTACGAAGATCTGGCAGATCCTAAATGGAAGGGTCGTCTCCTCGCTCGATCTTCTTCAAATATTTATAACCAGTCATTACTCGCTTCAATAATTGCAAATAATGGAAAATCCGAAGCAATTAAATGGGCCTCTGCCGTCAGAAAGAACATGGCTAGACCACCAGAAGGAAGTGACCGTGATCAGATGAGAGCGGTGGCAGCTGGCATAGGTGATGTTGCAATTGCTAATACTTATTATGTAGGATTATTGGTAAATTGATCAAATCCAAAGGATAGGGAAGTTGCGTCAAAGGTTGGCGTTTATTTTCCTAATCAAAAAGGCAGAGGAGCGCATGTCAATGTGAGTGGCGGGGGTCTTGTGAAGTGGTCAAAGAATAAGTCTAATGCCATAAAGCTTCTTGAGTTTTTAACTGGTCCAACTGCTCAGGAAAAATTTCCTGTTACGACCTATGAATTTCCTCTGCAGATCTCCTCAACTGACTCAGCTTTATTAAAGTCGTGGGGTGAATTCAAAGCAGATACATTATCTCTTTCCAAGCTTGGAGAATTAAATTCTGAAGCAGTGAAGGCCTTTGCGTTGGCGAACTGGAAGTAGTTTTAACGTAATCCGGTCTTTTAGCATTAGTACATTGCTCTATACCACTTAATAGTGGAGGCTAGTCGGGCGACTATGTTTATGATTGGAGCTGGTCAAAATATTAACCGTAAACGATTGTCCACTTCGTGGTGGTGGATAAGTGCAGTTTTAATCTCTTTGGTCCTCATTGCACCTCTTAGTGTTATAGCTAAATCTTTGATCTCAGAGCCGGGCGAGGGGTGGAAATTGATCTCAGAGTTGTTATTAGCTGATTATATCAGAGGAACATTAATCATGATAATTGGTGTTGGAGCATTGACTCTAATCTTTGGAGTTGGTTCAGCGTGGATCGTTACTGTTTGGGAGTTTCCTGGTAAAAAGTTTTTTTCTTTAACCCTTATGCTGCCAATGGCCATTCCAACTTATGTTATGGCCTATGGGTATGCGTTTGTTAAATATGATATTAGAGATCCTTTAATGATATTGGTTCGAGAACAATGGGGGGCAGGAGTAATGTCCCAATCCACGGAAATTTTTAATTATTTTCTGGCTATATCGGTCCTATCATTTGCCCTTTATCCTTATGTTTATATTGCGGCAAGGATCGGCTTTGCTGAAATCTCAGGTGCTTATATAGAGAATTCAAGACTTTTGGGACGTGGT
Organism: Akkermansiaceae bacterium; assembly: GCA_018675395.1. Taxonomy (GTDB): domain Bacteria; phylum Verrucomicrobiota; class Verrucomicrobiia; order Verrucomicrobiales; family DEV007; genus EC70. The sequence goes on from JABGYE010000349.1 coordinate 3,153, forward strand.
CTTTTACGTAGCATGTTTAGTGTGGGACTTCCTTTGGCCCGTCCTGCAATTGTTGGAGGGCTTCTTCTGGCATTGCTTGAAGTCGTAAATGAATACGGCGCGATGAAGTATTATGGGATAGAAACGCTCACTACCGGAATCTTTGTCAGTTGGGCGGACTTAGGTGATAAGGATTCGGCTATTAGGTTAGCGGGTGTTGCGATGGTCGTTGTGTTTATTATTATTGTTGTTGAGCGTACATTGAGGGGTAGAGCTAAGTATCATGCACATAGGGCCTCATACGGTAACTTGTCAGGGCCGACTAAGACAGCTGTCGGTTCATTCGTTGCTTTTACATTGTGTGCAATTCTTTTACTTCTGTCATTTGTTATACCTATATTAAAATTATCTCTAAATGCTTTTTATGGGTGGCGTAAGATTGATATATGGAGCCTCGTCAGTGGCCCATTGAGTGATAGTCTTTTGGTTTCAGGAATTGCGTGCTGCGTTATTATCGTTTCGGCATTGATTATTACCTATGCGAAGAGATTATTTCCGAGCTTATTAATGAAGTTACTTGGGAAGTTATGTATGCTTGGTTATGCTGTACCGGGCGCAGTCGTTGCAATTTCGATACTGATCTATTTTTCTGATATAGGGAAATTGATAGGTGCATCAAGTAATGATATTTCGTTGACCAGAATCATGTTCACTCTGACGCCGATCGGTCTCATCGTGGCCTATGCAGTAAGATTTATGACTCCGGCGCTGGCTCCTATAGAAGCAGGTATGGGAAGAGTAAGTAATAGCATGGATGAGGCATCAGCATTACTTGGTCGTTCTAGTTGGGGGGCATTCTTCCGTGTGCATTTACCGCTTCTGAGACTCCCTTTGCTTGGAGCTCTGATTGTTTTATTTGTTGATGTACTTAAGGAATTGCCTCTTACATTGGTTCTTCGGCCGCCTAATGTTGAAACCTTGGCTACAACCTGTTACGGGTTAATTCAAAAAGAAGAAAGGATCGCAGATGGATCACTGCCGGCTTTGATTTTAGTTATTGCTGGGACATTGGGTGTCTTGGCTTTACATGGTTTAATTCGTCGACGAACTGTATATTAATAAAAGACGATGTCGGAGTCTCTAATAGTAGACGAAATAACTAAAGTTTTCCCGCGGACAAAGCGTCCAGCATTGGACAAAGTATCCATTTCATTAGGTGATAGTGAAATAATGGCACTGGTGGGTGAGAGCGGCAGCGGAAAAACAACTCTGCTAAGAATTATAGCCGGGCTCGAACAGCCCGATAGTGGTAAAGTTACAATTGGAGGTGAGATAGTTTTTGGAGATGATTCAAAAACATTACTACCGGAAGAGAGAAACATTGGTTTTGTTTTTCAGGATTATGCGCTTTTTCCCCATCTGAATGTAGAGAAAAATATTTTGTATGGATTGCACAAGATTTCCCGAAAAGCCGAACGTTATGAGAGGGCCGATTATATTATTAATTTGGCTGGGCTTGGAGGTTTGGAAAAGCGATTTCCGCATGAACTTTCTGGGGGTCAGCAGCAAAGAGTTGCTCTCGCCAGAGCCTTGGCACCCAAACCTAATTTCATTCTTCTTGATGAGCCTTTTAGTAACCTTGATCCTGTTCGCAAAGAGGCGCTCCGCGATGAGTTGAGGACGATAGTGAAAGAAAGTGGAGTCTCTGCACTCATCGTGACACATGATACAAGGGATGCTCTTGTTGTCGCAGATACTCTGGCAGTTTTAAAGGAGGGGAGATTAGAACAAGTTGGTAGTCCTGAGCGCGTATACTTCCACTCTACCAGTGAATATACAGCAAGTCTTTTTGGGAAAGTTAACCGGATCCCTTGCCAATTATTGGAAGGTGAGAATGCGTCTAGTGGAGTATCAGAAATTCTGGTCAGGCCAGCTGATCTTGAAATTACTAAGGATTCCTCAGGCGATGGGCATATTGTTGGAAAGGTTGTTTCTTCTAATTTCAGGGGCGATTTTCATGAAGTGACCTTGGAGTGCAGTGTAAGTCCGTCAGAAACTGATAGCGTTACGAATGTAACGATTTATGTGGGTCCAGAGCGTAGTCTGCAACTTGGTGACACAGTGACCGTTAGGCGTTCGATCCGTTCCAACTCCTAGTTATAAGAAAATTCATTATTTATCTGAACAAGATAAATTCGCATTATTTTTTAACAAGATGCCGTTAGCTAGGATCTTAGATTTATTGTTCAATTAAGACAGTACCACATGAGATTTTCTCAAAGGGAAATGGGAATTTTCTATAAGGTATCAAACATGATACCCGGCAGTCTAAAGTAGCGGTTATTCTTCGGGTTTCTGGGGAAGCGGTTATTATCATATAGTGCAAAATAACCGTTTCCCCTTTTTAATTTTGTAGGGTGATCTAATTATTTTTCTGCTTCATAAGAAAAAGAATTTAATAATTATAATCTATTATAAAGTTCCTGGATTCGTTGAAGATGGATTCCTTCGGGCTTCGTGTTGAGTAACCATTCCAGGTCTGATTTTGCATTTTTCTCCTGCTTGGTTTGTATATTTAATATTGCTCTACTTAATCGTTCTTGAGGGTCATTCGGATCAATTTCAATTAGCAAATTTACATAATTTAAAGCATTCTCGTATTCTTTATTATCTATTGTAATTCCTTTGAGGTTATAAATTATTCGCTTAACAATAGATAAGCTGTCAGCGGGTTCGTATTCGCTCGATTTTCCAGTCCCTAGTTGATCTTTTACTATCTGATCAGCTTCTTCTGTGCTGATGGGTTTTCCGTTATTAAATGGATCAACGATTTTACGTTTTCCCTGTTCTTTGTAGAAAACGACAAAATGGCCAGGAAGACCAAGCCCATACAGTTCAACATTAATTCTTGAAGCTAGTTCTATAAAAATCACGGAAAGTGTTATCGGAATTCCTTCTCTGTCGTCGATGACTTCGTTAAGGTAACTATTTGATCGGTTATAGTAATCTGTTCTGCTCCCATGGTAACCGTTATCTTCGAAGAGATATTTGCTAATGGCGTTGACTTTCATCTCTTTACTATCATTTGGATTTATGAGTGCCTTGATGTCGGTTGCCATACGATTTATTTCACTATGATAGGTCTTAATGTCGAGTTCTTGATTGTCATGTTGAGCAATCAGTAGAGCACAGAGAGTAAGGTCTGATTTAGTTTCTTTACTCAGTTCATTAATTAGTTTTTCTGTGATGTGTTCGCGATGCACTTGGTCGTGAATTTTCTTTAATGAAGTAGCTGTTCTTTCTAATTCTTTTATTTTGCTTTTCAATAGTGATTTACTGGCATCAACATCACTTTTTAATTGTGTCATTGCGCCACCATTTATTGGATTTTGTATCAACAGATCAATTTGCTGGGTCAATTCTTGAATTGTTTCGTTTGGTGTTATTTTAGGTGAAAGGTCCTTGCCAAGCTCAAAATGTTTAAATTCTGCTTCGGTCGATCGAAATTTTGCTAACCCTACTTTTCCTCCGCGCAATACTGTGTCGTTCAATTCACACACCTTTTCTCCATTCAAGTAACCAATTATTTTTTTCTCTTCGACTCTTATTTTGATCCTATTCCATTCCCCAGAACGGTATGATTGGCTTGATATTTGATCTAATATTGACCAAGACAAAACGTCTGGTCCTTCAAAACGTGTCAACCGAATGTTCCCTTCGCTAGGGTAGAATCCATAGTGCTTGTTTTTCCCGTCTGATTCAAATATTAGACCAGCTGCACCGCTCTGATCGTTTAGCTTAACTTCGACTTTTACCTCATAAGGAATTTCTGGAATCTCCTTCTGGAAAATACAAAGTGATCTTCCGCCGAACCCATTCCCCGGCTTGGTAACTAAAACTTTTCCTGCGCGTTGTTTCCAATTAGCACCCATGACTGGTTGCCAAATTGCTGGATTCAATTGACCTATTGTCAGCCAATTTTTCATTGCTATCTTATTAGGCTTTTCAAGGAGTCGCATGAGGTCTTGAACGGGAATGGCAAATCCAAGATTCTCGGTAATTGCCGACTTCATATTCAGAATTCCATGAACATTCCCGTTCGTGTCCATCAGTGGCCCGCCGCTATTACCTGGCTCAATAGGAATCGCAATTTGAATTAAGGATGATTCGTCGATTTCTCTTAGTCCGGATATGATTCCGCGAACTACACTAAATTCGAGTCCTTGCGGATTGCCCATAGCGATGACTTCAGCTCCTTGCTTGGTAGTGCCGGCCTTGGCAAGGTCCAATGCAATTAAATCCTTTTCTTCTATTTTAAGAATTGCCAGATCAAGTTTTCGATCCCAAGCAAAGATTTCATTAACTTCATATTCTTTTCCATCTGCGAAACGAATAGTGATTGGTCTGGATTCGCCAATGACATGTGCACACGTGGCAATCAATCCATCTTTGGAAATAACAAATCCTGTTCCTGTTCCTGAAACTTTTCCATCCCTTCCTTCTTGAGTAATGACAACGATGGATGGACGTTTGTCTTTTGCTAATAATTCCGCTGTTTTATCTTCGGCATTTATTGCGGGTAATTCGTTGAGGGCAAAAGGGTCTTCAGCTTCGTTCTGTGCAAAGCAAATTAAAGGACATGTTAGAAATAGTATAACAATGATATGCTCCAAAGATCTAACCATGCATGAGTCTAGACCAAGGAGCCGTTAAGTGCTAGCACAGACACCGAGCAGCTAATATTTTATAATTTAGAGGCCGCCTCTAAGATTATTTCCTCAGTAATTTCCCAGTCAATGCATTTGTCAGTAATCGATTGGCCATAAGTTAATGAATCTACTGGTTGAGGGAACTTTTGGCTGCCGCTGACAATGTTGGATTCCAACATTGCTCCGATGACATTGTTGTCTCCATCCGCTCGCTGAGCAATAATGTTTCTGAATACTTCAGGTTGGTTTTCATGATTCTTTCCTGAATTGTCATGACTTGCATCGATCATTATTGCAGGTTGAAGCCCTTTATCTTCTAATTGATTTGCAACGGTCTTGACGTGTCCTGTTTCATAATTTGGACCATCTTCTCCTCCTCGGAGTATTATGTGGCAATGTGGGTTTCCATTAGTGGAAACAGCAGATGCGATTCCTTCTTGGCTGATACCAAGAAAGGTTTGGGGGCTCGTTGCGGCTTTTATTGCATTCACTGCAGGTAAAATGGATCCATTAGTGCCGTTCTTAAATCCAAGAGGCATAGATAAACCTGACGCCATTTGTCTGTGCGTTTGAGATTCTGTGGTACGAGCACCAACGGCTGACCAACAAATTAAATCGGCAATGTATTGAGGTGTTATTGGGTCAAGAAGTTCAGTAGCGGTAGGCACTCCAGAATCAATTACTTGGCTAAGGAATGAGCGAGCAATTCGCAACCCTTCCGGGATATTATCAGTGCCATCAAGTTCTGGATCCATGATTAAACCTTTCCAACCAACGGTAGTTCTAGGTTTTTCGAAATAGACCCTCATCACCAAAAGTAGTTTGTCTGAAACTTTATCAGCTAAATTAGATAGCCTGTCTGCGTATTCTTTTCCGGATTCGAGGCAATGAATTGAACAGGGCCCCAGAATAACTAGCAACCTTGGGTCCTCTCCAAAGATTATTTCTTTTATCTGTTCTCTTGATTTTGCAACGAACTGGGCCTGTTCCTCTGTCCTTCGAATTTCATGGCACAGTAAAGCTGGCGCTGGTAGAGGAACGTTTGAGTCTACGTTTAGATCTGAAACTCGAGAAGTAGAAGAGGATTTCATAGAGATAGATTGTGACCTTAGATAATTAAACAGGCGTCAATTAATTGACAGTAGATCATTCAAAGGAGGAAGAAGCGACTGGTTGTCTGGTCGTTCCGTTCTTTTCAACAGGAATGGCTCTAGGTGCCGGTTCCTTTTTTTTTGTTTCTTCCTTATTTTTTGGAGATGTGTCAGTTGATTTTGAAGAATCTTGAGGGGCTTGTTCCTTGTTTTCTAGATTTTTGATTCCAGCAAAAGATTCTTCATCTGAGGGGTTTTCTGAAGCGAATTTTGCAGGTGCATAGAGCTCAGGATCAACTTTATCAGTGTCTAGGCTATTATCAGCATTAATAAAAACAATTAAAGGAATGCCAATGAGGAGTAGAGTCAGTGCCGCGGCCAGGCTCATTGGCGAAGATGTTTCTATTTTCTCTTCTTCTAGTTCATTGAAGTCTTTGTTGGCTGCTGCCCCATTGAGATAAATTGCTTTCTGATCATGAGGCGGCAAGATGTCCTCTATCTCATGGATGTAGTTCTTGGAATCTATTTTTAAACTATTGCAATAAAGTTTAATGAAGCTCTTTGCATAGACATTATTTGGAAACAACGAATAATCATCGTGTTCCATTTGTTCAATAGTCTTAGCTGGGATGCGTGTCAGTGTAGCCATGTCCTCGATCGTGAGATCGAGACGTTTACGGGCTTCGGTCAGTCTGCTGCCGATACTGGTTTGCATGGTTCCTTACACCCGAAGACATTAAATGCCACATCATTGTGGAGGGGATTAATAACCTCCGGGAAGATGATTCTATACGATCTAATTTGCCAAATCGACTAAAATCTCTCTTGGCTTAGCTCCATCACCTGGGCCGATAATTCCCCGCATTTCCAGAA
>JABGYE010000105.1:0-14168 GCA_018675395.1 Akkermansiaceae bacterium
AGACCCTTACTTTCGTAATCATTACGAGCGTCTTTCGCTTTCTTGATTTTTTGTGTAAGTTCGTCGTTGCCTTTATTGTCGAGCGAACTCATATCAATGTTGATGTCGCTACGTACTGTGGTCGTAAAGGCTGAAAGCATTTTATAATAATCTTTGGTAGGGATCGGATCATATTTATGATCATGACATCTTGCGCAGCCTATAGTTGTGGCAAGCATTGCACTACCCATCGTAGCTAGCATGTCATCCATGGCGTCATAGCGCACACGTTCAGCTTCGCTGATAGTGATTTGCGTTGGGAAGACACCGGCTCCCAGGAATCCTGTTGCCATCATTGCCATTGGATCACTCGGGGCAAGTTCATCTCCGGCAATTTGCCAGCGAACGAATTGGTCATAGGGCATGTTTTCATTAAAGGCACGAATGACAAAGTCCCGGTAATGGAAAGCAAACTTACGATCGTAGTCTTGCTCGAATCCGTGGCTTTCAGCAAAACGAGCGATGTCCAGCCAGTGCCGAGCCCACCTTTCTCCAAACTGTTTGGATTCGAGTAATCGATCGACTAATTTGTTATAAGATTCTGGTGAATTTTCATTTACGAACTGGTTAACTTCTTCTGGGGATGGTGGGAGTCCGGTCAAATCAAAGTATAGCCGACGAGCTAGGGTTCTAGGTGAGGATGATTCGTCGGTTTTTACATAATCATCAACTTTAACTCCGGAAGGGAAATCGGTTTTGAGTGGTGCGAATGCCCAATATGACCTGTCCTCATCAGTGACTTCCATCGGGCCCTCATTTTGTTTTGTGGCATTATCTATAAGAGGTTTGTCATATGCTGCGCCCAAAGCTATCCATCTTTCGATCTTTTCTATTAATGGATCAGGAAGTCTAGATTCTTTAGGCGGCATGAAAGGTTCCTTAGTGTGACGCAAGTACGTTATGATTGGACTTTTATTGGACTCTCCTGCAATGACTGCAACTCCCTGGTCTCCACCTGATAATAGTCCTTGCCGAGTTGTTAGATTGAATCCAGAACGTGTCTTCTTACCGCCATGACATTTGACACAACGTTCGATCAGCATGCCTCTAATCTCATTACTGAAAATCTTCTGACTAGCTGCCATTTTCGAGGCATGATCTAATTCATTTCCAACAGCAAATGACATCAGTGCTGTGATCAATGTGATGAGCGTGAAAGAATTTTTCATTTGAGCGGCTAATGTAATATTCTGTGCGTTTCTAACTTTGAAGGTCAAGAAAACTATGGCTTTCACATACTTATTACATCGTTAGTTTATTGTCATTACTGTAAGTGCATCGTATCTGACTTAATACTTAATTTTGGTGATTTTTGTGCCAATTCATCGATTTCGTTGGCCTTTAACCTGACCGAGATAATGTACGGTTGTTCGCCTTCTTGCCAATGTCCATAGGTCGTGGTTAGTATGGTTCCATCCTTAAGTACTTCCACGCCAGGATAGGTTGTGTCCCAACTCTTTTTATTATCTGCTATTCGAATTACGTATTGGCCCGGATTCCCGTTAACAATGTTTTGATATTTTCCGATCCATGCTGCCCAGTCCCCCTCATATGGAATTGGACTATTATTGACTCCTAACTTAGACCCGATTGCTGTTCGGCATCGAAAGGAAATGAAAAGTCTTCCATCAGGGAGATATTTTGCTGTGTGACGATCACCGGTCAATGTGATGGGTAGTTCGCTCGGTTCTGTCCAGGTCTTCCCTTCGTTTTCAGAAAAGATAACATATGAATTTTTTCGTCGAGAATTTTCACGCAATAAGACTGCGATTTGCTTGCCATCAGGAGAACGTACGGAGCCTGGTTCGCAGAGGTGAATTTCTGTTGATGAATATATAGTTTCTGGTTTTTGCCATGTCATTCCTCCATCCACTGAGAGTGAACTATATAGTGTGAATTTCACTGGTTTTTTTCGGTTGGATTGATTTGAAATGAAGCGGCCATCATCATGAAAAAGGGCACGGTAATGTCCGGGTTTTCCTTTTACTGAGATCATGGTTCCCATTGCAACGATTCCTCCGAATTCACCTATAGATTTTAGTTCGCTCCAGTTTTTTCCTTCATCATTGCTATACGCCATTCTTATGGGGTAAAGACCTGAGAACATGATGATACGATCATTGCCCTCTTTATCAGTGACTTGGAATAATGTTGGGACCTCTTTTGAGCTGGTCCAACTAGCGGGGGTTTGCAAGCGTTTGCTCCATGTTTTCCCCGCATCATTACTCCTCTTATAAACGATGGGCCCTTTGCCGTGACCTTTAGGATAAACACAAAGAACGGTTTTTCCATCACTGAGCAGTGTAGTGGTCGGATGGCCTAAGTATTGTCCTTTTTCCTTGTCAACGATCACCTGACGATCTGTTTCTTTTGCCAAATCAATGTATGGAATTTCTTTGGCAGTGATTTTCAGATTTAGACAAATGAGTATGATCAGAACGCGCATCGAATAAGTTTGGAGTTTTTTGTGAATTGGACAAGGGAAGTAGCAGTTATTTTAATAAGGGTCATAATGGCTCTTTGAAAGGAAAAAATTATCCAATAAGAGACATTATGGCACAATTAGCGCGCGCAAAAAATCTCAATATGTATTTATAACATACTGGTGATAAACGCATAGTGATGTTGTTTGCACCAATTGGCATATTTTAAGCTATGTAATATGTATCTAATATATAGCAAAACCCCAAAGTGGTTTTAGCAATAAAAAAAAATACAAACTAATCTAAGGAGGAAAAATTATGACAAATATTATTAATTGGAATCCGTTCCGAGAATTTCATCATGTTACTAATCAGCTTTCAGATCTTGTCTACAATGGTGGGCGTTCACTGAATGAGAAAAATAAGAGCGCCGAAAATCCTGTAGCGGACTGGATTCCGGCCGTAAACATTACCGAAAACGAATCCGGATACAGGATTGATGTTGAAATTCCTGGGGTGGATAAAGAGGGTGTTCAGGTCACAGTTGAGCATGGTAAATTGACTATTCAAGGTGATAGGAAATTTGAAAGTTCTACAGAGGACGAGACACTTCATCGCTTGGAGTGTTCAGAGGGAACCTTTTTAAGAAATTTCCGTGTCCCAGATGACGCGAATCCTGATTCTGTTAAAGCTGGATTTAAGAATGGAGTGCTGAGTGTTTTACTCCCTAAAGCCGAGTCATCTAAACCAAAACAAATTGAGGTAGAGGTTTCATAGATAAGATTCTTTACTAAGGAAATCCGAAATTGATTTGCCTCGTGCTGAGCTGTAAATTGCTTGGCTCGGGGCAATTTTTTTAGTTAGCATGTGTATAAATTTACTGTCCATAATCAATAAATGACCTGAAATTGGTACTTTCTTATTGTTGTTTATTGAACCAATTAGACTAAAATTTATTGTAGTAGGTATCTTTAATTAATGATGGCCGAAGAAACTATTCCAGCTGTCCAGATTAATAATCTGACCAAAATCTTTCCGGTTCCTTTTCGTAAAGAAAAGGTAGTCGCTGTTGATGCTTTGTCCTTACGCGTTGAGGCTGGAGAAGTTTATGGATTAATTGGTCCTAATGGATCTGGCAAGAGCACTACAATGAAAGTTTTGCTTGGATTGATATCCGCGACTTCAGGGAGTTCTGCAGTTTTTGGATTGTCTAGTAGTGAGACAGCCAGTAGAGGTTCGGTTGGGTTCCTACCTGAAAATCCCTATTTCTATAAATATTTAACGGGAGCAGAGACACTTTCTTTTTATGGAAAGCTGTGTGGACTATCTCGTCGCAAAATTAAAGAAAGAACATCGGAATTGCTTTCTTTAGTTGCTTTAGAAAATGCAAGGGACCGACGGCTTGGAGGTTATTCGAAGGGCATGTTACAACGCATAGGCTTAGCGCAGGCCTTAATAGGGGATCCTAGGCTTGTAGTACTTGATGAACCTACGGCTGGAGTTGATCCTGCCGGTTCGCGCAAGATTCGTGATCTTATAATAGAACTTAAGCAACGTGGTATCTCGGTTATTCTTTCTTCTCACTTGCTAGAGCAAGTTCAGGAAGTTTGCGATAGGGTTGGTATTATTTTTCAGGGGAAACTAGTCAAGGAAGGAAAGTTAGAAGAACTCATAGAAATTGAAAGTCAGACTGAAATTATTTTAGAACACGCAGACAATAAGATCTTAGATCAAATCGATAAGTTGGTTCAAGCCAGTGAAGGAACTAGCTTGCTTCGTTCAGGTAAACCTAAAACGACTCTGGAAAGACTCTTTTTAAAAGAGACTGGTGCAGAATCAGAGGATGTTAGAAAAGACTCATGAGTGCTGATAAAGTTAAGAGCGTGAAGGAGGATCTTGTTTTGCCACACAAGTTATTCTCATTATCTCGTGTCTGGGCAATAGCACTTAATACGTTCACTCAGCTAGTACGCATGAAGGTGTTCTATTTCATGCTCATTTTCAGCGTATTGATTATAGGTGCAAATTTCCTTTTCCTTAATTTTACTTTTGAGCAGGAACTTAAGATTTTGAAGGATGTTTCATTTGGAGCAATGACATTATTTGCGAGTATTTTCTCCATCGTGGGGACGGCATTACTTATCCCAAAAGATATAGAAGATAGGACCCTTTACACAATACTGACAAAGCCCGTACCAAGGTTTGAATATTTAGTTGGTAAACTTATTGGAATTATTCTTCTCGTTGCCGTGAGTCTTGTCCTCATGTCATGTCTTTTCTTTGCGGTCCTATACTTTCGGCAACATGGAATTTTAGCTGAAGAAATAAAGATGATTAGGGGCGGAGCAAGTGATGCCCAGAAAGAATATTTGAAGGAGACAATCTTTGCTCAAGGAGTGCGGCCCGAACTCGTTCTTGGCGTACTGGCGGTTTTTTTAAAGGCGGCAGTCGCAGCTGGCGTTGCACTCGTTGTATCTACGTTTGCCAGTTCAACTCTTTTCACAATTATTGTTAGCTTAGTTGTTTATTTTATTGGGCATGCTCAGTCCTTGGCCTTAGAGTATTATTTTCCAGAGGGTCAGATGCATGGGGCCTTACAAAGGTTTATTGCCGGAATTGTTGCTGTTGTATTTCCTAATTTGCAAATGTTCAATATTTTTGATGGGATCATAACTGGGCAGTCCATTTCCACTACGCTCATGTTTAGGTTAATTGGTCTGACTGGTTTTTACTTAACCATTTACAGCATGATTAGTTGGATATTATTCGCGAAGAAAGAACTTTGAGTATTGGTATAAAATTAAGGGCGTATTCTTATCGGCGCCTTCTATTGTCTTTGACCATATTAGGTGGTTTTGGTTTTGTTCGTATTCCTATGGAAATGAGCACAGAAAAAATGCTCAAAGAACAAGGATTCCGCGATTGGGCTCCCAGTATGTCTGCTAGAGAACAACTAACGCAGGCTAGTTTTGTTGGGTCGATTGGGGGTTTCCGATCACTTATTGCCAGTATTTATGATTTAAAAGCTCATCAGGCATTTCTTGATAAGGACTGGGCATCAGTCGAAAAATTTCGCGGAATTACTACTTCTTTGCAGCCACGATTTGCAAAGCATTGGGACTTGGCTGCTTGGGACTTGGCATGGAATGCTTATGCTTATTATAGAAACAAATCTGAGTGGGCTGAGGATGGTGTTGAGAGTTGGCAGATGAAAAATATAATGATGCCCAGATATTTGGAGAAGGGCTTGGAGTTTGCAAAGCAAGGTGCAGAATGGGTTCCAGAAAGTTATCGATTGCCCATGGTTGTTGCTGACATTTATTCTCAAAAATATAAAGACTCGGAGCTTGCCTCTCAATGGTACCTAAAGTCTTCCCAGGCCGATGATGCACCTCCCTATGTTTTTAGAGCTTACGCGACTCATTTAGCAAGGTGTGAAGGTAAGGAGGAAGCAGCTTATGAGGTAACTTCTTCCTTATACAATCGTACAAGATTTCGTGCGAAGGGACTTACATTGACTGTTCGTAGAGACATGGAGAGATTAGAGGATTATATTGCGTTGATTGCAGCAAATGAAATGTCACTTGAACAACTAGAAGATGCGGCTCTTTCAAATGGGTCGACTTATTTGGATTACGCTAAATTAGGAATGCATTTACTTGAAGTGAAAAAAGATTTAAAAGCGGCATTAGCAGTTTACCGAGAAATTGTTAATAATAAGAACGCGCCTTTTTTTTACAGTCGTAAGTTATTGATGTTATTGGCAACAGATCCTGCAAACCAAGAGCAGGCATATGAAGCATTAAAAAAACTTCTGAAAAGATCTCCAGAAATATTTAGACGTCAGGACTTAATTGAATTTACAAAGCTAGAGACGAGTTTGGGTGCTTCTAAGAATAACAGGGAAAAGTGAATAATTATTTCCTTCCATAAATTCTTATCTCAAAGAATTTACTCATTAAGCACAAATTCATCCCACCGTTTTAGCCACTCATCAGCTTTTTTGGTTTTAGTATCTCCTTGAAAAACAGGGTTTGAGATAATTTCAGATCTATAACTTTTAAGATCTTCTCTTGAAGTCACAGCGAGTACAGAGCGTAGAACCCTTTCGTTCATTGGAAATCTTGAAATGCATTTTAAAATCAAACCTTTACTTTCATGAGATTTATTCTGACCGACAGCTAAAATGATGTGCGCAATGACTATGGGGCTAGCTTCATCAATGATAGTTTCGATATAAGGATATTCAGATAGCGACCAATTCACTGCCCGCAAAGAAGCCGAGATTATTCGTTCATCTACATCTTCCAAGGCCGCTAAGGCAACTTTGATCTCTAGTTTAGATAATCCTCTCAATGTCCACAAAGCATGCAGACGGGCAAGAGGATCAGCATCACTTATTACGATTTTTTCTAGAAAAGGAACTAATTTAACTAGTCTCCGGTTTACGATTATGCTTTGCGCCATATCTCTCCACCAACCATTAGGATGTTTCAGAGCAGCCACTAGACGCTCAGGATCGGCGTCTAAAAGATTAGGCTTTTCTCCTGGGGAAAAGTCATCTCTCTTAACTCTATAAATCCTTCCTCGCCCAATATTTTTATCGTACTTAGATTTTAGAATCTCTTGCTTAAGATATGGCGTCATAAAGCTTTTTTCCTGAATAACGCCTCTATACATATCAACAACATAAAGACAACCATCAGGACCTGTATAAGTATTAACAGGCCGAAAATTACCATCACTTGAATTGATAAACTCACCAATACTATCTTCATATGGGTTAGATAATTCTAGGTGACCTGAATCCAAATATTTAACTTTTGATCTTCTTACGAGGCGGCCTACTGGCTCACAAACAAAATAATCACCCTTAACATCTTCTCCGAGCAGATCACCGCGGAAAAAACTTTGCCCACAAGCAGAGGTGAAACTGCGCAATGTACCATCGATACTCCGAGATGCGCCTACTCCACTCTGCAAATCAGTAGTCGTCATTGCAGGCCAGACTTCATTATATTTTCCGACTTTTAGAACAGCTCCGGTGATTAACTTTTCCGGACCTTTATTTTTTCCTGAAACAAGGTATTCAGGTGAAATAAAAAATCCCATCGCAGGAATACTGTTCGTTGAAAACAAAAAACGCCCTTCATCATTGCGAGCCAATCCCCATTGCCCAACTCTTGGTGCTTTTTCATGCCTGAATTTTCCACCTTGAAATTGATAACGTTGCCCATGCTGAGAAACATATACCCAATTATCAATTCCAAGAATTAGCCCGTTAGCTTTATGCTCGACGTTACTATCTCGTAAAGAAAACTTATCATAAATTTTATCTTTAGTATCAGATTTGCCGTCATTATCGGTATCTCGGCAATACCACAAATCTGAAGGTTCACCAACGAGCAAACCATTACCAACATAAAGAACTGCTCTTGGTTCAACTAATCCATCAAGAAAAACACTATGCTTATCAAATTTACCATCGCCATTGGTATCCTCCAAAAGACTAATCCGACCAACTGGGTCTTTTGCCCCCGCTCCATCCATGCTCTGCATATATCCGCGCATTTCTACAACGTACATTCTTCCGTTCCCATCCCATGTAAGAGCAACTGGTTCACTTATTTGAGGCTCAGAAGCAACCAGCTCTAAAGAAAAACCTTTAGGAAGATTAATGAGTTGCATCGCCTCGTTTGGATCTAATGGAATCGTATTTGGTACTTTTACGACTTCTCTATCCGGCTCCCCGATAAGCATCAAAAATGACGACTGCAGAACAAAACTAATTGAAAATAATAGTTTCAAAACCTTTAAAAAATTCACCTGATAGATAGAACGGCAATCACTCATAATGAAAAAACTGTTACTTCTTTGGAAACCAACCTTGTCCCACTTCAAAGCCTTTTTGTCGCAACACTAAACTATTCTTCTCATAGTAAACCTTGAGTTTTTCAACATCGAACCATCTTTCAAAATCATTGTTAATGACATGCCCTGAGCCGTCACTTCCCCACTGCCCTCCACTGTGCCACCTTGGTATCTTTTCAAACTGCTGAGTTCGGCAAGCATAAATTGCCAGTAAAGCCAATGGTTCTACGACGTCTAATGCTACAACTTTCGGGCGATCGTAATCAAATTCCTTTCTCATTCTTTCACGTATCGTCATTCCCTCCCAAGATTCTTTATGAATTTTATTGGTTCTATATGAATCTTTATAATCTGGATTACGGGAAAAAAGGCCTGACTCTGGGTCTTGCCTTAAATTTATCAATTTAATACCTAAGTGCTCAATGAATTTCAAAACTTCAGGGTTTTTATGAACTCGGTAAATGTCTACTAAAGAGAAAATGTGAGCCGGCTCAAAAGTGATATCTTTATAATTAAATTTAGGTAGAAAATCCGGTCCCTCTCCAATGTCTCCAAAATCTGCCCCCTTGAATAATTTTCTCAAATATTTCCAATAAAACTTACGATTTTCATCATTAGCTAAGCGGTAGGCTTTCGCAATGGCAGTGAAAAAAGAAGCACTTGGAATTTGAGCAGCAAAAGAATCTCCTGCCCTAGACCCCCAACCATGTAGCGTTTTACCTTCTTCAAAAACGTGATTAGTCACATCTGTTCCATCAAGAATAATACTTCTCAAAGTATTATTCTTTTCATCATATGCAGCTTTAAGGTAACCCATTATCCAATCGTCTATTCGGTTATGCAGATCTACTGTCTCCTCCTTATGTTTATAGATGCTACCCAATTCGATAGATGCTAAGGCACCAAGAAAAAATGCAGGCATACTGTGAATCCAACTTGATATTATAACTCGAGGCTCAGTGACATTAGCCTCAGGAAACACCTCTCGGTAAATTTCAAGGTTACGCCGAATACTTGGAGTATATAAGAGCATTGGCCAAATATTCGTTTTAGGATCTCTATGATATGATAGAACATCATAATATCGGTTAGCCCATTTTCTAGGCTTCGGACTATCCTGAAGACAGCCCAAAAAGTAACCTCCCATTGCGAGGTCCAGACCAACTCCAAGGAATCCTAATACTTCCATTTTTTCAGGGAGATTTTTTACCGGTAGCAATGGACGTTCCCATGTTTTTGAAAAATCTACATTCTTATGAAAGCTGGCATGCCGATTGTAATGCATGGTATTCCAGTCCCTGACAAATGCCTCCCAGCAACCTTTCACAAATTTCTCAGTTTTATCAGGTGAAACTGAATACATAAATTCATAGAAAGGGAAAATAGAGCCAAGCTCAAAGATGTCTCCTGACCTACCATCGCTGTACGAACAATCATTATACAAATCGATGGTCATATGATTACCAAAAACAACCAAGCCAGACCCAAGAGTTGCATATTCCTCAAACATATAAGTAACAGCATCTGCTGCAGCATTCGCGTATCGCGAATTTCCCGTTGCCTGACTAAGACCAGCGAGAGTCCTTAGTAAATTTTGAGATCTATCAAATTGTGTCTGCTCCACAGGATGGGATGGGCCTCCTAATGAAGGCGGTTGATAGCAAAGAGAAGCGGGAGATTTTAATAGCTCACGATGTAAAAATCGTACAAAAATAGGAGTCTTTTTTACTCCATACTGATCTGTACCATGTTTAATGACGGTATCACCAAAACGGACTACAGCTGAAAGAAACTTATCTTTATTAATTTCCTCGGAAGCTAATTTTGTTCCCCCTACCCAATCATTTTTTACCCTAGCTTTCGATTCAACTTTATCTATGCGAAAACTATTCTGCTCAGAATCAGACATTCGACCTGGAGAAATGAAATTTACGTTACTCCTCGTTCTTTTGAGTTTTTCTCTTTTTAACTGTGATTCATTATCGATCAGTCTAAAACCAGCTATAACAGCGTCATCAACAGCATCATCTGGGTAGTGAACTTTGAGTTGATAGTTCTTAGCCTTTTCAATTTCACTAATCCCAAAATCGGAAACATTCAAAATCTTCCAAAAAAATGCTTGGTTGCCATTACCTCTGGCTGCGTTGCTGACTACCATCTCTTTTCCATTTAGTTCGACTAACATGGATCGCGTTGAGCCCAGTTTTGCTACCCACTGAAAGGCAATTTTATGAGATGAATCAGGAGGAATTTCGATTGAAAATTCTAAGGGATCCTTCCTGTCAGCATAGTACATGTAAAAGCCATTATAAAGAACCGATTGCTTGTCGTAACGGTCAAACTGGATCCAGGCTAAAGCATCAGGATGTGAGTCTCCCAATTTTAATTTTGAGAATAATGGTCTCATGACCGATGCCCATAAATTGTAACCCTCTAAATTAGGATGTACTCTGTCAGGCATGTACTTAGGAAGAGAAGCGCCATCTTTTCCGGCAAAGAGCGAATAGGTCTTTGCAATAGTTACTGTCGGATCATCTTTCCAAGTCTTTTCATAGAGAGCATTAATTTTTCGTATTTCATTGACTGGGCGATAAGCATCTGGTGCGCAAGGGAAAGTTTCACATAAGATAATTGGAGTTTTTATATTATGTTTTTTTATGGTTTGAATAATTAATTTAACATTGCCAAACACAGTTTCACCATTTGCCTTTTCGGCTAGATCATTAGCGCCGATCATTATCACCACCGCTTTTGGATTAAGGTCTAATACATCTTTCTTGATTCGAAGAAGTAGCCCACGGCTTGTGTCTCCACTGATGCCACGATTAGCAACCTGAAGTTTACCAAAAGCACCATTGAAACTATCTCCCCATCCCTGAGTTATGGAATCACCTAAGAAAACCACTGAATCTTTTTGCGTGACACTTTTTTCCCCCAACCAAGAGCTTCTGCGCTTGTGCCAAACGCCGCGGAACCAGTCGGTACGGCGTAGTGGTCCTGCGCCAGGGACGCCCTCGTCCGTATCGGGGATTATCAGTGGATCATTCGCATTGGCTGGGCATAGGGTAACAAAAAAAGCAAAGAACCCGGCAACAGAAATAGACTTTAGCATTTAGAATTTCTAAGTCTTTAGCTAGAGCGGGTCAAGCTCGTGGAATTTGCTTTGAACTAAAGAATTGCATAATAGCTTGTGGTCTTTTAGGAGATGTACAGATGTTTGAAGAACAAATACTCATTTAATCTGGGCTAGGGTAACTCGACAATGATAATAAAATCTCCTAATCTTTTGGATTACTAGTAAATGAAATTTGCAATTTTTGGTGATATACATGCTAACCTTGAAGCGCTAAATGCAGTTCTGGAGGATGCAAATGATCACGGGTGCAGTCATTTTGTCTGCATGGGCGATATTGTGGGGTATAATGCAAATCCACAAGAATGCTTAGCAACTATCAGAGGACTCGATTGTCCAGTGGTTAAAGGCAATCATGATGAAGTGGTTTCTTCAGACACTGAACTCATTGGATTAAACCCTCTTGCCGAAAAATCTATGTCTTGGACTCGGGACAAGTTGAACGAGGAGGATAAGAGTTATCTTATGAATCTTAAATTGGTTCGCCAGGTAAGAGATTTTACTATTGTACATGCTACGCTCGATTCGCCGGGAGGATGGGGATACGTAACGAGCAAGTTTCACGCGTTGGAGAGTTTTGGTTATCAGTACACTCCTGTATGTTTTATCGGGCATACCCATGTCCCCGCATTTTATGTGAAAACATCCACTGTGGAGGAGTTGCCAGGACGGGTTTTGGATGTTGAGAATGGGAAAAAATATTTAATCAATGTTGGAAGCGTAGGACAACCTCGTGACGGGGACCCTAGAGCATCATATTGTATTTATGATCTTGGAGGGCAACGCATTGTGAACCGTAGGGTTGAATACGATATCAAGTCTGCCCAGGACAAGATTATTAGTGCTGGATTACCTGATAAGCTTGCGGAAAGATTGAGCTGCGGCAATTAACCGATGAGATTTTATTATCATCAACGCTTGGTCTATAAGTCATTTTCTTAGTCCAAGAGCTTTGCCCGATAATGTTCCCAATTCATAGCGGAGTGGTTTTATTGATCGTCTTTCGTAGGGATGATTGCGGTTACTAAGGAAGATCAGGAAACTTTTACTTTTTGGATGGATCCATACCGAGCCACCGGTCCACCCAGTGTGTCCAAATGATACACCTATGGGAAATCCTTCTCCTCTCGGACTAGAAAAAACTGAGTCAATGTCCCATCCGATTCCGCGTTTTACTTTTTGTCTTATTTTGGCAGTGTGGTTACGCGTCATTAGCTCCACTGATGCTTTTTTTAGAACCCTTATGTTTCCGAGTTCTCCTCCACCAATAATCATTCGGCAGTAACGGGCAAGATCCGGTGCACTCGTAAATAGTCCCGCGTGTCCGGCAACACCCCCCATGACTCTTGCAGAGGGATCGTGCACTATACCATGGATCAGAGTATTTCCTTCACGAGTTGTGGGTGTAATTCTACTCAGAAGACTCCTTGAAGGTTTGAAATTTGTATCAAGCATTTTTAATGGTTGAAAAATTTTCTCCTTAGCAAATTTATCTAATTTCATTCCAGAGGCACGCCTTACTATTTCTCCTAGCAATATGAAATTAACATCGCTATAGCGAAATTTCTTGCCCGGAAATTCAGTAAGTTCTAACGAAATTCCTAGCTTTATTGCTTTGTCATAACCGTGCCATGCCGGTTTTTTTGGGAGGACAGGGAGAAGCCCTGAAGTGTGGGTTAGGAGTTGCTTTATAGTTACTTTATTTTTGTTTCCCCCAATAAATTCTGGAAGGTGTTTACGGACCGGGTCATCAAGTGCAATGCGCCCCTGTTCCACCAGGATCATAATTGAGGGGGCGGTAGCCATGACTTTGGTCAAGGAGGCAGCATCAAATATACTGTTATTTTTCATAACCCTTTTGACCGGGATGAGGCTCTGATGGCCGTAGGCTTTGTGATATTTATTACCTTCCCTTTCTAGCCAAATGACTCCGCCAGGGATTTTTGATTTATTGACCGCTTCATTGATTACTGAATCAATTGATTGCAGCATTTCAGTTGAAGCGGGAAGATTAATTTCAACTGCACTTGCCGAAGCAATGACTAATGGGAATATCAGGAGATGAATTAATCTTTCCATTTAGTACATAGTGACCGTTCAAAATATCTAATCCGATCAAAGAGAAACCCTCACCTTAAGATGAGGGTTTCTCAAAGAAATATAGTTTAATTTTTATCCTATCGAATTAGTTAATAAAAACAGAATGATGAGTTAAGGCGCTTCTTCTGGGATTGGTGCAGGAATTAATTCATCTTCTTCAATTGGCACGGCCGCCGGGTCAAAGTCTTCACTCTCACCTCCATTAGCACCCCATTTTTCAATGATAGGATTCAGTTTTTCCATTCTCTCACCGAATGATTGGAACGCAGGTGATAGTACCTCACCTACTTCTTCATCCCCAAGTAAAAATCCAAGTACAGGTTGCATTTTTTCTTGCAGCTCTTTCTCTGTTTTGGAGAACAGTGCGCTGAATTCTTCTATCTGTTTACCGGTCGGAACTCCGACCTTCTCCATCTTCGAGGCAAGAGCTTCGAAATCGGTTGCTATCTTATCAAATTTAGCTGCTGCGGCTTCTGCGCTTTCTTTATCTCTGATCGTTGAAACTGTATCAGCAAAAGATGACATCATGCCCATTAAATTAGTTGCCAGTTCTTTACGTGTTTTGGCTTCTGCGCTCGTTTCTTCTGGCTCTGGCTCTGGCT
>JABGYE010000178.1:0-4792 GCA_018675395.1 Akkermansiaceae bacterium
ATGATTGAAGTGAGTGTCCTGCAGCCATCGATTCATTATACCCTTGATAGGCAAATGAAGCCTGAAATCATCAAAAAACTTCAGAACTTATTTGGTCGTGAAAAAGTTAAGGGAGTAATTTTTAGGGTCGGTTGATTTTTACTGTGAGCAAATTAAAAAATATAATTTTTGATTGGTCAGGTACGCTAGTTGACGACTTAGGACCAGTGGTGGATGCGACCAATAAGGTGTTAAATCATTATGATAAAAGGCCCCTAACTAGAAAGGAGTTCTGTGATTCATTTTGTCTTCCCTTCGTTGATTTTTATAAGGACGTATTGCCGGGTATTCCGATGCCTGAGCTTGAGGAATTGTACACACATTTTTTCGATGAATCGGAGGAACTTGTCGAAGCTCTTCCTGGTGCATTCAATCTACTTAAATTCTGTAAAGAGTCTGGATCAGAGGTTTACCTTCTAAGCTCCATCCAAAATGAACATTATGTTAGGCAATCTGAATATCTGGATCTTAATATATATTTTAATAAAGTTTACACTGAGGCTCTCGATAAAAGAATATGGATAAGGAAACTTATGGATGAGTGTTCTTTGAGTCGTCAGGAAACAATTTTTGTTGGAGATATGCAACATGACATAGAGGCGGGTCAGAGTGCCGGAGTGTTTACAGCTGCAGTTCTAGGTGGATATAATAGTGAAGAGATGTTATTAGAGTCATCGCCCGATTTAGTTATTGATAACTTAAATCGACTCTCTGATTATTTGTCCTGTAAATAAAGGTAGGATATATGGAAAACGGCGCTATCGAAATCAATGGGTTGAAGGTTCAATCGAAGGTTGGTGTCACTGAGGCTGAGCGCGCATGTCCTCAAGATATTTCATTTGATATTAGAATGGTGCCGGAACAGAGCATGTTTGGACTAGGTGATTGTATAGAAAATACAATTGATTATTTTAATGTGTCTGAATCCGTAAAGAAACTATCCATGGGCGGTGAGTGGAAGTTGATTGAAACTCTAGCTGAAGAGGTATTGGACAATCTTTTTGCTTCTTATCCCCTAAGAGAAGTTCACGTAAGTGTTCGCAAATACGTTTTAATTGATACAGACGATGTGTCAGTTTCTTTGTCTCGCACGATTTAATTCCTTGATATTAAATCGTTAAGTTTGTCCTCAGTAATAACCTCTATGCTTAATTCTTTTGCTTTATTTATTTTGCTGCCAGGGTTTTGCCCCGCTAAAAGATAATTTGTTTTTTTGCTAATTGAGCCAGTCACATTGCCACCATTTTCTTCGATTAAGCTTTTAAAGTAATTTCTGGACTCAGTTAAGGTTCCCGTGATTACCCAAGTAGTTTTACTCAGTGGCAAGTCTTCAGTCTCCTGTAGTGAGGGGATAGGTGCATAGTTCGCTGATTTGGGACTAACGTTTAAGGTTTTTAATTTATTTAATGTGGACTTTCCTGGATCTGAATTTAAATATTTTATTAGTGATCGACAGGCAACACCTCCTAGTTCGGATGATATTTTGTAATCTTCGAGCCTTTCATTTATTTCTGTAATTCGACTTTTGAATTCCTTTGACTTCTGGATTATATCAATTTTTGAAGCGCTTTCTCTCTGTACGTTTTTTGATTTAATGGGATTGCTTTTTATCCAATTCTCTTTTTCCCATCTTTCAGAAATTAACTCTAGGATTAAAGAGTTTAATATTTCATCCAATGACCTGTGCGTGCGTGCGCATTCTTTCGAGGCTGATTCTCCTAAGTTGGGGATTCCTAATGCGTGAATCCACCGCGCGAGTGGCAAGTCTTTGGCTTTCTCGATGCTTCCAGTTAGTTTTAATGCTTTCTTTTCTCCGAATCGCCTAGGTTTACTTTTGGCCCCTGAATTTAACTTAGCTGGTTCAAGTTCCATGTCTGCAAGCTGTTCTGTTTTAAGATCAAAAAGATCAAGAGGATTTTTAACTAGTTCTGAAGTGACTAGTTTTTCTGCAACCGAAATTCCAAGTCCTTCAAGATCAAGCATTCTCCTACCGCCGAAATGCTTTAATTTCGCAATGATTTGGTCAGGGCAATTTGGACTAGTGCATCTCCAGGCAGTAAAGCCGTCTTCTTTCGATATTGCCGAATTACATGACGGGCACTTCCCATTGACATGATTATATAAATTAAACTGGACTGTATTATGAGGCCTTTTATCAAGATTGACCTTGATTACAGCTGGTATGATTTCTCCGGACTTCTCAATCAGGACAGTGTCTCCAAGCCGAATATCTTTTCGGTCTATTTCATCCTGGTTATGGAGAGTTGCTCTGGACACGGTAGTTCCTGAAATGAAGATCGAATCTAGTTCTGCTACTGGTGTCAGTACTCCTGTCCGCCCAACCTGAATAGTTACTCCATTGAGAATTGTTTGCCCCTGTTCTGGGCGGTATTTGTAGGCGCAGGCCCACCTTGGAAACTTTGATGTGGATCCTAATGACTCGTGTGATTCAATTTCATTTACTTTTATGACTGCTCCATCAGTTCCATAAGGGAAGGCGTGACGATCTGAATCTAATTCAAAGACAGCGTCTCTGAGTTGGGTCGAGCTTTTGACGATTCTAAACCATTTGTCTACGGGCAAGTTAAGATCAATGAGGGTCTTCCGATATTGTTCAATCGTTTTTAGATCATAACCTTCGATCAAACCGAAGCTATGAAAGATGACGTCGATTGGTCTATTTGAAACGACCTTAGGATCTAATTGTTTGAGCGTTCCTGCGGTGGCATTTCTAGGATTGATAAATTTTGTTTTTCCTTCTTCACTACGGATTTCATTTAATTCTTCGAACGCTCTATTTGGCATGAAAACTTCACCACGTATTTCAAAGGTGCTAGGTGCTTGATCCGGCAACGAGGTTGGTATCGTTTTAATTGTCAGCACATTTTGCGTAATATCATCACCAGTTTCACCGTCTCCACGAGTAGCAGCATATTCTAACTTAGAGTTTCTGTACATGATTGATACAGCAACACCGTCAATTTTAGGCTCAACGGTGAAAAGATCTTGTTCAGAAGGAAGTGCTTTGCGTGTTTTTTTGTGCCATTCAATGAGATTGTGTTCCGCGCTTTTGCTTGTGTCAGCAAGCTCTTCTTCTTTTAGCTCATGTATGTCTTCAATAGATAACATCCTGACGGGATGATTAATTTGCTTAAACTCTTTTAATGGTGCCCCTCCAACGCGTTGAGAAGGGGAATCGTCAGTTCTTAATGTGGGGTGTAATTCTTCGATTCCCCTTAACTCATTCATCAAGGAATCATACTCGCCGTCACTGATTGATTGCGTACCATCATTGTAGTACAATTGGTTGTGATGGTTTAGTTCTTTTTGAAGCTGGGTGACTCTTGCTTTTGCTTTCTTTATGTCCATTAGTTATAAAACTTTAATAATTGAGTATTAGTAATGTTACGGAGTAATAAAGCTATATGACTTCTTCTGAGATAATTCGTTTAACTGAAATCTATCAATCGATTCAGGGTGAAAGTAGTTTTGTTGGGAAGAGGTGCGTTTTTGTCAGGCTCACGGGGTGTAATCTTCGGTGCAATTATTGTGACACGGAATATTCATTTTATGGAGGCAAAAATTATTCCATTGGCGATATTTTAGAAATGGTGAACGATTATAATTGTAATCTTGTCGAAATAACTGGCGGTGAGCCGCTTTTGCAAAAAGGAGTCCTTCCGCTAATGGCTAACATGTGTGATGCGGGTAAAACAGTATTGATAGAAACTAGTGGAAATCGTGACATTAGCCTCATTGACCAAAGAGTTCATATAATAATGGATTTGAAAACGCCGAGCAGTGGTGAATCTAACAGTAACCGTTATGAAAACATCAAATTGTTGAAACCTAAAGATGAAGTGAAATTCGTTATCGGTTCTGAGGAGGATTACATTTGGTCTCGGGAGAAGCTAATCAGCAAAAAGCTTAATGAGCTTTGCGGCAATGTAATATTTTCGCCAGTATTCGGTCAAATCAAATACAGTGATATGGTCGATTGGATAGTAAGGGATCGTCTAGATGTAACCTTTCAACTGCAGTTGCATAAATTCATTTGGGATCCTTCCGAAAAGGGGGTTTAAGGGTTTGCTTTTATCGGATTTTCCTATTCAGTAAAAATTACAAATGAACATGGACTTCCTAAAAATTATCTTTGCAATGGTTGCTGCATACTTCATCTCTTCTTGTGATAAGCATGAATGGAAAGATACAAAAAAAATGTTCAAGCCTCATGGTCATACTGAATCTGACCATAATGATGAGCATAATGAGGCCCATTAGATGGGGATTGGCTCAGAAATAGTGCACATTAATATTTGTTTACTTGTAACTAATTTATTTAGTTTAAAGAATTTAAATGATATAAAAATTTATAGAATTTAAATTTTTTGAGTCTTGAGAGTTTTATTAGTAGAGGACAATGCGCCATTAAGAGACGCTTTAGCTAAGCGTCTTAGGGGTGACGGTTTTGCCGTTGATGAAACGGGTGAAGGCAAGGAAGGTTTATGGCTCGCCCTTGAAAATCCGTATTCACTAGTAATACTGGATCTTACTTTACCTCAAATTGATGGCCTTGATCTACTCTCTCGGTTGAGAAAGGCTAAGAAAAATGTCCCGGTTCTTATTACTACTGCTAGGGATTCTATTCCTGAGAGAATTAAAGGCCTTGATGCCGGAGCCGATGACTATTTAATTAAGCCTTTTGCTTTAGATGAGTTCATGGCAAGGGTCAGGGCTCAGGTAAGGAGGGCAA
>JABGYE010000358.1:0-7770 GCA_018675395.1 Akkermansiaceae bacterium
AAATGTTATTGTGTCAAGCTGGCTCTGGTCGAGATCTGGTTTGTTGGCAGCGTCCCAGTTGGCGCTGGAGAGATTAGGTTGGGCGGCAACCAAGGCGTCGAATTCCACCTCTTCAAGGGTCTCGTCTTCCAGAAAACGAACGACCGTAATGATATCCTCCCCATCAGCGTCGGCGTCCCACTGGATCTTGCCAATCACAATATTTGGCGCGCCGAAATTTCCGTCAGTATCGTTTTCCTGCCAAACAAAACTGTCGGCTACACTCACTTCGGAAGCGGCTTGACTATACGCATTGCTCGGAATTGAACCGTTCACATTGAAATATTGGCCGGCATCGTAAAACATTGGATAAACTCGGGTCCGATTGTTGCGAGTAGGACCACCGCCAGTTCCGAATCCACTAAACCCATTCCCTATGCCACCATAATTGTCGCCGCGGGATCCATTGGGCGCCGGGTCCGTTCCGATTACCAAGTTCGGTTGTTCCTCATTGCGGTCCCAGGCCTTGACCGACAAGTAGCTGATCCAAATGGTGGTGTCGGATGTGAAATTCGAGGTCACGCTTGGATCCAGTGCGATACTTGCATCCATGTTGCGGCCGATTTCAAAATCCTCGTCCGGACCGCGGCCCACATCCGTCGGGCCGGGAAGGCCCACATAACTACCCGACGTCGGCAGGTTGTCAACAATCCCGTCGAAGTGGTTAAGAACCGGACCAGGGGCGACGACAATATCCGCACTGATGCCTTCCCCGTGGACATACCAATCACCATTGTGAGTTTCATGGGCCGTCCATGTGCCTGTCGTGCCTAAGGCGCCACCCTGCCCGGTGAGAGTCGACCCATCCGCGTAGTCGAAGGGTTCGTAGACGAGCAGATCAGCATTGGCCGATGGGACCATAGCGGCAATCGTCATAATACAGCCAATAAAGAATGCGACGGACCAAGCTGATTTGTTAAAAAAGTGTTTTTCCATACCGGAATTATCAAGTTACGAAAAGTAAAAGTAAAGTGATCTATACACTGTACAGTGAATGGTGATTACTCCCACCCCGACCCCTGATTCAAGGTCAGTTGTTCGGGGATCCATGAGCAGTGAATCATGAGAGGTTATACACGATTCATGGTGGAGGTTCAGGGTGCAAAAAAGGTTCAAAATAGTAGTCACTTTGAGCAAATCGTACTAGCCTGAAAAGGTAAATTAAAACAACTGCCTTGTTTTGAACTGTATATACAGTCTATGAAAGTGGAGCCGGCTGACGGACTCGAACCGTCGACCTACTGATTACAAATCAGTTGCTCTACCAACTGAGCTAAGCCGGCATCTACATCGAGATGGGCGTAGAATCTCCTATTATTTTTGAGTTTTTCAACCAGAAAAACATCATCGAAGAAACTCAAACTACTTAGGCTCTTCAGCTTTGGGTTTTTCTTCTTTTGGAGAGTTCTTTTTCTCCTGAGGAAAAGAGATATTTCCGTCATAATCAATTACAACAAACTTCATCTCCATGGCATTTTTGGCTATTTCTTTGGAAATAGGTTTTCCGGCTGCTTTATCCTTACGAATTTGCTCAGCAACTTTCTTGCTAAACCTCACGACCATGACTCCCCAATCATCCTCAATCGATGACCCTTTGACCATGGCGTTAAGGTGAAATTCTTCAGATTGTTTCCATCCAAATATTTCCTCCACGGCCTTGAATGCAAGTTGTGGTATTCCCACTTGTCGTGCAATTGCAGTATAGAACTGGTCAGGATCAGAGTATTCCTCAATCGGCTTCACTCCTTCGATCTTAGTCTCATAAATTTTCTCAAAAAACTGAACAGTTCCTCTCTCTGGCTCTTTTTCATCGCAACCATAAGCCATCAAAAAAGAGTTAATTATAAAAAATGATAGAACGAGGAGGGGTATCTTCATGTATTTACTTTGCGTTACAAAGTAAATAAGTCAATTCAATTTTTCTCTTAAGTCTCTGTCTTAACGGTATAATAATTGTATTCATTTCCCGTCTCACTTTGTAAGTATTTTTTGTTATCTGCATCAGGCCACTCTGAAACAACCTCTAATACTCCATCGTAATTTTTGACTAACCCTTGTACGTTTTTTATATCAGATGGAAATATTTCAGAAAATGCGCCGCCAATGATTGATATCGCGTACCCAGAAACGTCGCTTTTGATAGATTCACGATCCCCCGCTTCATTGGTCACTTCCATAAATTGCTTACCAGTAAAGCGAATATCAAAACCTCCGATTGCACCTAGACCTAAACTTTTTGGCTCTTCAAAGGATTCCCGAGTAAGCCCATAAACGGTCAGATCCCCCTTCCCCTTAACGTGAAGATTAGCCCATATATCCTCAAGGGTAATATCCTTATTATATCCTAACTCCTTAATTTCAAGCTCAGGGATCTTTTCCAGCTCCGCCTTGATGTCCTTGTATTCGGCCCAGTAACCAGGCCCTACAAAGGTATACCAAAGCCAAAAAAGAGGCAGGCCAGGAAATAAAAATACAAATATTAAAAATCTTTTCATCTTTTTCATCTCTTAATAAATCCTAATAGTTTTAGGGCATCTTAATTTCACTAATGTCGTGAATGCCTCCACCAGGATTTGGATCCTTATATTTAAGCTCATACGTTTGTAATTTTGGATTCTTGAGAACGATGCCTCCTGAATAATCTATTTTTTTTGAAAAAGGAGGCTCATTATAAATCGCAGTTATATAAATCACACCATTCTTCTCAGTCCACTTCACATCATGAAATATCTGGGCAGAATGCACAATCTGCGTCTTGAAAGAGATAGGAATAAACACATCTTCTTTGCCAACTTTTTTTGCATCACCGACAATGATGCCATCTTCAGCAAAGAACGCTCTGGGTTTCTTATCTAGGCAACTCGTTAGACATAGAGAAATAACTATTAAGGCGATAGTAGAATATATTCTCATCATTTAAATCTCTATTGGGTGTAGGTGTGAACATAGATTAGGCCGTTCGCATTATTAATAGCCATCCAGCCATTATAGCGCCCAAAATAAGTCTTGGTTTCATATAATCTAAGTTCCATAAACTTTTCTTTTGCTAGCCACCATTTATTGGGAATTTCAGGAGAAGAAAATTGCGTCACTCCGTTATAAGGCTCCTTTAAATTTTGCGACCATTTCTTTGCCTCCTCTTTAGGCACTTTAATTAAAGCAAAAAACAAAAAATCAGAAGGGCCCAATCGATCAAATGGCTCATCTCCTATCCGAGTCTCAATGTAATGGGCGTCCAGAATTTCTGAAGGGACTTCGGAAAGAGGTTCAATGATTTTGTTCATCACGGCGACCCTTTCCTCGAGTCCTAAACCAGAAGAATCCAGAATGGGATTTTCCGTAACATCACATCCGGCCAGAAAAAGAATCAGAAAGAAACTGCCGATAATTTGAGTAATCATTGGATAATTATTAATAAATAAAAATGAATAACATCTTAATACCGTTTAGGGATTATCTATTGTTAGAAAGAAATAATAATTGGCTGCCCCCCAAATAGGGGCAGTCATATCATCCATTGGAAGACTTTAACAGTTAGGATTTGATGAGCTGGCTAACGTGACTCTCAACAGCTTCCCCGAGCCCATCCACATTGTATCCTCCCTCAAGCATAGACACGAGCCTCCCATCCGAATACTTATGAGCAATGTCCAGGAGGACCTTCGTCAACTCGATGAAATTATCATCAGTGAGCCTGAAATGACCAAGAGGGTCCCCTAGCCTAGAATCAAAACCGGCCGATATCAGAACAAGATCAGGTTTAAATTTTTTCATTGCCTCCATGAAGTCTTCACTGAAAAAAGGCCCCAACTCCTTGAACCCTGAACCGGCGGGCATGGGCCGATTCATAGTTGATCCTTCACCTTTATCTTTACCGGTCTCATTGTGTGCACCAGTGCCTGGGTACCATGGTGACTGATGGATACTAAAATAAAAGACCGAATCGTCATCATAAAAAATGTCCTGAGTCCCGTTACCATGATGAACGTCCCAATCAATGATAGCCACTTTCTCAGCCCCGTGCTTGGATTGGGCGTAACGAGCAGCGACAGCCACATTATTAAAAATGCAGAAACCCATTCCACGATCCGCAGTGGCATGATGGCCTGGGGGTCGAACCACACAAAATGCATTGTTACACTTTTTATCAAAAACGTTATCGATTGCGTTGAGCACTGAACCTGTAGCCTGCAACGCTACCTTCAATGATTCCTTGCCTACATTCGTGTCACCCGTACTTAACTCTTTTTTACCTTCGGAAATATCCTTCCTCACGGTGTCTAAATACTGAGCAGTGTGGGAGCCTAGGATCTCGGAATCTGTCGCATCCCTCAGATCAATTTTTAAACACTTCTCAGGAATGCCTCCTTCATTAAGAGCCTCAGTAATGGCGCGGTACCGGGCCACCGATTCTGGATGACCAGGGCCAGTGTCATGACGTTTAAATACCGGATCCAGTAGTAGAGCAGTCTTTGCCATATTCAGATTCTAATTCAAAATCATAGAACTGACCAGAATGATCCTCAAAGCCTAGCAGAATCGCTTGCACATGAGCATCTTAAACCGGATAGTGCTCATCGTTTACAAGAGAAGTGGAAGAAAAAGGAAAACAATTGCGAATTGGTCTTGCCGGTCTAGGTAACGTCGGAACCGGCGTGTACAAGAACCTGCTCAAGAATCAGGAGTTATTGAGTGAGAGAACCGGAACGACTCTCGTGGTAACAAAGATTGCAGTGAGGGACATTAACCGGAAACGAGACATCGAAGTCCCTAAAGAATTAATCACCGCGGACTGGAAGGAATTAATCGAAGACCCTAACATCGATGTCATTGTGGAGTTGATCGGAGGCGTGGACGAAGCCTTCAAGCTAATTAGTGGAGCGCTAAATGCAAAGAAGGCCGTGGTCACAGGGAATAAAGCAGTGCTCGCAGAACGTGGCAAGGAATTGATTGAGCTTTCAGAAAAACAAAATGCTCCACTCTACTGTGAGGCAGCCGTTGCAGGAGGGATACCAATCATCAAAGCGGTAAAGGAAGCACTCATTGGAAACAGGATAGGATCGATCTACGGGATCATCAATGGGACCTCCAACTATATTCTAACAAGAATGAACTCGGCAGGCATTGAATTCTCTGAAGCCCTCGAAGAGGCAAAAGAAAAGGGATATGCCGAGGCCGACCCTTCACTGGATATCAATGGTTGGGACGCTGGTCATAAGGCCATCATTCTCGGATGGTTATCCTATGGGCAATGGCTGAGGACAGAAGAGGTTTCGGTGATGGGCATCGAGGACATTTCCTTGGACGATGTCGCCTTCGCAAATGATTTAGGATATGAGATCAAGCTGCTAGGAGTTATAAGGCAAGCAGACAACGATGAACGTATTGAGGTCCGAGTCTCTCCCAATCTGATCCCTAAAGACCATATCCTTTCCTCAGTGGACGGGGTCTTTAACGCAGTCGCCGTGCACGGCGACGTGGTAGGGGAAACATTATTCTACGGAAGCGGAGCTGGACAGGACGCGACTTCGAGTGCCGTGATCAGCGATCTGGCCGACGCTGCGGAAAATATCAATAATCGGGTAGGATGCACTGGATTTGTACCAAAAGGAGAGTTCGGCACTGTGCTGCCGCTTTCTGAAACGATCTCACAATACTACTTGCGATTGAGCGTTGCTGATAGGCCAGGTGTACTTGCAAAAATCGCAACCATTACGGCAAATAATGATGTGGGAATACTTTCAGTAATTCAACCTGAGCCGGAATCATCCACAGAGCACATTCCTCTTGTACTGCTCCTGCATGATGCCAGTTACGGAACCGTTCAGACCGCACTTAAATCCATACTGGAACTCGACACGGTAGAGCCTGGACACACACTCCTACGCGTGGAAACATTGGAACAATAAACCATTTAATAGCCTTGCGATTCCTTTCGACAAGAGGTTCGGCTCCTCCGCTTAATTTTACTGATGCGTTTGCCGCAGGACTCGCACCGGACGGAGGGCTCTATGTTCCGGAAAGTCTCCCATCGATTCAAGGACTCCTAGAAAAAGGGCCTACGCGGTACCCTGAACTGGCAACAGAATTCTTTCAATTGTTCGACGATGATCATTCAGCAGAACAGATCAATGAACTCTTCGAAAAATCATACTCAAGTTTTGAAGATCCTGGAAACGCAGCACCACTGATCGAACTGAGCAATAACACATACGTGCTAGAACTATTTCATGGACCAACGTTCGCTTTCAAAGATTTTGGACTTCAGCTCGTTGGCAACATGTTCGAAGAACAAATAGCAAGAACAGGAAAAGCAATTAACGTCCTAGGAGCAACTTCAGGGGACACTGGATCAGCAGCCATTCATGGTCTCGCTGACAAGGAAGGTGCCCGAGTCTTTGTCCTGTATCCGGATGGAAGAATTTCAGATATCCAAGAACGCCAAATGACGTGCACCGGATCTAATAACATTTTTCCTATAGCCATTGAAGGATCTTTCGATGACGCACAAAGAATAGTGAAGGACCTTTTCGAAGACCTCAATTTTAAGGTAAGGGCCCGTCTCTCAGCAGTGAATTCCATTAATCTGGCCAGAATATTAGCCCAATGCATTTATTACATTCACGCATACATGCAATTACCCGATAAGAGTAAGGGGCATGTACGTTACGTTGTGCCAACCGGTAACTTTGGCAACGTTCTGGCCGGATGGTTAGCCGGCCAGATGGGATTGCCAGCCAAACAGTTCACAGTCGCAACGAACCAAAACGATTTACTGTTCCGTTTATTTACGGAAGGCATTTACGAGCCGAGAACAGTGAACCCGTCTCTCGCACCTTCGATGGACATTCAGGTCGCATCAAACTTTGAACGTTTTCTTTACTATCATCTCGAAGGAGAGGGCCAAAGTGCCTCAGAGATAATGAAAGAAATCAAAAAAGGAAACGAAGTTGTCATCCCCCAATTCAATGCAGGAGAATTCTCTGCTACCCGAACCGATGATGAGGGCATCATTGAAAATATACGTAAAGCCAAGGATCAGTTTAATTATGTACCGGATCCTCACACGGCCTGCTGCTTTAATGAAATGGCAAATAATCAGACAACGATCATACTAGCCACGGCCCATCCGGCCAAGTTCCCAGAAACAATTAACGAAGCAATCAATGAGAGCCCAACGCATCCTAGCCTCGAAAAACTCAGGGATCGCACTCCTAAAAAAGAAAAATTACCCGCAAATACAGATGCAATTAGAGAATATCTGGAAGAGAATATTTTACAATAAGACTCACTTTAGCACTTTAATATTTTGAATTATTGTCAATAGTTGCCAGTCAATTTTAATTAGAACGGGACTTGTCACTCATAGTACAGAAATACGGAGGCACTTCAGTGGGTAACACTGAAAGGATTAATAATGTCGCCACGCGAATCCTTGAAACTCAAAAGGCAGGGCATCAGGTCGTGGCTGTGGTCTCTGCAATGGCCGGAGTCACTAATAGGCTCATTGAAATGGCGAATGAGGTGTCACCAGACCATGAGCCTACGGACCGTGAAATGGATGTTCTCTTAGCTACAGGAGAGCAAACGACAATCGCTCTGACCTCGATGGCAATTAATGCTATGGGAGGCAAAGCCATCTCATTGACCGGAGCACAGGCAGGGATCGTTACGGACGGAGACCACACTAAAGCAAGAATTTCAAACATCACACCTGACGAAGTTCATCGA
>JABGYE010000345.1:0-6169 GCA_018675395.1 Akkermansiaceae bacterium
AGAGGTTAGCGTGGGGCGTTAATTATGGGGTCCGTTCTTATCTGGATGCGACTATTGCTCATGTGGTTTTTAATATGATCCCTCCTCAAATGCAAAAAGATAAAGGGTTTCAGTTGCTTAAAAGCACTATTTCTATGAACCCTTATCACTTCCTTGTAGTCAATGCTGCGCAGGATGCGGCGCCATCAGTTCAGGGGCAGATCCAATTTTGGAACCAGTTCGTATCAACGCTTTCGTCTGCCGCCGAAAAGCCAGGGTGCCCAACTGAAGGTCTCTATAAGAAGAGTGTAAAGAGCAGGATGTTTGCTCGAATTGCCAACTTTCCTGTGCCGAAGGAAAAACAATCAGCACGCAACATCCTTTCCTTTTTGGAGGGGCTAAAATGTGACAATAAGCAGATCATGGATGCTTATAGAAATGCCTTAAACTAGGGTAAGTGGGGATTGGAAAAAGTTGTCGATGTTTGGGATGTATTTTGTGATTGGTTTGGTAGTTCTTTTATTGTTAGATTCCTCCTATGGAAATCACGCGCTATTCTAAGGTTGCTGTTTTTTCTTTGCTGACCATTCAGTGTGCATTGGCGCAGCCGTCGGAATCAAAGTCAGAGTATAGGGAATGGACTTCTGCGTTAGGAACTAAAATTGATGCTGAGGTAATTTTTGCAGATCATACGGAAGTGATACTTAAGACAAAAAATAAAAAAATCCTCAAACTGCATCCAGGTAAACTTTCCCAAGAAGATCAGAATTTTCTTAAGGAGAAATTTCCTCCTAGCCCTTTGGCGGAGAAAATAATTGGCAAGAGACTATCTGTCCAAGTCGCGGATTGGCCCGTCACTGCACTGTTCCAGTTTGAAGTTGATGGAACAGTGGAATTAGGTTCTTTGAAGAGAGATAAGGTAATACAAGAGAAGGATGGTTTAACTTATAAGATTGATGGGCTAATCGTCAAAGTCTTTGATAATGATAAGGTTCACAGCCTTCTTAAGTTCTCTTCCGCTGATCCAGAATCAGGAACTAAGATGACTTTTGGTCCAGAAAAGGGCCCATTGTCGGGTACGATCCTGAGTGTTGTGCCTGCGTTTTCATTCAATGATGTGTACGATAAAAAAGACGAGGAACCGGTACTGATCGAAAAGGGTTCTGTTAATATTAATACTTTAGAAAAGCGGGATGGAATTTACTATGAGCCGGACGCGTTCACGTCCTTTTCGGGGAAGGTTTACAGGCTGTCTACCAATGGTAAGAAAGCAGAAGAGGTGACCCTCAGATACGGTCAACGAGAGGGGTTGCAGCGGAATTGGTACTTCAATGGCCAGCAGCAATCAAAGAGTCTGTGGAAGAACGGGAAGAAGGATGGAGCCATGTGGGAATGGTATGAGGATGGGCAGAAGAAGTCAGAGATGATCTTCAAGAGAGACCAGCTAATTTCTAAAAAGGAATGGGATGATGAAGGGGCCTTGATCGAGGAATAGAGTTTCTTCCTCCTAGCTCACGTTTTCTACTTAAGACAATCAAAAATGATTATTGAATTGGAGAGTAGCCCGTTGAATTCATGAAGACCTTATGAGGCGCTTTGGCAAGGATCTTTCCGTCCTTGACTGAGGCTGCGCGGGCTTTTTTCCATGCTGGATCACCAATGAAAGCTCCCCAGTTCTTTTTTGATTGGTCAGTGCTTTTGTGGGAAATAATGTAAATTAACGTATTGTCTCTACCTTTGTCCACATCGATCGGGGTCCAGTATGCAACGTTTGTCATGTTATGTTTTTCGAAAATTGCGCAAGTATGGTCCCGGAACCTGGCGTGCAGATTCTTGAGGCGGTCCTTAGCTGTCACGTAGGTTCTCAGTTCAAAGACGCGAGGGTGTTTAAAGGTAACGGATTTTATTTCTGGCGAGTAATCAGTGGCTCTCAAGAAAGTGCTATCGATCTTAGCTACGAGAGCACCATCTTTGACGGAGGCTTTATAGGCTTTTTTCCAGTCAGAGTCATTCAGGAAAGCTTTCCATGATTTGTTGTGTGTTTCTCTGTCCGGTGAACTGATGACATAAATCAAACGATTGTCTAATTTGTCGGTAGGCACCCAGTATGCAACGTTAGTGAGTCCGTGCTTTTCAAAGAGTTTGCACGTGTGATTTTCAAATCTTGCATTTAGTTCACCAAGCTTACCTTCATTGGCAGTGTAAATTCGCATCTCATAGCATCGAGTATCCTCCGCAAGGGTAGTTAAGTTTAGGGATAATAATAAAAATAAAGGCAATAAAGATTTCATGATTTGAGTGAATTTTGAGCAAAAACGGTTTTTTGTAAAGAGTGAAGAGATTTGGCGGGGTTATTTAATTTTTGTTAGCGACGTTAAAGTGTTTTTGTTTTATTTTGATCGTAAGGAATGAGGAATTTGAAAAGAAATAGAGTTCATAAACTAACGATAGAGTTGCTCTTATTTTTTTGTGCAGGTTCCTTTTGCTATTCTTTAGAGGTAAGCGGGCCAGGGAAGCAAATTTATTTGAAACAGTGTTCTTCTTGTCATGGTGACAAAGGTGAAGGAGTGAAGGGGGAATATGAGGAGGCGATGTTCGGTGATTGGTCCTTAAGCAAATTGACGAGGTATGTCATTAAGAGCATGCCTGATGATGATCCTGATTTGTGTATTGGAGATGATGCGGCTCAAGTTGCCAAGTATATTTTCGATGCATTTTATTCGCCACAGGCGCGTTTGCGTAATTCACCTCCCCGAATTGAGTTGAGCCATTTAACGAATCGTCAGTTTCGTGAATCGGTAAGCGATCTTTTTCGTCAATCAGGATCAGATGAACCGGTCCCAGAGTCAGGACTAAATGCTTCTTATTATAATTCCAAAGGGATGAATAAAAAAGATTCTCTAAAAAAGAGGAGAATCGATCATAAGATTGATTTTGATTTTGGGTCAGAATCGCCGTTAGAAGGAATCAAGGCTGAGCAGTTTTCTATTGCTTGGGAAGGTTCACTGAGGGCTGAGAGTACGGGATTTTATGGCATGCGATTGACTACCCCAAATGGTGCCAGGCTTTACCTTAATGTGAATATTAAGGCGGGAGATAAAAATTATAGGGACGATGCGAGTAAGGAAAGTAACCCACCACTGATCGATGCGTGGGTCAGTTCTGGTAATAAGAGTAGGACTGAGACTGCTCGTGTGTTTCTGCAGGGAGGGCGAGAATACCCTATAAGAATTGATTATTTCAAATATAAGGAAAGTACAGGTGCTATCAGGTTCGAGTGGTTGCCTCCGAACGGAGTATGGTCGGTGCCAGCAGGAGATCAATTATCAACAAGGAAAGGGGAGCAGTTGATCTTGGCGAAGACAAGCTTCCCTCCTGATGATAGGAGCCTTGGGTATGAGAGGGGATCCGATATATCCAAGGAATGGCTCTCGGCAGTTACTAGGGCATCATTAGATGTTGCGGAGCAAGTCGATTCGATCTTGGGGCATATTAGTGGCGTCAAATCAAAGGATGATCCTCAAAAGACTGAGAAGCTAATTTCAGTAGCAATGAGAGTTTTGGAAAGAGCATATAGACGTCCATTAACTGAGCAGGAGAAGGAGCAAAGCATTAATCGTATCTTTGCAGATTCTGAGTCTCCAGAGGTTGCAGTGAAGCGTGTCGTTTTATTGGCCATAAAATCTCCCCACTTCTTGTACCCTCAGTTGCCTGGTGGTAAGGCGCCGTCATATCAGGTCGCATCTAGAATGGCGCTTGGTTTATGGGATTCGATTCCGGATGATGCATTAATTGCGGCTGCGAGTGAGGGGAAATTATCTAACCAGGATTATATTAGATCTGAGGCGGAGCGAATGCTTGAGGATGCAAAGGCAAGATCGAAGGTTATTGATTTTTTCTATCATTGGCTTGATTTGGATTTGGAACGTGACCTGATGAAGGAAGATAAGGTCTATCCTGATTTTGATGAGTATAAGATATCTGATCTTCGACGCTCGATGAATATGTTTATTGAAGATGTTGTATGGAGCGAAAAATCGGACTTTCGAAATCTTTTGCTTTCGAATTATATTTACCTGAACCAGGGACTTGCTGGAGTCTATGGAAAGTCAGTCGAAGGTGATGAAATGAAGCGGGTTGATTTTAAAAAGACAGAAAGGTCAGGTCTGTTAACGCACCCCTATTTGCTCAGCCATTTCTCCTATGCTTATAATAGTTCGCCGGTGCACCGTGGAGTGTTTCTGACTAGGCATATACTAGGAAGGACGCTCAAGCCACCTCCGCAGGCGGTTTCTTTTGAAAATCAGAAGCTTGATCCTAGTCTGAGTATGCGTGAAAAAATTACTCATGTGACAAAAGATTCCAATTGCATGGCGTGTCATGAAATTATTAATAGTCTTGGATTTAGTCTTGAAAATTATGATGGTATTGGGCGTTGGAGAGACACTGAAAACAACAAGCGAGTGGATTCATTTACGCAGTTTGAGACAAGGGCAGGAAATCTAGTGGATTTACGGGGTTCACACAGTTTGGCTCAATTCATCGCGAATGATTCAAATGCACAGAAAAATTTCATTCAGAACCTCTTTGAGTATATGATAAAGCAGCCCATTCAAGCCTACGGTAAAAATGCAGTGGATGATTTACACGCCCATTTCGTGAAATCGAATTTTAGTTGTAAAGAGTTGATCGTTGAGATTTTATGTTTAGCTTCTACTGAAGGAATCAAACAAGAAGAATTATGAACGAGTTATCACGCAGGGCTTTCCTTAAGGATCTTGGGCTTTCAGCTTCAGCGCTTTCATTTCTTTATGGATTGCCTAGTCTTCAGGCGCAGGGTGATTCTTCTCCGAAAAAGAGACTCATTATTATGTTCTCTCCTAACGGTACTTTGCCTAACGATTTTTGGCCTGATGCTAGTGGAGATGAATTTAATCTTAAGTCGATTATGGAGCCGTTGGCTCCATATAAAGATTCCTTACTAACCCTTAAGGGTGTGCACAATAAGGTCGGCGGAGATGGGGACGATCACATGAAAGGCATCAGCTGTTTGTTAACGGCCAGAAAGCTTCATCGTGGCAACATTCAGGGAGGAGGTCACACTCCTGCTGGTTGGGCTAGTGGTATTTCCATTGATCAGGAAATTGCTAATTTTTTACAATCACGTAAGGAAACAAAAACAAGGTTCGGTTCTCTTGAATTTGGAGTAGCTGTTCCAAACAGGGCAGATCCATGGACCCGGATGTCATATGCAGGATCCAATAAGCCAATTGCTCCGATCGATGATCCTCATCAGATGTTGCAAAAAATGTATGGACAGATGAAGGATAGAGAAAGTCTTGTCAGTATATTGGATGATGTTGCGGCTGACCTTAAATCAGTTTCAGTCAAGCTTGCTAAAGAGGATAAGGGCATGCTGGAGGAACACATGAATCTGGTCCGTCAGGTCGAAAAAGGCCTGATCGAAGCTGAAAAAGAATCCAGCACAGTTCATCCTCAACCTGAGATTGATCCCAATATCGAACTCGCAAATGACAATACCCCAAAGATTAGCCGGATGCAGATTGATCTATTGGTTAATGGATTAGCTAATGATATGATGCGCGTTGCAACGCTCCAGTTTATGCGGTCAGTGGGGCAGGCCCGCATGAGATGGTTAGGGGTCAATGACGGACACCACTCTCTTTCACACAAGCCTGACAAGGACAAATCAGCTCAGGATAAATTACTTAAAATAAACAAGTGGTTTGCGGGCGAGTTGGGATATCTTTGTAAGCGCCTTAAAGAAACTCCCGAGCCTGGTGGTGAGGGCAATATGTTTGATAATACTACGATTATGTGGGTCAATGAGCTTGGTAAAGGTAATAACCACACGCTTGAAAATATTCCGTTCACCCTCCTCGGCGGCGGACTCGGATTTAAGATGGGTCGCTCGCTTCATTTTCCAGGAGTTAATCATAACAGACTCTTAATGGCATTGGCTCACGGATTTGGGCATCATATAAAAGGATTTGGAGAACATAAATTAAGCCAGGGTGGTCCTTTGGATCTTGCTTAATTATTTTTCTTTTTCCTTGGGTGATTTTTGTGGAATCAATTTGATAATTTCTTTCAAGGGCTTCAATGCAGCTCCTCCCCCATTGAAAGCAGTGCCGACTTCGAGTCATCCGTCTTTGGTTTTCCGGATAGG
>JABGYE010000400.1:0-2520 GCA_018675395.1 Akkermansiaceae bacterium
GTTTTTCCTGTCTGACGGTCCCCGATGATGAGCTCCCTCTGCCCCCTTCCGATCGGAATCATAGCATCTACCGCCGCAATTCCTGTCTGCAGAGGCTGACTCACTGATTTCCGAGGAATGATGCCTGGGGCAATCTTCTCTACTGGGTAATTTTCCTTGGCAGTAATTTCGCCTTTCCCATCTATGGGCTGGCCCAAAGCATCCACAACACGACCCAATAGCTCCTTACCTACAGGAACCTGCAAGAGTTTTCCTGTAGTCTTTACTTCATCGCCTTCTTTAATGTCGAGACCTTCACCGAGAAGGATGCAACCGACTTCGGTCTCCTCCAAGTTCAGAGCCAGACCATAAAGGCCACCGGGAAATTCAATCATCTCATTGAGCATGACATCACTGAGCCCTTCGACTTTAGCGACTCCGTCACCGATTTGGCGCACGACTCCGACATTTGATTTAGTGACTGCCGTTTTAAGTTCGGCAATTTGTGTTTCGAGTTCCTGTAGGATATTGCTCATTTGAGTTTCCTCTTTGTTTAGTTCTTTTGAATTAGTTAAAGTTTATTTTTAAGTTCCGTGAGTCGAGCCTTGACGCTACCGTCCCAGACATCGCTGCCGACTTTGACTCTCATTCCACCGAGTAGGTCCGGATTGACCTTGAATTCAGCAGTTAAAGTACTGCCATACTTGCGGCGTAAATCTTCTATCACGGCATTGCCTGCCTGCGCTCCGAGTTCAGTCGCAGTCTCAATAACTGCCTGACGCTGCTCCACATCCAAACGAACGAGCCTGCCAAATTCCTGAAGAATGGCAAGGTAGCCGCGAGGCTTTGCCTCAGAAACCTTAGCAGTTATCTCTTTGATCCGATCATGATCCAAGATCCCGTCCTTGTGGCTGAGACGGAGAAGCTGTCGCGCGGAGCGAGCTGCATCTTTGGTGACCTTCATTGCTTAGTAATTAAAATGGATAAAAAATGTTTTTATAATGAGACCTGCGAAGACGTTTCTTCATTAATTTTCGCCTGATCATCATCATTGAGGATCTTTCCTGTGACCTTAGTAGTCGTATCAATGATGAGTCTGCCCACATCACGCTTTAATTCAGTGCGAAGTTGCTCTTGTTCCAATGCGCCTGCCTCATGAGCCTTGGCAACAATGGCAGAAGCTTCCTTCGTAGCCTCTTCTCTTTTCTTTTCCGCTAAGACCTCAGCACTTTCTCTGGCCTCACCAATCAAAAGCTCGGCCTTAGAATTTGCCTCAGAAATAACTTCCCCCTTCTTGACTTCAGCGTCTTCAAGGTCCTTGGCTATTTTTTTGAGGTTCTCCTCGCCCTCCGCGATCCGTGCTTTGCGCTCATCTAGGATTTGACGAACAGGCCCAAAGGCAAATTTTCTCAGAACCAAAAAAACAATTAGAAAAAGAATGACCTGGGCAAATAATTTCGTCCAATGCACACCTAAAGTTTCCAGAATACTCCCAGAACCTTCTTCCGATCCTTCGGCAGAAGCGAGCATTACTATGGACTGATTAATAAAGTTCATCGCAAGGTCAGGTTATAATTTTTAATTTTCTTAGTTCTTTGTATCTGGTCCGCCGCACTTTGAAGTGCGGCGGACCTATTTAAAATACAAATTTTAATTGCCTTGGAAAGCAAGGATCAAACCGTAAATCGCAATCGCTTCCGCAAGAGCCATCCCAACAATCGAAATGGTTAAAATCTTACCGAATGCGCCTGGATTACGCCCAACTGCTTGCGCTGCACCGAGTCCCACAAGACCAACACCAATTCCGGCACCTGTTCCTGCTAAACCCAAACTCACTGAGCCTGTCAGCTCTGCTAATAGTGGTAATAGTTCCATTGTCATTTTATTATTTTTTTTACTTATGTTTTATTATTTTTGGACGTTACCCACTGACACGCATGGTCACAACGCCAAGATTGATTTAAAATTTAATGGTCTTCCTCCCCATGACTCGTAGAAAGTTGAATATAAACAGCACAAAGAAGTGCAAATACCATAGCCTGCAAGACGCCTACCAGAAGCTCCATGAAATAAAACGGCAACGGTAAAATGATAGCACAAATGAACTCAACGATAGGACCCATTCCAAATTTTTCTCCCATAGCACCCATCAAATGGAGCAGGTTCTCACCTGCAAAAACATTACCAAAGAGCCGTAATGAAAGTGATACCGGCCTTAAGCAAATTGAGACTATTTCGATTGCTCCAACAAACATAAAAATGGGTGCCAAGACATAGCGCATTGCCCCGATCACATCACCAGGCGCCGCGAATGTATGTTTAATGAAGCCCCAAACTCCAGTCTCCTTAATGGTAAGGTAAAACCAAAGGAGCATGAAACAGATAGCCATTCCCAAAGTTTGATTCACATCGGCCGTGGCCGGACGCAGAATCGGCTTAAAATGTCCTGAAGAGTCCTCGAACCCAATCGTTCCAACACCAGGCAACAAACCAAACCAGTTCGCAACTAAGACGTAAATAAATATAGTCGCTAAAAGACCA
>JABGYE010000402.1:0-4144 GCA_018675395.1 Akkermansiaceae bacterium
ATTTTCTTTTGATTGGCATTATTACTACGAACCTTAACGCAGAAACTTTGAATCTTACTTTAAGAAATAGTGTCCGTTCTGTTCATAGTTGGCAAAAGGTCGAATGGAAGTCTAGTGAAGTGGCTATTGTCATTTGTGATATGTGGGACTCTCACCATTCGATCACTGCCGTTCGCAGAGTTAATGAGTTTGCTCCTCGATTAAATGAAGTTATAAAATCCCTCAGGAAATTTGGAGTCACGATCATTCATTCTCCGAGTGACTGCATGCCTAACTATAAGGATCATGATGCAAGGAAACGAGCATTAGCAGTCCCAGTGGCTTCCGACTTGCCAAAGGAAATTTCTTCATGGTGTCATCGTATACCTGGAGAGGAAAAAG
This sequence comes from Akkermansiaceae bacterium, assembly GCA_018675395.1. Taxonomy (GTDB): domain Bacteria; phylum Verrucomicrobiota; class Verrucomicrobiia; order Verrucomicrobiales; family DEV007; genus EC70. The sequence continues at coordinate 382 of JABGYE010000402.1, forward strand.
CTTCTTATCCGATAGATCAGTCAGATGGGGGAGAAGACGAAGGCGAGTTTGAGAATCAGCAATGGGCCGAGCGGTTAAAGGCTGAAGGACGTAATCCGGGGACTCCATGGCTTAGCCAGACCCCGACCCTTGAAATATTGGCAAAAGACTTTGTAGCTTCTGAAGGGGATGTGGTTTGGAATATTTTAAAGAATAATAAGATTAAGCATGTCATTCTCGCTGGTGTGCATACTAACATGTGTGTCCTTGGTAGGCCATTTGGTTTGCGCCAAATGGTAAGATGTGGAATGAACACGGTTCTCTTGCGGGACGGAACTGATGTGATGTATAATCCTAGAAAATGGCCTTATGTTAGCCATTTCACAGGCCTTGATCTGGTAATTAGACACATTGAAGAGAATGTTTGTTCTACTATAACAAGCAATCAAATAATTGGAGGTCAGCCTTTCAGTTTCACGCATGATAAGCGACCCCATCTAGTTATTGTTTCCTCATCCGAAAGGGTCCTTGAATGGAATAGTTTTGCGAGGCGTTTCTTTGATGCTGATTTTCGTGTCGATTATGTGGAGTCAGATACAGGACAAGGAATGAATGACATCATTAATGCAGATTGTCTTTTGTTGGCTGATGATATTAAGGATGAGAAGGTAAATGAATTAATTCAAGATCATGTGGCCGCGGCAAAACCTGTGATAGGAACAGGAAAATCTTGCATTGCAACTAAGCGTGGTGTGTTTGGTGTCGATGAAGGGCCTGACAAAAAGGGAATCCAGAAAATTGAATGGGCCAAAAGTAAAGCAAAGCATCCTTTGACTTCAGGATATAAGAGTAATGAATGGTTAGTAGAAAGTGGTTCAGATATCCTCGCAATAGATAAGGGAGTCGTTCCTCTTTTTTATGGGAAAACAGATAGTAAAGAATCTACCGAGTTACTTGCCTGGTCCTTTGCCAGAACCGATAGCGGAAGATCATGTGCCACTTTGTTGAGCCTTTTTGAAAATAAAAACGACTCATATTTTCAGCGGTTCCTATTTAATGCTGCTCGGTGGGCGACTGGAGAATTAATTTCAGAACAACTGCCAGTGAATCCCGATCTGCGCCGATCAAAGGAAGGTTGGGTCGTCAGAGGAAATTTCCATTCTTCAAGATCGATTACCACAAAGCACCTAGACCTAAGAACATTAATTCGAGTTCCTGAAGCGTTACCTGACATCCAGCGATCTTTTATATGGGAATCGGTCCCTGGTTCTGCTGTTTACCTTAATGGTACACAGCTAAAAGAGAGTAAACTCGGACATTGGATTGTTCCTCCAAAAATATTGAAAATGGGTGACCTGAACTTGGTTGTAGTGAGGATAAATAAGTCAGATCCTTTTAAGAGTTCGCCGACAATATTCAGTGCAAAAGAATCTTTCGAACTGGATATAAAACATTGGCAGGAGAGACACTCTGATGACGCAATTGACCCTAATTTCCCGATTCCTCCTCAGTTTGGTGCGCCTACAGATTTGATCCAGAAATGGGCACAAAGAAAATAATTTATATTTCTCCTAAATTCACTAATAATTAGATAATAATTAGATATTTCAATTACCGCTACTTTTTCTTGGATCAAATGTTATCAAAATGCTCAGACATTGTTGTAATAATTACAGCTTTCGCGTTGATATCGGGATCATTTGCTGAGGAGAAGGTCAAGGAGGGTTGGTGGTCCTGGGAGCCTTTGAAAGGCATCAAGTTGCCAGTTGTAGAGAAGGCTAACCCGATCGATCGATTCATTGTTTCAACATTAAAAGCACAAGGATTGTTCATGTCCCAGGAAGCGGACCGGAGAGTTTTAATTCGCCGGCTCTACTTTGATTTGTGGGGAATGCCTCCAACTCCCAAAGAGGTTAATAGATTTATTAAGGATCCTGATCCTAGTGCTTATAAGAAGTTAGTGGATGAGCTGCTCCTTTCTCCACGTTACGGGGAGCGCTGGGCGAGGCATTGGTTGGATGTGGTTCATTATGGTGAGACTCATGGTTATGATAAAGACAAGCCAAGGCCCAATGCTTGGCCTTATAGGGATTATGTCATTCGTGCATTCAACGAGGATAAACCATATTCTCGCTTCATTAAGGAGCAGATCGCCGGAGATATTCTTTGGCCGGATACGGTAGACGGTATCGTTGCTACAGGATTCATAGCTGCTGGTCCTTGGGATTTTATTGGTCATGCTGAGGTCCCGGAAACCAAAATTGATGGGAAAGTGGCTCGTCACTTGGACCGAGATGATATGGTTACCACAACGATGAATACATTTACTTCTCTCACGGCTCAATGTGCTCAGTGCCATGATCACAAAAGGGATCCGGTGACTATGGAGCACTATTATTCATTACAGTCAGTGTTTGCGGCTTTGGATCGTGCTGATCGTCCCTATGATATGAAGCCCGATATTGCGTTGAAAAGGCAAGATCTTAGAGAAAAGAAAAAAGAGATAGAGCGAGGTATTGCTGAGAATAAAAAGAAAATCGATGCTAGCCGCAGTCCTGAAATTGTTGCTCTTCAGAATCAAATTGAGTCCATAGAGAATAAGCTCAAAGCTGCAAAAGGTGACCAGAAAGGCCGGTCAAGTAGGTATGGATACCATAGTCAGGTAGCTTCGGTTCAGGGAACAATGAAATGGGTGCAAATCGATCTGGGCTCTCAAAGAAAAATTAGTAGCGTTATTTTAGCCGGTGCTGATGAGTATGGTTTTTCGGATTTTGGTTTTCCTCACCGTTTTCGCTTGGAAATTTCTACTGATTCTGAATTCAAGGATTCAAAAATAATTGCTAATAATACTGGTTCTGATTTTCCAAGACCAGGATCAAAGCCAGTGCTCCTTAGTGGAGATGGGTCCAAAGCGCGTTATGTTCGTTTAACTGCAACTAAACTTTGGAGCCGTCGTATGAAGGGGCAGCCTGAAACAAATGATTGGATATTTGCCATGGGGGAAATGGCAGTCATTTCCGACAAAGAATTATTGGGAGCTAAAGAAGTGATAGCTTTGGATAGCATTGAGGCTAAAGAGCGGTGGGGAAAGTCTAATCTCATTGATGGTATTTATGGGACACATTCCCTAGAGTCATTAATTGCTAGTGAGAAAAGTAAAACGAATGGATATCATAGCGCATTTGCCAAAAAGATTAGCACACGGAAGTGGGTACAAATTGAACTGCCTGAAATTCAATCAATCGATAAAGTTGTTATTTATCCCGCCCGCCCTACGGACTTTCACAAAGACACACCGGGATTTGGTTTTCCAGAAAGGTTTAAAATTTTACTGAGTGATCGCGAGGACATGACTGGTGCCGACGCCATCATTGATGAAACGGATTCTGATTATACGAATCCGGGAGTGGATCCGGCAGTTTTTGATATTGATACAAAGAGGGGTCGTTATCTTAGACTTGAGGCAACCAAATTAAATCATCCAAAGGGCAGTGGTGGACCCATGCTTGCCTTATCTGAGGTGCGCATTTATAGCGGTTCTAAGGAGATTTCTAGAAATGCCAGAGTCACTTCGCTAGATACAATTAATAGTGGTCTCTGGCACAGAAGAAACCTTGTGGATGGATACACTAGTAGACGACTCATTGTCGATGGTGTTACTGAGGGTCTTTTGAGTCTAGCGAAATTACAACCGGATGAATCTGAGAATAAACTTAATGAATTAAGGGTCAGATTAAAGGATCTTCAAAAATCCAGTATTGATCCAAAGTTGATAAAAGAGAAA
>JABGYE010000104.1:0-8520 GCA_018675395.1 Akkermansiaceae bacterium
CAAGAATTAATCCTAAAGAAGCCATTGACCGCCAGAAGCTCAGTTCAAGACTCGGTCTCCTGAGTCGTCTTAATCAATTTTCTGGGACAGGACCAGCAATAAATGATCTGGAACACTTTCAGGGCCTGGCAACTGACATGCTCATGAGCCCAGCAGTACGTAAGGCATTCGATCTTGATCTTGAACCTGATTCCGTCCACTCCAAATTCGGCAAACATATCTGCGGTCAAAGTATGTTGCTCGCAAGGCGCCTAATTGAAGCAAGAGTCCCCATCGTTACGGTTGCCTGCTCAGCTGGAGACCTTAACGGATCCAAGGGAGATCACTGGGATACACACGCCGATAACTTTAACCGATTAAAAAACACTATGCTCCCTGCGTTTGATAGGCCAGCTGCAGCATTACTCGATGATTTGAGCGAGCGAGGCATGCTTGATGATACATTGGTCGTGTTCCTCACTGAATTCGGTAGAACCCCAAAAATAAACGGCAGTGCCGGACGCGATCATTATCCTAGCTGTTATTCGATTGCACTCGCAGGTGCCGGTATTCGTGGAGGGCAAGTCTATGGTAAATCCGATAGGTCAGGTTCTGAGCCTGCAGAAGATGCATGCGGCCCCGCCGATTTACATGCAACTATTTTCGAAGCGTTCGGCATCCATCATAAAACGACAATCACCGATCGCTTGGGTCGTCCCTTGCCCATAAGTGATGGGAAGCCTCTGCCTCTTACTTGATAGAGGCACTCTACTCATAATACCTCTCAAGGAGATCGCATAATGGTAAAAAAAAGATGCCCTACCATCCGATAGAAAAACTATCAAACGAAAGGGCATCCAGCAGTGGGGTTATCTTAAATAATTAAACGATCAATATGAATGTAAAATGAACAACCACATTAAATTATTCAAACCTAATCCGACTACTGAGGTATTGATCTCAACGTAAAATACGCTCTGAGATTACTCTTCACTGGCAAGCCTGAAAAAATCCTCTGAGTTTCTTTGAACTGAATATGATAGATCCGGTCAAGCCAACGAGGTGATCCCTCAAATTCCTTTAAAATTAATTGAATGGACTTTCTATCAAGCGCTACGAACACCTCTTCAATCTTATCCTCGCGCCTATCATGTTCAGGAGAACCGTAGCGGCCAGTGTTCGTATAAAACCAAGAGTCAATCTTCACGAAGCTGATCAATTCATCCAAACTCAAATCCTTTGAGATCGGCTGAGTTAAATTTATCATGAACCCATTCTTAGCAGCTTTTACACTAAGGATGTCGGAGGCGATCGTTTTCTTATCATAGATTATTCTCTGCAAGCTTCCTTGCTGACCTCCAAAAGCCCCCCAACCACGGCCAGTCTGACCAATCAGCAAACTCCCGTCAGGTAAAAACACAGGCCGCATTACCCCAGAAGCAAAAAAACGCGCAAAAGGGACAACACATCCTTGATCAACTCCCTCGACTTTTTCTACAACGACTCGAAATAAATTAGACATTGTCTGGTCCCCAATGAACATCTGCCCGCCGTAAGATCCGAACTTTCCTCCTGTAGTGTCCCAAGTCGGATGCCCAGGAGAATTAGCGACTTTCCCATGTGGAAGCCACACAGCTCCTTTACGGATTTTATCTTTCCATTTATCAAACTTCAGCTCCGGAGAATCCGGCTTCATTTTTCCAGGAAGAGTGACAAGGCCTGATAGATGACCATAGAACTTACCTTCTTCAAGAGGCACTACCTTCGAAGAACCCACATATTCTCCCTGATTTTCAGCGTACCAAAGACGCCCTTCTGGATCGACGCCAATCCCGGCAGGGCTCCTTAACCCATACGCATAAGGTATGAACTCACCCGAAGGTGTCACTTTGCATGCCCAGCCACGATAACCTCCCATCGAACCCATGTATGGTCCTCCTGCTCTCCATGAAGTACGTTCATTCCCCCCATGAGATAAATTTAAGGTGAAATAGTAGTTCCCATCGTTATCACGGGCAGGGCCATGAGCATATTCGTGATAATTTGCATGGAACCCATAATCGTCGCAGACCGTCTCAAATTGATCTGCTCGTCCGTCTCCATTTGTATCACTGATCCGTGTCAGTTCTGGCTTCTGCATGACTACAAACTGATCACCTTTTCCATCCTCGATTGACACGCCTAGAGCCTCATAAGTGCCTTCCGCAAACAATGACCACTTACCATTACGAATGCGCCAAATACCTGCTGACCTTGTTGCAACAACAATAGTCCCATCTTTTGCTACCGCAATTCCAGTAGGCTCGAACAACTGCTCTCTTCCATATAAGTCCTTAGGGAATTCCCAATTTTCAGATGAGTATCCAGCCGGCACTTCCATCTTTTGCCTACCCAATTTATCAGTATTTGTTTTGAGTGGCTGCTCGCTCCAATCCTCTTCCTTCCCGATAATGGGCCTTGCTATTAATCCTCCCGATAATTTTGCAGAGAACTTATAAGATTCTAATTCTTCTGCAGGGTCTAATATCCATTCATTCTCACCTAACTTACCTCCTTCAACTTTTAGGTCAGTGAGACCCGCTTTAGCTAATTTGAATTTTTGATTCTCTTTTAAAGATCCACTAAGAACTAACTCAATCCTGCCATCATCAGTGAGATTCACAGATTGACTCATTTTGTTTTGACCGACACGAAAAACAAAGACAGGAGATCCTGTGGAGGAATCAATTCTGTGCCCCTTAAATTCAGCGTCTACAGAATCTAGCAATTCAAGGAAATCACGATCTTCCCAGAGCCACTTTTCAATGGCTGGATAATTCAACACATCAGGCTCTTTAAATTCAAAATCAACGACATTTCCTGATTTGGTTACTGGCTGCAAAATGCCCCCACTCCGAACAAATACCCTATTCCCCTGGCCCCTGGAAGATCCTGGTCTGCCTCGACCTGACCGTTCTTGGGTAAGATTTAAAAATCCGCCCGCCCAAATATTACGTACTGACAATACTCGAGGATCAAAGGTATAGTTCATTCCATTTGGGAAACCAACATGAATAGCACGCCCGCTAGATTCACGGACAGGCGCTCGAACAACTCGGGTACGGTTTGTTACTAAAATCTCATTCGGAATCTTTAATAAACTTTTCGGCTCCTCTTTGTTTTGTTGCTTAAGCTTAACAATAGAAGGCCCTGCTTGAGCCTTTGGTGAAAGGGTTCGTAAAAAATGCCATATATACTCAACTGACTGATCGGGAATCACTTCCTTCGCATACATTGGCATTATCTTTGGAAATGGATTCCCCCTAGTCGGACCAGATTCAGCAACCGCCAACACGTCCCAAGATTTACGCACTGAAGTCATGAAGTAATTCTTGTCAGCTTTTACCGTTACCTTTATTCCCGATGCAGCACTCACTACTTCACGGTTCCTCGGATTAGTATGAAAAAGACCATACAAGTTTGGACCTGTCTTAAATGACTTGTCTGCCTTATCAATAGAATGACAGACTGTGCATCCGTAAGTTTCAAAAGCTTTTCTCCCTTCGACCACAGCATCAATCTCTTGCTGAGCAATGACTGGCAATGAAACAAAAAGGAAATAACCAAAAAGAAAAATTTTCATAAAGTAGCGATTAAAGAAGATTATTAATTTAAATCTAATAATAAGACCTAAGGCCAAGACATGCACGATATTTTATTGAATTAACACGCTAAAAAAATAAGTTTCCCTCTTTAATTAATCGCCCTCCACTACCAGATAATCTCAATATTTACTTTTTCTTGACTAACTTATCTCCGCTATCAGGCAGCATAGACTTGTGCCATTGAATGACCTGATCCTTCATCGAAGCAACAATTATATCATTCGTCTGAGCGAGATTTTCTTTTTCTCCTCTATCGTCCTCTAAATTATAGAGCTCAACCTCTGAACCGTCATACTCACAGAGGAACTTCCATTTGCCCTTTCTCATTGCCAGATCGGGCAAGTCATTGTCACCATAAAAAGCATCCCTGTCCGGTGGCCTTCTAAAAAACAAAGCCGATTTTCTAGATTCAGAAGATTTGCCGAGCAAAACTTCAGGTAAAGACTCCCCATCAAATTGTATACCTTGTGGATTCTTTGTACCCGTAATTTGCAGTAAGGTAGGAACCAAATCTATAGTCGAAAAAACTGAGGTGCGGTTCACCTTACCTCTCTCCTTTATCATGCCTGGCCCCCAAGCAACTAAAGAAGAACGAATTCCCCCTTCATATAGGTGCGTCTTATATCCACGGAACGGACCTGACTGACCTGCCCCCTTCTCTGGTCCATTGTCAGAGCACACCACAACAAGGGTGTTATTTCTTAGATTCTCCGAACCATTTATGTGATCAAATAGCTTTCCAAGTTGCCTATCCATTTCCTGTAAAACAGAAAAGTAAAGCTCTCGCTTTGTGCCCCCCCACTTGTCAACTGGAGGCCAAAAAGGGCTATGCACATCGTCCGGCCACAAATTGACATAAAATGGCTTTTCATCCTTCACCGCCTTATCGATAAAAGGTATAGCCTCATCGACGAATCCCTGAGTGATTTTCGAACGTAGCATCCATCGCACCCCATCCCCTAATCGTTCAGCCTTATCCCAAATTCGTCCAGGTTTGTCCTGCCCTGGCTTCAAGGTAAGGGGCAATAGTTTAGGTCCCATCCCTTCAAAATTAGTTAATGAATAATCAAAACCATATTCTGTAATTGCAGGAGCATCATCCACGTCTCGTTGCCCGCCCATATGCCACTTTCCAAAGTGCCCCGTTAAGTACCCTGATTTTTTGAGCGAACGGGCAAGCATCGGAGCTTTCGGACTCAACCATTGTGCCATGCCTCTACTCTGATTCTGTTTTCTATGGGCAAGATAAGAGGTGATCCTCCATCTCTGCGGGTATTGACCAGTAGAAATAGCAACTCTAGAAGGTGAGCATATTGGAGAATTCACATAAAACTGCTCAAATCGGACCCCTTCTTGCGCCAACTTGTCTATGTTAGGGGTCTTGGCAAGTTCATTACCAAAACAAGAAAAGTCACCCCATCCCATATCATCTATAAAAACAACGACGACATTGGGTCTGGCGCCTTTGGCCCAAGGGACAAGCAACAAATAAAGAGCTGTAAATAGAATGGATTTCACAAATTTATGTTACCTACGTTTTTTATGTATAAATGATCGTAATTCCATATTAACTAACGATTACCTACCGGGATGGCGGAACGTAAAGATGGTTACCCTTTCGCGCAGCCGACAACGCTTCCTGAGTATCTTGAGGCGAACCAGGATCACCTTGAGACCGCATCCAATGATCTAGTTCCCGGCTCAGCCTCTGCTTTATTTCAGCATAATTCTCGGCCTCAGCCAAATTATTCAATTCATAAGGATCCTTCTCAGTATGATAAAGCTGTTCAAATGGTCTGTGCATGTAGCGCTTTACTAGCTCATACGTATTGGCATTACTCGACGCCTCTCTCACCCAAGTTGCCCAGTAAGGATTATTCAATTCTCCCTTACCAGTCCATCCCATAAGATGTTTCTCAATGTAAATCTCTTGTGATTTAAGGTTACGCAAATAACGAAAAGCACCATCACTTACAGTCCTAACTGGGTAAGAAGGCCCTTCAGGCAGATTATTATGCAAGCCATACACATAACGTCTATGTGTTTTCTTCTTTCCCTTTAGGACCGGCAAAAAGCTCTTTCCGTCAAAACCATTACTAGGAACATCTGCGCCCGTCACATCAATAAGTGTAGGCAAAATATCAGCATATTGAACCAGAGCATCACTTCGCTTACCAGCATCAACAACTCCTGGCCAACGGGCAACTAAAGCCGTATGCACTCCAGTATCCCAATTCGTCCACTTACAACCAGGAAACTGAGACCCCTGTTCAGATGTAAAGAGAACGAGAGTATCAGAAGCATGCCCACTTTTATCCAATGCTTTTAAAATATCACCGACCTGCATATCCATGTATGTAATCTCAGCCAAGTACCGACTGAAAGCTTCTCGGGTCTTTTTTGTGTCTGCAATATTTGGAGGCAAAATAATCTTTTCAGGAGGATATTTTGAAGAATCCCCCATCACCCAAGGAACGTGAGGTTCAACTAATGCTACGACTAAACAAAAGCTCTCTTTAGTATCAGCTGACATGAACTTAGAAATACCTTCAAGACTATGCGGCCGAGTCGGATTACGGACACAATTCACATCAAACCCTTGCACCTTACTGAACGGATAAACTGACGCTGGCTTCACGTGAACCTTACCTGAAAGGCCAACTCTATATCCGAGCCCTCTAAGATAGTGAGGGACACTCTTAATGCTCGGCCGACTACTAGAATGGTTCCACGCGCAACCATTGCTCATAGGATATTTACCCGTAAAGAGTTCCGAACGACAAGGCTGACACATTGCCTCAGCTAAGTAAGCTCGCTCAAAGAGCAAACCCTCACTTGCCAACTTATTAATGTTTGGAGTCTTTGCGTTCTTTCCCCCATATAACGGCAAATCATTGTAGGTACAATCATCAGCCATAATAATTAACACATTAGGTGGCTTAGAAGAATTCCTAGTATCGTCTTGACCCGCAATCATTAGATCAGCAGAAAAAAATGACAAAACTACTCCAATGACTAAAACCATAGAAAACCTTGGGATCATCTCCAAAACATTAGATTGAGAAGTAAATGAATCAAGGAACATGACGAATCAAAAATATGAGCACTTCTATCCTTACTGATTCGACTTGACCAAAATCACTGTGGAAGTTTCGATAATTCAATACATGGTTAATATTTTTCTTAAGGTTGGAATCACTCTATCATTTGCAATCACAGCCGCGTTTCCTCACGAAAAACATTCTTCTTCGGTAAATTACGTATCACCCAAAGAAGAAATCGAAATTGGCGAAGGCTCTTTCCGCTACAAACTTGTTCCCGGATGGGCTACTGAAAACGCAGATAAATATAAACTAGGAAACTGTAATGCCATTTCTCAGGATTCACGCGGAAGGATTCTTCTCCTACATACGAGCAAAGAACAGTGCCTAATCGCATTGAGTCCAGAAGGGAAGGTGCTTGACGCATGGGGAAACTTCACTGTCGCCGCGCACGGATTAGCTGTCGTAAAAGAGAAGGGTGGAGAAGTCCTTTTCATTTCTGACCACAGCCCAAATGGCAAGATCTACAAGACGACACTGGACGGAGAAATCTTAATGACAATATCCTGCCCAATGGAGTCAAAACTCTATAAGAATCCCAATGAATTCAAGCCAGCAAAGACCCTGCACTTACCTAACGGTGAGTTTTATGTGATTGATGGATACGGTAAAGATTACATCCATAAATTCAACGCCGAGGGGAAATGGATTTCCGCTTTCGGTGGTGATATAGGAACAGACGAAGCACAGCTCAAGCATTGGGGGCCGCACGGAGGAGCAATTGATTATAGAAACCCTACAGAACCGGTGATGATACTCGCCCTGAGCGATCAACAAAAAATTAAACGCTTCTCGCTTAACGGAGAATGGATAGACACTAAAACATTTCCAGGCAGCAATCCACGTGATGTGATTTTTCATCGAGGCCATCTCTTTGTTCATCACTTGGGAGATAACTGGCCAAAGGACAGGAATGCACCAGGATACATTTCTGTAATGGATCATGACCTGAAAGTCGTTGCTAATCTAGGAGGCTATTCGCCAAAGTATGATGATAGTGACAAACTAAGCCGCATGTCACATAATACTCACCTATTCCACCACCCGCACGGAATGGGAATAGATAAAGAAGGAAATATTTACATCGCCCAAGCCTCTTCGAACGGTACATGGCCCCTAAAATTTACTCCCACAATCAAGGAAACAACGACAAGAACATGGATCGTTTCACCTGAAGGAAATAATAAAAATGAAGGGAATAAAGAAAAACCCTTCAGAACTATCTCCCACGCCGCTCAGATTGCTCAGGCCGGTGACACTGTACTAGTTCGTCCTGGTATTTATAGGGAACGAGTCGCCCCTCCACATAGCGGCGAACCTGGAAAACCAATAACATACCGCACTGAGGAACTTGGCAATGTCTTCATCCGAGGATCTGAGAAATGGGATCCTACTTGGAAAAAACTTAAAGACAATGTTCACTTCGCAAAACCTGATCCGTCAATATTTGAGAGTGACGATGTTTATGTTGATCATCCCAATCCTTTTCTTGTTCCTCTTGCATCGACTCCCTACAACCGTCAGGGAAAACCTGAACATGAACGAACAGGCAAAGGAAATCCTGAACTAATCTATAATTGTGGTCAGGTCATTGTGAACGGAAAGCCATGGCAGCAGCGGCCATTTCTAAAAGAAGTAAAAGGAGCACCTAAAACCTGGAACTTTGATAGTGAAACTGGAAACATATATATAAATTTCGGACATTTAAATATACATTTAACTGTATCTTCTGCCTCAAATATAAATGCTATAATATTTGTTTTATAAACATTGGTAATCGCTAAATAATGAACAAA
>JABGYE010000339.1:0-8580 GCA_018675395.1 Akkermansiaceae bacterium
AGAATATCTTGCAACATCGAGCCAAAGTCGAGCCCAGTGCTCTCCGTACCTAGGCGAACCAAGCAATTCATCTACCAAGCTACGAGAAAGTTCAGAGTCAGGTCGTGCGTCAACGCTCAACGCTAGAAGTTTAGTGTGACTTGGAGGAAGCCCTATCAAGTTATAATACAACCTACGAACCCAGTCACGACGACTCGCGGATGAAGACAAATCGATAGTTTCTTTATTGAGAGATTTTGAAATAAACCATCTGATAGGATCACCTGCATCCGTATCAGGAACTGACGGACGTTTTATAGATTGGAAAGCCCAATGTTCTTTCGAGTCAATTTTTTCATCACCCCTTGTGAGCTGAATGCAGCATATAAAACAAGAGAGACAAATTAATAATATAAAATGATTTCTATTATTAATTTTCATTAATTAATTACCTTTCATCCCTTTTCATAATCGAATGAGGCCAAGCTCCCAATATAAAAATAATCATCCTTAAAATACCTGAGTTAGATTTTCATTGATTTGAACATATAATAATGAACATCTACAATATTCTCTTAATTTATGAATTCAAATTCCGAAGAGTTTGTCCGCCTCCTCACAAAAGCACAGGGGCCAGTATACGGTTACTTGCTGACTTTAATCCCAGACCGCAGCAGGGCACGAGACCTTTTACAGGAAACTAACATCACGATTTGGAAAAAGGCAGATACTTTTGAAGAAGGAACTAATTTCAACGCATGGGCATGTAAGGTCGGCTACTTTCATGTCCTCTCTTTTAGAAGAAAAATGGCCAGAGAAAAATTGGTCTTTGACGATGAAATTCTTGATTATCTAGCCGAACGCAATGACGAGCGCATAGCCAAGGACGCTGCCGCTGATAGAATCAAAGCGCTGAAAAATTGCATGTTAAAACTATCTGACGGCCATCGCCGCCTCGTAGAAGAAAGATACAAGCCTGGAGCTTCAGTTCAAAAGATCGCTGCGGATCAGGGAAGAACTGTCGGAGCCGTTTCACAAACTCTTTACCGAATTCGTCACAATCTAATGTTATGTGTCGAAAAAACACTCACTGCACTTCAAGCCAGTTGAGGCACCTTAAACTTTAAACATAAGACAAAACTCACCATAATGAGGAAATCAGAAGATAGGTTTGAGGAGCTCGAAATACTCATTTCAAAACTCCACGATGGCGTCGCAACCGAAGAAGAATTAAGACGCATTGAGAGCATTCTTTCTGGAGATCCAGAAGCCTGTGAATTCTATCTAGACTACACTGAATTGTGCGTACAAATGGATCTGGAATTGGGAGCTAAAACACCAGTCGAAATAAGTAATGATGCGGTGCCCTCTCAAATCTCACAATCAACATCACAATTCTATAAGGGTCAGTCCACTAAACAGATACTTAATCCGAGCTGGAAGCCCCTACCATGGATCGCAGCAGCAGCTGTGGTTCTAGTATTTGCAGGTTCATTATCATTTCTCATAAATAAGCGTATCAGCGTTACGCCGAGCGAAGCAAAGGCAGCAGAGAGCGAAATAATTACTCATGACGGACTGGCAATTCTTATGGAATCAGTAGGCGCAAATTTCGTGAATAACGGAATGCAACCAACGAAAACAAACGGAATTCTATATCCTGGTGAGATCATTCTTGAATCAGGGATCACGGCAATAGAGTTTTACTCAGGAGCAAGAGTTATAATTGAAGGGCCTGCCATTTTTGAACTCACTTCAAAGAACAGTACAATCCTCCGAGAAGGACGAATCAGAGCTCAGGTGCCACCACAAGCTTGTGGATTCAGTGTGTCAACACCTCAAATTGAAGTTATCGATTTAGGATCAGAATTTGGAATGGCCATTGAGGAAGATGGGCATTTAACTGAAGTGCATTGCTTCTCTGGATCGGTTGATATTTATAATGATCGCATTAAGAAGAATTCGAAAACTTTGCGTTCTCTTGAGTCAGGGGAAGCTGTTCGCATTCAACCCAATAGCATCCAGAAAGTTCCAGCTAACTCTATGGCGTTTATTTCCTATTCGGAACTTGCTCAAACGTCCCTTGAAAATTCGATGATGCGCCATCAGAAATGGCAAAAATTGATCGAAGAGATGCGAGCAGATGAGGACATATTAGCCCTATACACCTTTGACGGGCAAGGGCCCCGTGAGCGTAGCCTGGTAAACCAAGCCTCATTTCAAAATCAATTCTCCCACGGAGCCATTGTCGGATGCCGATGGACAAACGGTAGATGGCCATCCAAAGGGAGCCTTGAATTTAAGAGTCCAAGCGATCGGGTTCACTTTCAATCCACTGAGCCTCACCAAGCAATCACTCTTTCACTATGGATTCGCTTGGATACAATGCCTAGACGCCCAACCTCCCTCCTATCAAGTAGTGAAAAAATAAGCAATGCGATGGACTGGACACTAACTCCTAAAGGACAAATCACCCTCAAAATACAGAACGATCAAAACGAAAGAAATCATTCCTTCACCTCTCCAACAACACTTAACCGAAACATGCTCGGAAAGTGGCTGCACCTTGTCAGCGTTTGCAACTCCACTGAAAAGAAAGTCACTCACTATTTGAATTCTCAAAAAATATCAGAACATAAGTTCCCTGAAAGTGGTTTAACTGCTCTAACATTTGGTAATGCAGAAATCGGAAATTCTAGCATTAAAACTTCGAACGGAAGAACTCCCATCAGGCATTTCACAGGTAGAATAGATGAATTAGCAGTCTTCGGACGTTCACTAAATAATAATTCTATTGATCATTTGTATAGGATTGGAACGCCTCATTAGCGAATATTTCCATGCATGCTTGCAAAATAAAAAAAACATTCTCAGCATACTGAGAATGAATAGTAAAGCGTTGTACATTTTCACTCTTTTACTGACTTCACAGATTCTTCATGCCCAATCAAATAGCCCTGATCAGAAAGTTGCATTCAAAAAATTTAAAGAATCCAGTATAAAGCTTCACGTTTTTAAACCTGAAAAATGGAAAATCTCCGATAAAAGAACAGCTATTGTTTTCTTCTTTGGAGGAGGCTGGACCGGCGGCACTCCAAAACAATTTTACCCACACTGCCGACACCTATCTAAAAAAGGTTTGATCGCAATAAGCGCTGAATATCGAACTAAAAAAAGTCATAACGTGGAACCAGTGAAGTGTGTTGAAGATGGTAAATCTGCAATTCGGTGGGTCCGCGCAAACGCTCATCTACTCGGAATAGATCCAAATAAGGTAGTCGCTGCGGGTGGCTCAGCTGGAGGGCACGTAGCCGCCTGCACTGGAACTATTACTGGATTCGAATCAGGTGACCTTAAGTTCTCTTCTGTACCTGCTGCCCTAATTCTCTTCAATCCAGTCTGTGACACCTCCCCTGCAGGTTATGGCAATAATCGCTTAGGGAAGAACTGGAAAAAAATCTCTCCTTTGCACCATATTAATAAGAAAACACCACCTACCTGTATTTTCCATGGTAGCGCGGACACCACAGTTCCAATTAATAATGTCCTTCAATTTAAAAAGAGAATGGATGAAATTGGCTTACGCTGTGAATTGCATTCTTATGATGGAGAAAAGCATGGATTCTTTAATTTTGGAAGAGGTGATGGGACCGCATACTCTGACACCGTAAATAAAATGGATTCTTTCCTCGACTCTCTTGGTCTAATTGGATATCCGAATAAAAAAAATAAGAAATAACCTCATGGAAGCTGAAGATTGGAGAGGTCTTGCTACTAATTACGAGGGAAACATTCTTAGCGTTTATGATAATGATCAAAGTGGTAAAATAAAATCGATCATTAAAAACTTAGGAACAAAAAAAGAAAGGGCAGTCGATCTAGGTTGCGGAACAGGAAAGTTCCTACCTCTACTATCTAATCATTTCAAAAGCGTTCAAGCCTTCGACTATTCAGAAGAAATGATAAATGCTGCAAAACAATCGCACCAACATCTCAAAAACCTAAGTCTTAGCTTGCGCGACCTTCGGACACCGTCTCCAAAAATCAAATCATCCCATCTGGCTCTCTGCATTAATGTCATTCTGAGCCCTTCAATTAGTGATCGTGAAAAAATTTGGCTCAATGTACGAAAATCTATCCGGACAGGAGGGTTCCTAGTTTTAGTTACTCCTTCCCTAGAATCTGCTCTCTATTCAAAACATCGACTCGTCGAGTGGAACATCAGGAACGGGGACACTTCAGTGCAAGCATTAACTGAAGGATTCGATACAAAAGATAAAGACGGAACAATAATTTCCAGAGGAGGTATTATCAATTATGGAGGAGTGGCTACCAAGCATTATCTGAAAGAGGAACTAATATGTCTTGCAAAGAGATTTGGATTTAAAATAAAAAGCACAAAAAAAATCACTTATCCGTGGTCAACTGAATTCTCAAATCCCCCTAAATGGATGAAGTCTCCACTTCCCTGGGACTGGCTAATATTATTAGAGAAAAAAATCTTAGGACCCGTTGATTGAACGCAAAATACGATAAAAAGCTCTTTCCGGAGATGGCTTAGCATCCTCAAATTTTCCCCAAATATCTTCAGTCCTGATCCATTCAGTTTCATCCCACCAATTGGCTAGATCATATGATGACTGCACCTTATAAAATAAACCGATGGTACGGTCCCAGTTAATAGTGATTTTTCCTAACACCTCATCTCTTACAAAAGAAAACTGGACGGGCTCTTTAATTATACTTCCATCCCAATATTTTTTTGCCAACTCGTAAGCGCGAAGACCAACACGAGAACCCATCACGCGGCCAGGTAAATCATCTACCGAAACATGAATGCCCCCCCATAGCCTAGAAATACCAGCCTCATCTGAAGCGTCATAATAACTCGCCCATTGCAATTTAACATCCTCAGCAGGTCCATACTCAAATTCAAGAGATCCTTTTGGTATTAGATGCTCTTTAAATCCTCCAGGAAAATAAGAACTGCCCGTTATCTTAGTCATGACCTCAGCACCTGCCCTGGAAAAACAAGAATGCCCAGAAACATATGAAGCGAAAGCGGGAGTCACGAAAGTGTCACGCTGATAAGGGAGCCAATTCATTGCTGGAATCCAATCAACACCACCCAGATCAGCTTCTGGATCTTCAGGTTCTCCTGACCAGGCATATATAGCAATTGAACCTATGCTTGAAGACAAATGCTCATGGCGTTCACCGGGAAGTGCAGTTTCTGGAGTCACTATTTCAACCAACCCTGGATCAAGCTTTAATCCTTCAGGATCATAAGTTAATTCAGAAAAAGTTCCTGCACTTCCCTTATCTGTTGATTGCCCCATTGACCCCATATAACGACACATCGAAATCGGGCGCCCATAATCATAGATTCTTTTACACGTCCAGGCTGCTGTCGCTGCATCATGCTGAGCTCCATTCATTGCAAAATAACATTTAACATCCCATTCCAAATCATTAACAGCCAGCCCTCTCCCTTCGATTTTACGCGTCGTTTTTGGATGATCAGCAACTTCATTGGCAACTACATTCCAATGGCCTGGAGGCGTTTCAGAATCAGGCCCATCAGCCCAAAACTCAGCAATTACCCTACCATAATCAGCTCTGAGAACCTTATTCTCTGGGTACGGATCACCAGTTACAGGATTATCACCGTGACCTTTGCCATCCATTCTCCCAAGTCCATTGTTGGCATAAACTTGAGGAGAAATATTCATTTCAACTTGATCCCTTGGATCAAGCCAACTGCTATATCGTATAACCTGATTAATGTTATCCTTAAATTGTTGATCCCCTGATGCTCCTAGCATTGGAGGCGGACCAGGATCATCATAAAGGCCACTAGGATTTTTTCTTCGCAAGTCAAAGGGCCTAACCATAAACCACTGAGAACCCTGAAAAGTTTGAATGAGGTCCGTCTCGATCCCATTCTGCGTCAAAGCAAAATCCCCAAAGGCCAATGGCTGCCAACGACTCGGATCTGATGTAGTTAGTAATGTGAATCTAGGCTCATCAAGAGGCAACGCATCATTTTCCGGCTCATAAGTAAGATCGACATAGTTTTCTGCTTCACCTGATCCATCGTTCCAAGAAAAAGAAAGGACAGTGTTAGCTATCCTGTTACCCAAAGCGGCAGGAGAATCACCCTCAGTCGAAATGTTCGATTCGTCATAACCTAGAGTGACCATTTGATTAATTAGAGCATCTTTAGTCTCATCAGCTCCTACTGAATTCTGATAACGAGACCTAAGGACCCTATAAGCTGCAAAACTTATCGCTTCTTTTCTGGCCACTTCAACATCAGGCGCAAATGCTGATTCGTTATGTAAATAACCGACGGCAACATCATCAAAAGCAGCCCATGCATCCCACATTGCTACAGAAACATGAAAAAGATTCCTCGCATGAACTGGAGGATGAGGAATATCAAGACGAATCGCATTCAGGTTCTGCTCATTCCACTTCCTGGCAACAGACTCTGACTTACTAATTAACGGGTAAAAAACTATTACCAATATCAGCCACTTCAAAAAAACAGTAACCTTCTGGAATCGGATGATCATACCATAATAAAACCAATAAAAACTGAGGGAATTTACGGTTAACTCAAGCTAGCACTGGACAAAGTGAGCATCAAACCGAAGCCCATTAAAATGTATTAAGAAATAATTATACAGTAAAATAAGGGTCACTTGCCGAAAATGATGCTAGAGTTAAGGTTCGACAACGTGTTTGAAATTCTAAATACCGATTCTGAATCATTCGCTCGGCGCGGACAGCTTAAAACTGCACATGGAATTGTAGAGACTCCCATTTTCATGCCTGTAGGAACTCAAGGCACTGTTAAATCTGTGAGCCCCCATGAGTTAAAGGATTTGGAAGCTCAAATAATACTTGGAAATACTTATCATCTTTTTGTTCGTCCGGGCCTCGAAACGATCAAAGAAATAGGAGGACTTCACTCATTCATGAATTGGGATCTGCCGATCCTAACAGACAGTGGTGGATTTCAGGTCTGGTCATTAGCAAAAATGAGAAAGATCACTGAAGAAGGGGTCCATTTCCAAAACCATTTGGACGGTTCTCCCACATTCATAGGACCGGAAACATCGATGGAAATTCAGGCCGGACTGGGTTCAGATATTGCGATGCTATTTGACGAATGCCCTCCCTATCCATGTGATGAAGAATATGCTGAAAGGAGCGGAGAGCTGACTTTGCGATGGGCCGCTCGTTGCAAAGAATGGATCAACAAAAATGAACCTCTAGCAGGAAAAAGCGCTCACAGACAACTACACTTTGGAATCGTTCAGGGGTCTATTTATCCGGGCCTAAGAGAACGATCTGCCAAAGGACTTGTTGAGTTAAAATTTGATGGATACGCTGTTGGCGGAGTCAGCGTCGGGGAGCCTGAAAAAGAAATGATAGCAGCTGTCGACAACTCAGTCCCTTTCTTGCCCGAAGATAAGCCCAGATATGCGATGGGTCTAGGGACACCCGCTCAGATGATAGAAATGATCGCTAGGGGCATCGATATGTTTGACTGTGTCCTTCCGACACGAGTTGCCAGGACCGGAACAGTCTACGTGTCTCACGGAACACTGAATTTGAAAAATCAAAGATTTGCTTCTGATCCATTACCCATAGACGAAGAATGTGGATGCTATTCATGTCGTAACGGATTTAGCCGGGCCTATATTAGGCACCTGATAAAATCAGAAGAAATTTTAGGCATCCGATTAACTACCCTCCACAATCTCTATTATTATATAAATTTAATGAGGCGAGCACGGAACTCTATAGAAACTGGGGAATTTGGAAAATTGAGGACAGAATTACAAGAAAACTGCCAGAAAAAATAACCCCTGATTTCTCAAGAATTATTGAATAGTTGATTTACTTCTTCTTAGGTTCACAATACGTATCAAGCAAAGGCAAAAACATCACAACTGATTATCCAGATGAACTTATCTAATACACTTTTCTACTTAACAGCTCAGGCCGAAGGACAAGCACCTCCAGGAGGAGGGCTAGGATCATTCATGCCGCTAATATTGATATTTGTTATATTTTATTTCCTCTTAATTCGGCCTCAAAAACAAAAACAAAAAAAACTTCAAACGCAAGTAGATGCCATGAGAACTGGAGACAAAGTTATCACTGCAGGAGGCATTCACGGACTAGTAACTAACGTGAAAAATCAAAGCGTCACCGTCAAAGTAGATAATAATGTAAAGATCGAATTTGAAAAAGGAAGTATTGCCACAGTAATCAATCAGAACTCTTCAAAACCAGAACCAGAACCAGAACCAGAACCAGAACCAGAAGAGTCAAATGATGAATCTGATGATTCAAAGACAAAGGAAAGCAATCGAGATACTTTCCAGCGAGATAAATAAAAATCATTCTTCAATAAAGAAAAAATAAAAAAACCGTCGCATTATTGTGACGGTTTTTTGTTTTATAGAGAATTAAAAGACAGCACTGAGGAAAATCAGGCTAACCATTAATGAAATATTAGCGTCACCGCTCTTGATCCGAGCTCTGAAGAAGCAGTATAATCTAAAGCATCAATTCCAATTCCAT
>JABGYE010000403.1:0-4273 GCA_018675395.1 Akkermansiaceae bacterium
ATGGGAATGGTCGGTGGAGGCCGAGGCGCATTCATTGGAGCCGTTCACAGAATGGCTGCCAACCTTGATGGAAAAATTGAATTGGTCGCAGGAGCATTCTCCTCCTCACCAGAAAAGTCTAAACTTTCAGGAGAGGATTTCTTCCTAGACCCGGACCGAGTATATGGAAGTTATCAGGAAATGGCAGAAAAAGAATCTGCCAAAGAAGATAAGATCGATTTCGTTTCAATCGTTGTTCAAAATCATCTCCATTTTGATGTGGCAAAAACATTCCTTGAAGCTGGTATTAATGTCATCTGTGATAAACCCATGACCAGAACGCTGGAAGAGGCACGTGACTTGAGGGACATTGTCAATGAGACCGGACAAGTGTTCTGCCTGACCCACAATTACACTGGATACCCCATGGTCAAAGAGGCTCGACGCATGGTAAATGATGGCGAATTGGGAAGGATCCTGAAAATTGTCGCCGAATATCCTCAGGGCTATGCAGTCGGAGACGTGGAAGGAGAGGGTCAGGGACAAATATCTAATTGGAGATCAGATCCTGCAATTGCCGGATCATCAAACTGCATGGGCGACATCGGCACGCATGCACATAATCTTGTCCGTTACATTACAGGACTTGAGGTTGAGGAGATGTGCTCTGAGCTGACAGCATTTATTCCCGGACGAGAACTAGACGATGACGGAAACAATCTGATCCGATTTGAAGGAGGCGCAAAAGGAATCATTTACGCATCACAAATTTCAAATGGAGACGAAAATGCCCTGAATATCCGCGTATATGGAACAAAAGCTTCGTTAGAATGGCATCAGGAAGATCCCAATGAATTGATCGTTAAATATGCTAACGCGCCAAGAAAAACTTACAGGAGAGGCAATGACTATCTAGGTGAAGCAGCCTCCAACAATAGCAGGACACCGTTCGCTCATCCGGAAGGCTTCATTGAAGCTTTCGCCAACGTCTACCTAGCCGCAGCCAAGGCAATCGCGGATAAGATTGAGGGAAATGATGCACCTGAAGGTGGATATGATTTTCCTGATGCGACTGATGGAGTCGCGGGCCTTGCCTTCATTGAAACTGCCGTGAAAAGCAGTGCCAGTGAAGAGAAATGGGTGAAGTTTCCTTCTCTATAATTTCTGACACTTTAAGAACGCCCATTAAAACTAAAGCCGGTTAACAGAACCGTCATTACATAAATTAATCATTACTCATAATTTAAATGCGTAATGATACATTCATTTAAAACACATATACTTAAGGAATGAAATACCTTTTCCTTTCTCTACTGCTGTTCCCTCTCATCAGTCTTGCCGAGGAAAATCAAATCCAATTCACATTTGATAATGGTACATTCTCGCTGAGTACGACAGGTAAGAAGAAACAGGAATGGCTTTTCCAATTTTCTGAAGACATGCAAAAATGGGAGCCTCTTTATGATGTTCCTCCAATATTTTCTGACGGAAATTCTTCAGCCAGCTTAAATTTATCAAATCAAGAACTGTCCGGTTTTGTTCGCGCCATTCAGACTGGAGGGTTCTACGATCCGATGTGCGTACGAACAATCGAATTAACATTTGAAGATACAAACTGGCAGAGCCAACTCATCTCAAACTATTCAACGGGAAATGAAATTTCAGGAACTCTTCAATTTAGAGATGAAACCATTGATGGAGTAGGAGTCCGTTACAAAGGCAATACCTCCTACCAAAGAGTGAACGGTGAAAAGAAATCGGTCAATATTAGCATTGATGCCACTAATGAAGATGCTGATCTGGAGGGTCTTGATACACTTAATCTCAACAATGCTGCCGGAGATCAGACCCTGTTAAGGGAAGCCCTTTATTTCAACACAATGAAGAAATACGCAGCCTGTCCCGGGGCCGGATTCGTTCAGCTAAATATCAACGGAGAGAACTGGGGCGTTTATTCAAATGCTCAACAACAGGACAGTCCTCTAATTCGTCAATATTTTGGTACTAATGAAGGGGACCGATGGAAATCACCCAGCGGCACGGGCAGCGGCGCTGGCGGCGGAGCCCCAGGCGGTGGAGGAAGACCACCAGGCGGTGGAGGTGGAGGCTGGTCAAGTGGAGACAAAGCCCTACTTTATCTCGGAGACAATCCATCAACTTACGAGAACATATACGAGTTAAAAAAACAGAACTCTGATGATCCCTGGGCAAACCTCATCCACGCCACTGACGTTCTTAACAACACTCCTGCAGGGAAATTTAAGACCAAGGTCAACGAAGTATTGGCCGTGGACAGCTGGCTCTGGTTTCTGGTCCTAGAAAACATCTTCACAGATGATGACAGTTACTGGCACAAGGGCTGTGATTATATGATTTATTACGAGCCTGAATCGGGTCGAATCTTCCCAATAGAACATGATGGCAACGAAGCATTCAATCCAAGGTATGCCCTTTTAAATCCTTTTGATCAAGAAACCAATGTAAATCGACCCGTGATAAACAAACTGTTATCTGTCCCTGAATTCCGTCAGCGATACATAGCTCATATGAGAACCGTATTAGAGAACGATTTTAACCCTGAAAATTTAACTGCTACCATTGATCGTTACGTCAAAACAATCGAAACGTTCATCGAGAATGATCCAAAGAAGGATTTTAATATGACCTCCTTCAGATCCAGTATCTCTCAACTGAAAGAACTAATAAGTACTAGGCACCAATATCTCAGTACTCATCTAGAAATATCAAAGATTCCCCCATCAATAACCTCAGTATCTAGACCGACCAATGCAACAGCGAACGAACCCATAACGGTCACTGCAAAAGTCACCCAATCCAAGACTGATGGAATCGATTCGGTTTTTATTTATTATACACCAAAAGGTCATATCGACCCTTACACCTCTGCGCAAATGTTTGATGACGGGAATCACAATGACCTCGAACCAAATGATGGTATTTACGGAGCCTCCGTGCCGGGCTACTCCTCAGGAGAAAAGGTATGGTATTACATAGAAGCCCGGTCAGGAAATTCTTCCAATACAGCCACTTTCTATCCAGCAATGACTGAGGTTGAACCCTTATCCTACCGAGTCCAATCTCTAAATTCGGAAGAAGAATCTCCCATCATTATTAATGAAATTATGGCACTAAATCAAACGACTCTGCAGGATCCTCAGGAAGAATTTGATGATTGGATTGAGTTACATAACATCACTGAGCAAAACTTCGATTTGTCCGGTTGGTACCTGAGTGATAATCCTAACAATCCAAGGAAATGGGAATTCCCGAAAGGGTCATCGATACCAGCGAATGGATATATGATTGTATGGGCCGATGAGGATGGCGGAGCTCCGGAAGGAATACATGCCAGCTTTAAATTATCATCAGATGGTGAATCACTGTATCTGACCTCTTCAGATCAAGACGACAACTACATCATGGATTCTATCCAGTTCGGACCACAAGAACAGGACATTTCATTCGGTCGAACATCGCTGAGCGAATCCAACTTCGAAAAAATGGTACCTTCCCCGGGCCAGCCTAACGGGCCTTAAAAAATCTGAAATAAATAGATAACAACACAAGCAAAGAGCTTTATGGATATTCCGTCTCTTTGGTGTAATGTAGGGTTATGAAGAAAATCATCAGGACTCTCATTTGTTTGGTAGTCGCAATGGTTTTAAATTCTTGTATTCTCTTTGAAAGTGAAAAAGAACCTCCGAAATTGAGAGGTCCTTTCTTTCACTTGCCCAATTTAAGATAGCAGGCCTCATATTTA
Organism: Akkermansiaceae bacterium; assembly: GCA_018675395.1. Lineage (GTDB taxonomy): Bacteria > Verrucomicrobiota > Verrucomicrobiia > Verrucomicrobiales > DEV007 > EC70. Next base: position 3,761 of record JABGYE010000403.1, read on the forward strand.
ATTCCGAATTAGCCTCCGGAAACATCAACTCAAATAGTACAAAAAATGACAACTAAAGAAGATAAGAAATACGGCGTCTTTTTAATGGTCCTCATACCAATTGCCATTATTTTTTTGGGATACCTATTCAGTAAAGATCCAGGACAAAGCCAAGGTAAATCTCAAAAGAAGGCAAGCTCAATCTACAGCATTTGGTTAACTGAAGCAGAGGTGGCCCCAACCAAAAAAGACCAGAGCCAATGGGACGTTGATGGAACCGCACCGGATCTAAGTGCTATGGTGGTATGGAAAGATCAGATAATTCTCAATACTGTAACCAGCAACGACTCACTCATCGCCCGCTGGGATCCTATTGCGATTTCCGTAGGAGATGTTTTTCAAGGTGAAGTTAGCACATCAACGGTAAAAAGAATTGCTCGGATCCGCGCAGAAAAAGGAGAAAAATTCAGTATCGGCTTATTTGATGAAGACATTGTGAGCCGAGACTACGTGGGAGGATGGGAAATCGATACC
>JABGYE010000404.1:0-15590 GCA_018675395.1 Akkermansiaceae bacterium
AAGAAATATGCCAATACATTACAGATCTGTGCGAGTCTGCGAGACGACAGAGGGGAATGCTTCATAGTATTAGCGCTAGGGCTGCGATTGCATTAATGAGAGCTTCTCAGGCAGTTGCTTTTCTAGAAGGGAATCCGGCCGTATTTCCTGAGGATGTTAAGCGTATAGTGGGGCCGGTATTTTCTCACCGTCTTGCTTTGGGAGATGGCTTTGATGGAGGGGCTAATAGTTCTTCTGGTCTTATAGAGGAAATACTTAGAGAAACTAAGGTGCCGTGAAATTTATTTAATTTCATCCTCCAAGCGTTCGCTTAGCCATTGTTTCATCATGCTTTGGTAGTTTAGAAATCTTGATCTTGCTATGCGTTTGATTCGAGCAAGCATTCGAGGGTCGAACCTTAGCGTTATAGTGGTGGACTCACGTGAATCAGGCTGATGAATGGACGAGTTCATTAGGTGTGCATCAAGTTGATGCTTGTTCCAGTATTCGGCTTCCTCATTCTCATCATCAAAGAGAGGAATTTCTTTCCATTCACTTATAATCTTCATGCGCATTTATATTGCTTGAGCTTTTAATCTTTCGTATAAGCCTTCTTCTTCTACGGTCATCTCACGCGAGATGATTACTCTATAAATTTTTCCATCGGTCCAGAATAAGCTAAAAATCGGTCGGTTACTGACTGATCTTCCTAGACAAAAGAAACGTGTATTGTTCTCAGCATATTCGCCGTCCGGTAATAATCTAACTGCAAATGGGTCTTCAAAGGACTCTTCAATTTCCTTTGGTTCTATTTTACTCAAGTCGAAACTTGCGTCTAACCAATCAAATTCCATGGCGCTTTACTTACAGTGGATTCGTGTGAAATTAATCATTTGGCAGTTAAATCAACTTTTGACAAGGAATAGCTTGCACCATGCTTGGCTACAAGCAATGCCTTAACTTTTATTATTATGATTTTTATAGGAATAGATAGCGGAACGCAGAGTACTAAAGCGTTGGCTTTGGATGCAGAAACCGGTGAAATATTAACTTCTTCACAGGAAGCTTATGATATTCTTGGAGGTTTGCCTAATGGGCATCTGGAGCAGGATCCAAGTGATTGGATTGAAGCGGTCAGAAATGTGATAGGGGCTTGCGTTGAATCTTTGGGGGGCCGGAAGCAGGAGATTAGAGGCATTGGAGTGAGTGGGCAACAGCATGGGTTGGTCGTTCTTGACGAGAATGACGAAGTGATAAGGCCAGCGAAGTTGTGGTGCGATACTTCTACAGTGGACCAGTGTCAGCAATTTGCTCGTGATTTCAGTGGTGATTCCGGGCTAATTAAGCTTTCAGGAAATACAGTTCTTCCTGGCTACACTGTCCCGAAAATTCTTTGGATGAAGCAGCATGAGGCGGAGAACTTTGCTAGAATAAAGACCATCTTACTGCCTCATGATTATATTAATTTCTGGCTAACAGGAATTAAACGTATGGAGTATGGAGACGCATCAGGAACTGGCATGCTTGATGTTCGCAAAAGAGAATGGTGCGATGAAATAATTGAATATGTGGATTCGTCACTGCGGGAAAAGTTACCGCAATTAGGGTCTTCTTTAGATTTACATGGTACTCTCCGATCTGCATTAGTTGATGAGTGGGGACTCGAAGGCGAAGTCCTAATCAGCGCTGGAGGTGGAGATAATATGATGGGTGCTATTGGCACGGGTAATGTTCAGTCTGGAATTATTACGGCAAGCTTTGGAACTTCAGGAACACTTTACGGATTCAGTGAGAGTCCTGCCATAGATTCAGGCGGTGAGGTGGCGGCGTTTTGTGATAGTACTGATAATTGGTTGCCATTAGTTTGTACGATGAATGTGACCGTTCTTACTGAGCAGGTGCGTGAGCTTTTTAGTATGGACATTGAATCACTGGAGGCATCGGTTTCTTCTGCTCAACCTGGAGCAGGTGGGCTTTGCTTTTTGCCTTATTTAAATGGAGAAAGAACGCCTAATCTTCCGAATGGAACAGGAGTTTTGCATGGGATGCGGACTGATAACATGACGCCAGGAAATATAGCCCGAGCGGCAATGGAGGGGGCAACTCTTGGCCTAGCATATGGACTTAATCGTTTCCGAGGAATGGGCCTGGAACCTTCTGAGATTCGACTAACAGGAGGTGGTAGCAATAGTGCGCAATGGCGTCAAATTGCAGCTGATGTTTTTAATGTGCCAGTGGTTCCTTTGGCTACGGCTGAAGGAGCAGGATTAGGTTCAGCTATACAGGCACTTAGGTGTTGTGGCGATGGGGGTTCTGATTATGCAGACTTATGTGATAAGTATGTCGAATTGGATGAATCAAAGAGGTGTATTCCGAATTCTAATAATGTTTCCGTTTATCATGAGTTGTTAGAGAAAATAAATAAGCTTACTAAGGACTTGAGTGAGACGGGCCACCTATAGGTTGTGAAAGCAAAATTATTTGGTTGGATCATAGCTATCTTTATCAGGGTGGTTGGCCTCACTCTGCGCTGGCAATTCGAGGATAAATCTGGGTTATCTTCGAAACCTAACACTGGGTCAGTGATTTGGGTGTTTTGGCATAATAGGGTATTTTCTATGCCGCTTGTATATCGACGATACCTTAGCCTTAGGAGTGGAGCAGTTCTTACAAGTCCTAGTAAGGATGGTGAAATTATAGTGCAAGTAATGAAGAGGTTCGGAGTTGAGGCTGTCCGTGGGTCAAGTAATAGGAGTTCAGTGAATGCTTTGAGAAGGCTTGTGAACTACTTGGAAGAGAATAATGGATCTGATGTCGCCATTACTCCTGATGGACCGAGAGGGCCAGCCCAAGTGCTGCAGCCTGGAGTTATTAAGCTTGCTCAGCTTACAGGTTTTCCTATTTTACCTATAACGATTCTGTATAGTAGGTCCATAGTTCTAAAAAGTTGGGATAAATTTGAGATACCTTTTCCTTTTTCTAAAGTAAAAGTATTGTTTAATTCTTTCCATCACATTGAAAAAGCTTCTGACAAAGAAGAATTTGAGACCATGAGAGTTACGCTTGAAGAAGATCTTAAAGCTTTGCCTTGATAGTGTATATAATTGAACGGTTTAGCTGAAAATCATGAAAATAATTAATGGTAAATCCATATCTGAAAAGGTCCTAGAGGAATGTCGTGTAGATGTAGAAAAACTCAAAGAACAAGGATTAAAACCTGGCCTTGCAGTAGTTCTCGTTGGCAATGATCCGGCATCTAAGGCCTACGTTGGAAGTAAGGCGAGAACATGTATAAAATTAGGGATCCATTCTTTAAAAATTGAACTTCCAGAATCTACCAGCCAAGAGGAGTTGCTAAAGGTCATAGATCAACTCAATAATGATCCAGAGATTCATGGGATCCTTGTCCAATCTCCTCCACCTAATCATATAGATGAATCAGCAGTGATCTTGTCAATTGATCCGGCCAAAGATGTTGATGGGTTTCATCCTGAAAACGTAGCCAAGCTTGCACTTGAGGATCCGAGTGGATTCGTTCCATGTACTCCTTTAGGTTGCCAAAGATTGCTTACAGAACATTCGATTGATACAAATGGAGCCAATGTTGTGATCGTTGGGAGAAGTATGATCGTTGGCAAGCCTTTGGCTTTATTGCTAATGAGTAAAGGGCCATCAGGGAATGCGACAGTGACGGTCGCTCATTCTAGGACTAAGGGTCTAGAGAAAATTTGTAAAGAGGCAGACATTTTAATAGCGGCTGTTGGCAGGCCTAAGTTTCTTGGCAAAGACCATGTCAAGGAAGGTGCTGTGGTTATTGATGTTGGAATAAATAGAGTCGATGACAGTTCATCAAATAAGGGGTATCGCCTAGTGGGTGATGTTGATTTTGATGGTGTGGCTGAAAGTTGCCTTGCCATTACTCCGGTTCCTGGTGGTGTTGGCCCGATGACGATTGCTATGCTTATTTCTAATACAATTAAGGCTTGTCGGAATTCTTTGAGCAATTAGGTCTTTATGATTTCACTGAGGTCGTCCTAAACTAAATTTTAAAACGAACCGAATGTCTGTCCTAGCAATTGTTCTTGATGAATCAAACATCGATGAGATGAGAGGTTGGTCAGCATCAATTGCTGTATCTCTTGATGTTCCTCTGAAGGTTTTTTACGTTCAAAATAATGAGAATTTTCTTCAAGCTTCCCCTAGTCATTCATTAAAGCCTGCAGGGGATTTGCAAGTGACTGAGGTCCTTGTGAGTATTGAGGAGATTGAGGAACAATTGAGGGGTGAACTAAAATCAAGATTACTTCTAATTGATCATCCTCCAGTGAGGAGGGGGCGAAGGGCTGATCTGGTAAAAAAAATATTAAGTTTAGGAATTTGCGATTGCATTGTTCTTAGGTTTCCTTCTGATGGAGGTTTGGGTGGCGGTAAAATTCTACTACCAACATCCGGAGGTAGACACTCTCTTAAAGCTCTTAAGCTTGCTGAGGAATTGGCTCAAGCTGATGATGATGGAAAATTGATCCCGCTGTTTGTGGAGCAGAACATTCATGAATTATCTGAGGAAGTTGGAGGAAAACGGCTTGATGATATTTTGCTTAAAAGTGGTTGCGTCCAAGGTTCTGACAAAATTGAATCGGTTGTAGTTGTTGGCAATGATGTAAGCGCATCTGTACATTCAGTGGCTTCTACGGGCGGCTATGATCTAGTGTTACTTGGAGCATCCGAATCTGGAATTTTGCAACGTTCATTTTTTGGTACATTGCCGGACAGATTACTCAAGGAAGATGGGAATGTTGCGGTTGGAGTATTTCATGAAGCTTCTCGCCTGAGTGAAAAGTTAAGAGTTCGTGTTAAGGATTATTTTAATGTGAGAGTTCCTCAGCTGGATCGGAAGTCACGAGTTGAACTTTTTGAGAGCATCGAGAGTAATGCAAAATGGAGTTTTGACTTCGTCGCTTTGATTTGTTTTTCTACTGCGCTCGCTTCGCTTGGGCTCATGCTTGATAGTTCCCCAGTCATTATTGGAGCAATGTTAGTGGCCCCATTAATGACGCCTATCCTTGGGGCAGGACTTTCTCTAGTTCAGGGAAATAAAAATTTAATGGTGGATTGTCTTAAGTCAGTTCTTTTTGGTTATTTTAGCGCTCTATTAATTGGGGTTTTTCTTGGATTTTTCGGGATCTTATATGGAGCCACAGACCAAGTTCTCAGAAGAACAAACCCTGACATTCCTGATCTTTTGATAGCATTTTTATCCGGCATGGCAGCTGCTTATTGTTTTTCAAGACCTAAGCTAGTTTCCGCATTGGCAGGCGTTGCTATCGCTGCTGCATTAGTGCCGCCCATTGCTACAACTGGCATTGGAATTGCTCTTGGTGAGCCTGAAATTGTCAGCGGGTCAACTTCGCTCTTTGCCACAAATGTCGTTTTTATAATCCTGGGAGCTTCTATTACTTTTGTGGCCGTTGGAGTAAGAGGTAATTCTGATGGTAAGAGTGGGAGGATTTGGGTAAATAGAGTCATACTTGCGTTGATTGTCTTTGGGGCGATTCTTCTCATTCCTCTCGGATCCACATTGATAGAAAAGTTATCAAACAAAATTTCACACCATAGCGAAGTTTTACCAAACAAAGAAGAAGGTTAATGGATCGATCCACTTCCGGTTCCAAAGGAAAGAGAAAAGCGTTGCCTGAAAGGATGAGCTCTTTTTTTGGGCCAGATGGAATTCTCTCAATGTCAGGAGGGTTCGAGTTCCGCCCTCAACAACAAGATATGGCAAAGCTAGTTGCGGAATCTTTGACTTCATCGTCTTCATTAATAGTTGAGGCTGGGACCGGAGTCGGCAAGTCGTTGGCGTATCTAGCTCCAGCAGTAAACTTTGCTTTGGAGAATGACCGTAAAGCAGTAATATCAACTCATACAATTAACCTCCAAGAGCAGCTTGTGGAAAAGGATTTGCCCCTCCTGGGTAAATTGACTGAAAGTGGGTTCAACGTGGTTCTGATGAAGGGTAGGGGAAACTACCTATGTCCCAGAAGGTTGAAGATGGCCTTGTCGAATGGCTCTGATCTTTTTGATATTGATGACTTTGATGAGCTTGATGCGATCAGGGATTGGGCTGAGGATACGCATGATGGGACTCTCAGTGACATGGACTTTGAGCCCTCCATGAGGGTCTGGTCGCAGGTGTGCAGTGAGAGTTATTTATGTACACCTAGAACTTGCGGGCATGACAGTTCGTGCTTTTACCAAGCAACAAGGAAGCAAGCAGCGATGGCGGATATTGTTGTTATTAATCATACTCTTCTCTTTACTATGATGAGAGCAAATGATGAATCGGATGAAATTGGAGATGGGTTCATCTTTCCTGAGGATTTCCTTATCATTGATGAAGCTCATACATTGGAAAATGTTGCGGCAAAGCAGTTAGGCTTAAGGGTTTCTCGGGCTGGAATTCGTTTTGATCTTAATCGCTTGTATGATGTAAAAAGGAAGAGGGGCATATTTCAGGCAATAAGGCATGCTGACGGAGTCCATTGTGTTACTGCACTGAATGATGCTGTTTCTAACTTTTTTGACTTGGTCGAATCGTCGTGCGAATTTAGTTCTTGGGGAAACGAGTACAGGGTCCGAGGCCGTGGATTTGTTGAGGACACTTTTGCTGAATATTTCATTGAAGTTGAAAAGAATATTTCTATTGCTTCAGAAAAAGTAACTAACGATTCTAACAGGAGCGAGATTATTGAGTTAGGTAGGAGAATCAAAGGGTGGCGTATTTCCATAAATGAATTTCTAGAGCAATCATTGGATGGTCATGTTTACTGGGTAGAGAAGCCAAATGGATCAGGGGATAATATTGTATTGAATAGTGCTCCAAGTGATGTTTCCGATGAATTGAATGATCTTTTTTTTAACAAAAAGAACGCATGTGTATTGACGAGCGCAACTTTATCAGTTGGTGAAAACAAGGAGCCGATAGGCTACTTTAAAAATAGGATTGGTGCAGAGTCTGTTTATTCTGTTAGGATTGGTAGCCCTTTTGATTATGAAAAGCAGATGCGGGTCTATTTAGTTAAAAGTATTCAGGACCCAAGATCTGATGGTTATGAGGCTGACTTGATTCGCTGGATTGAGCATTTTGTAGAGAAGTCAAAGGGGCGAGCATTTGTTCTTTTTACGAGCTACAAACTGATGAATTCCGTTGCTCTGAAAATGGATAATAAAATCAGGGATATGGGATATAAGTTATTAGTTCAGGGAAAAAAAATGCCGAGAAATAAGCTTCTGAATGTTTTCCGAGAAGACTCTTCGAGTGTATTGTTTGGGACTGATAGTTTTTGGGCAGGAGTCGATGTGCCGGGCGATGCTCTTTCCAATGTGATCGTGACGAGATTGCCGTTTGCTGTGCCTGATCACCCTCTGACAGCATCGAGGTTGGAATCTATTGAAGAAAGTGGTGGGAACCCCTTTTTAGAATACACTGTGCCAGAAGCTATATTAAAATTGAGGCAAGGAGTTGGCAGGCTGATTCGCTCTTCTTCGGATCAGGGTATTGTGGTGATTTTAGACAATAGGATCCTTCTGAAGCAATATGGTAAAGCATTCATTAGGGCGTTGCCGGATGCTCCTATTGAAATTGTTGAGGATTGAAGGATTGCCTAAATTTTGTTTGCGGCTCCAAGAATCTTTTTGAAATCATTTAGTTTCCATTGGCCAGGTACACTTGCCGATTCGAGGGCAGCGTAATTTAGAACAGATCCGCACTGTGCAGCTAATAGGCGGGAAGCCATTCCCAAACGTCCCATTCCCATGACTGAAAGTGGGCGCGATTCAAATAGATCAAAGAGATTCATAAGGTTGACGATGTCCTTGAAGTGGTTTGTGGTAGTTGCAATTTTCACAATGTCGGCGCCAAGCTCATAGCCTTCATTCACTTTGTCTTCAAGGTAATTTGTTCCTGGGGTTATGTCGAAATTATGAGAGGAAAGAATGATCAATAATGCTTCTGATTGAGATAATGTTAGGATGTCCTTCATGTTCTCGGCATGATTGATTTCAATGTCGATCGCTGATGCGAATGGAATCAGTGGAGTGATAACGCTTTGCCTTTTTATCGGGTCCCTGAACTCTTCTGTGCCTCCTTCGTCTGGATGTCTGCAGGTGAGAAGAATAGGGGCATTAATTTTTGATATCTTTTGTTTGAGGTCATGAACTGACATCAGTAGATCGATTCGTATTTCAACAAGATCAAACTGATCTGACTCCTCAGTTGATGAAATATTTTCTAGGGAATATTCGTCAACTATAGGGATTACAATGTTTGCTTGTTCCAAGAAAATTGACTTTTTCATGATTTAAGAGTTTTGTTTTTATTGCCTACGATGGTACTTGCTCCATTCTTCACTAATTAACCTCATAACTAGATATAAAGCATCAATGCTTGGGCGGAAACAGGAAATTAATCTTAAGCTCAACCAAATCACAGACGGTTTGGTTCTTCTCCTTGCTTTGTGGATAGCTCATCAGCTTCGTTATGATAATTATGGAGGCATTTGGCCAGAAAGTGTAAAGATTCCAGCTTTCAAAGATTTTCTTTGGCTCATTGCCATTGTGGTACCTTTTACTCCATTGGTCTTAGAGATGACGGGCTATTACCATCATCTATTACAAAAAACGACGATTCTTTCTCTTAAGCAATACGCAAAGACTCTTGTCATTATCGGAGTGTTGATTGGTGGATATATAGTCTTCAATCGAGTAGGAGATCTGAGCCGTGGATTTTTAATTTTATCAGCTCTATTCGGTGGGAGTATGCTTTTGGGGAAGGAGTATTTGCTTAAGAGATTCATTCGGAGGCAGGTCAAATTGGGGAAATGGCAAGAAGAAGTGGTTTTGGTTGGAGACGTTGAAGAAATGAATCGTTTTGAGAATGAGCTCATTTCTGATCTTTCCTTTGGATTAAAAGTAGTTAAAAAAATTGATTTGGAGAATTCAGATTCCGATGAATTGGTTAAGTCTCTACATAAATATTCAGTGAAGAGAGTTTTCTTTACTGCTAAAAATGTAAGTTTTGGTAAAGTTCAAACAGCAGTGAATGAGTGTGAGGTTGAAGGGGTTGAAGTTTGGTTGTCCACTGACTTTATTGAAACGACAATAGCAAGGCCCAGTCTGGATGCCTTTGGCGGAAGTTTAATGATGGTCTTTCGAAGTGCTCCAGAGGCGACTTGGGCAATGCTCATTAAGGGAGTCATTGATCGGGTCCTGGCAATAGTTCTAATAATAGCTACTTTTCCTGTGTGGGTTTTTGCAATGATAGGTATTAAAATTTCCTCACCTGGCGCGATCATGTTCAAGCAAGAACGAGGAGGAAGGAGCGGTAAGCCTTTTAGAATGTATAAGTTTAGAACAATGATAGCTGAGGCAGAGGAGAAGAAAGGAGAGTTAATCGATATGAATGAAATGAGTGGGCCTGTATTTAAAATTCAAAATGATCCTCGAGTCTTTCCCTTCGGAGATTTTCTTCGGCGTTGGAGCATCGATGAATTGCCCCAACTCTTAAATGTTTTATTGGGCCAAATGAGTATAGTTGGCCCGAGGCCCCTTCCCGTTGATGAGGTTGAAAGAATTCAAGAATCCTCTCAACGACGAAGACTGAGCATGAAGCCTGGAATTACTTGTGTGTGGCAGGTCTCAGGCAGGAGTGAAATAACGAGTTTCGAAGAGTGGGTAAAACTTGATCTAGATTACATTGACGGGTGGTCATTGTGGCTGGATTTAAAAATACTACTAAAAACAGTCCCTGCCGTTTTTTTAAAGCGAGGTGCAAAGTGATGAGAGGGGGCTATTAAGGTTTCTTTTTAACAATTAATCTTAGAATTCTAATTTTTTTTATATTTTTTATAATGGATGAGGAATTAGAGTTCTGATTGCTTGATTTTATAATGATATCTTGATTATAGTTAAAAAATCGGCTATTCACTTCACCCCCACACAAACCGTTTAAATTACCTCAGATTTGTTCTATTTCTTTAGAATAATACAAAAAACAATTCTCATTCTGTTTCCATGAAAAATTCAGTAATCATTCTTACCTGTATCCTTCTGACAGTTTTTAACTATAGCGCATTGGCGCAAAAAGCTATGGTCAGTAAGCCAACCGTTTCTACCCTTAAGAGTCCAGATTTTGAGGTGGGCAGCGGGATCAAAGAGCCTAAAGGTGAAAGGAAAGATTGGCTTCAAATTGAAGTCGCTTTCAGATTGGATTCTGCTTCGCGTGATGATTTTATTGAAGCGGTCGAAGTGAAGTTCTTCGTTCTTCCAAAATCCGCTCAACCCAAATATAAGAAGCTTTACACGGCTGTAGTTAATCATGTGGACTTGCCAAAGGGTGAAACTCTCCGCTCATCTGTTTTCTTGTCTCCAAATTCTTTGGCTAGAATTTACGGTAAGGGTAAAAAACCAAATCCTCGCGATTTAATGGTCGCGGTAGAGCTTCACTCAGGTCAAATAATAGGAGGAGAAGTTACTGATGCAAAGACAAGCCGCTGGTGGCAGAAGTCAGATGCTCCAACTGATTCATCAATGCTCCGCCCAAAAAGTAAGACACCATTTGCGTATCTCTGGTTTGATAGCTATGCAGAAACACGCGACTAATCAAGACAAGAGCAATTAAAATAAACGTTGAATTTAATTAACGCTATAGAATTTATCAAATGGCCGACAAGAAATCGATAGTAACACTCGACATTGGATCGCAAAGGGTCACCATGGCCCGGTTCAGTTTATCAAAGGGAAGTTTAGTACTTCAGGACTATGGTTACCAATACTTGGTAGGTGATCCTGCTGCTGATTCAGCAAGAATCCCTCAAGTCTCAGCGGCGGTAAAGGAATTGGCTTCTACCCTTAAGGCATCCGGAAGTGATGTCTATTATACAATATCCGGTCATGCGGTCTTCACGAGGTTCGTGTCTTTGCCTAACTTGACCGGCTCTGAGTTAGATCAATTAGTTGAATTTGAGGCTCAGCAAAATGTTCCATTCCCTATCGAAGAGGTGACCTGGGCTTATCAACCAGTATCTTCCTCGGGTGAAGAGGTTGAAGTTCTTCTCGTTGCTATCAAAAATGATGCTATAGATGAAATAAATGAAGCCGTTGAGGATGGATCATTAGTTGGCCGAGGAGTCGATGTCGCGCCAGTGGCATTATGTAATGCTTTTAAATTTAGTTACCCTGAAACTGAAGGCACGGCACTTCTCATTGATGTGGGAGCTCGTACAACGGATCTTATTTATATTGAGGGGGAGAGAATTTACACTAGGAGTGTGCCTGTAGGAGGAGCTGCAGCAAGCTCAGCTATTGCTAAGGAATTTGATATGAGTTTTGCAGATGCTGAAGAGCGTAAGATGCAGGACGGGTTCGTTTCCCTTGGTGGAGCGGCTGCGGATCATGAAGATCCAGGAATTGCGGCAATGTCCAAAGTTATTCGGACGACCATGACGCGACTCCACTCTGAGATTATGCGTACAACGGGTAATTACAGACAGGCAGGAGGAAGTTCGCCAACGATTGCTTATTTATGTGGAGGAAGTGCAGCGATGCCTTATTTGAGGGAGTTTTTGGCTGAAAAGTTGGGCTTTGAAGTTGAATACTTTAATGCATTATCAAGCGTTGGAGTTGGTCCTAGGGTCGATGCCGATGAGGTCGGTAAGGATGCTCATAATTTGGGTGAGCTTGTAGGTTTGGCTCTCCGAGATGTGAGTTCTAATACTGTTTCCATTGATCTTGCTCCGAATGACATTTTAGCAAGGAGGGACCTAGACAAAAAGAAACCGTTCTTGTTTGCCGCTGCAGCTTGTTGGTTCATTTTGCTGATCGGGGGGGTCCTTTACTATAATAAGGGAAAGAGCATAGCTCAAAAGAATTTGTCTCAACTCAAGGATTCTCAAGGAAACTTATCAGGTTATGCTGATGAAATTGACAAGGCCGAAGCAGAAGAGAAAAAAGGAGCCGACGAGGCTAAACCAATCGAAACAGCAGTTAAGGGGCGAACGGCTCATATTGAGATTTTGAATCACCTCAATTCTATTGTTCAAAACGATAATGTATGGTTCGTACAAATTGAGCCATTATTCCAAGGATCGCCGCTAAAAGATACAGCGAAATTGGGGGAGAAGGATGTTAGTAATAAATTCAAAAAGCCCCAGGAAAAGAACAACGAAGGGGCGCCAGACTCTAATACAATTACCCATTTCCGTTTATATGGAATGTGGCGTGAGTCTTCAAATAGTCTCTATGGATTTGAGGAGAGATTGAAGGATAGTCCCATATTTGACGTAAAGGAAATGGATGGAAGCAACAAAACAATAGTAGAAAAGGGAAGTAGTGAATACGCAGGGTTAGTTCGTTATGATCTTCCCTTAGTAGTGCCCATATACACAAACAAAGCGAAGTAACATCTAATCAACCGAGAAAATTTTTTTAATTAAATAGGATGAAAAACAACAGTTTCCTGAAAATATATGCTGCAATCATGATTGGGGGAACGCTCCTCCTCGGATTTCTTGTCTTCAAAGGGCGTAGCAGTTATAACGAATTAACAACTACCTTTGAGAACACCGATGGGGCCGTGAAAAATCTCGAAGCCAGAAAAATTTTCCCTAACGAGTCAAACTTAGAAGAGAAGAAAGAGAGAGTCACTTCGTATGTCGGAGCAGTTGATAAGCTAAAGGCGAAGGTTCTCGAAGGGCAGCCGGTCCTCAATGAGGATTTAACTGAGCAGGATTTCCGTCAGTTCATGAATCAGGAAACTGAGGCTATTGTAGCCATGGCCGCCAAAAATAAACTCATATTACCAGAGAACTTTTCATTTGGGCTAGATGCTTACAAGCAAGGGAAGCCATTCCTCAAAGGAGCCCTTGGCAGACTAGAGTGGCAGTTAAACGCGGCTAAACAATTTATTAAGATTGCGGCTGACTCAGGACTTGATTCGATCGATGAGTTTAACCGTGATGAGTTCCAAGAAGAGAACGCGGCTGCAGAGTCGAAAGAAGAAAAGGGATCAAGAGGACGACGACAACAAAAACCTCCAAATAGGAGTGGATCTATTGCTAATCCGATGGTCGGAGCTGATAAGGTGATGGAAACCTACAGGTTCACCACAGAAATCACTTCAAGTTATGAGGCGCTGACCTCCTTTTTGAATGGCCTAGCCTCTGACGGTACTAGCTTCTTCTGGGTCAGGAAGATTCGGATCGAGAATCTAGAACAGGAAAGTCCACGAGTCGGACAAGTAAATCTACCCGTTCCTGTTCCCGGAGCTGAAGCGGATGAGGCAGGTGAAACGCCAATGATTGACGCTGAGGTTCTATTCGGAAACGAGAAGATGCGGGCCAGAATTGTAATTGATGCTGTCCGATTTAAGGGTCAATCGGCTGTCAGTGAAGATAAGAAAACTGCCAGTTTGTAATAATTTTCAGTAACTAATATAAGATTTAAATCAATGAACAAACACTACGATAAGATAATTCTTGTTTTTGTTGTGATCGTCACGGCCGCTTTAGCGTTTTCTTGGATCCCAGGTTACTTGGGGCTCAACGAAAAGTTTCAATTAGACCAGAAATTATCAGGTAAGGCTATTTTTGGTGAAGCAAGCGCAGAGGGAATTCAGGAAACAATTGATCATTTGCAAAGGGACGTTAAGTGGGTGACGCCGACACTAGAAGGGGTTCCTCAGAAACCTTTACCACTTACCCGGTCCATTCCGATATGGGTGCAAAATGATAAGGAAATTGACTTACTTGATCCTGATGCTCCGAAAATCAGACCTCCATTAGATAATTCTTGGGCACTCAAGAATGGAGACTCTGTGGGCAGGAATGATTTGCTTTCCCTCGATGAAGACAATGATGGATATAACACTTTGGAAGAATTTAATGGAGGAAAGACGGACCCTAGCGATCCTGAAAGCCATCCCGCTTACGCAACTAAATTGACACTTTCTGAGATTAAAGAAGACACTTACGCTTTGATATATCGGACCGGTGATAACCCTGATGGAGAGTTTGGAGTGCGTGAAGAGGCGACTCGCTATGAGGCGGACCCACCTAGGATTCCTCCTAGAAGGAAGTCACATTTCCTCAAAATAAATACAGAATTTGGAACTCATCCGGGCCGTGAAGATCGTTATAAAATCACTGCTTTTGAAAAGAAGACAGCTCCAGGAGGGGCCGGGGGCATTGCTGTTCCCGCACACGTACTGACCATCGCTGATAAAATTTCCGGTAAAGAATTCAATCTTGGGTATAAGAAATCTATGATGGAAACCACTTATTATGCTGTAATAGATTTCCAATTGCCTGGTAGCGAATCTAAACTAGGGCCATTCAAGGTTGGTGAAAGTTTTGAGTTATCAACTGAACAAGGTGTAAAATACGAAATTATTGAGCTCCAAGGAACTCTCGAAAAGGGCGTAAAACTCCGCAAAACAGGTCCAGATGGCGCAACTCCAAAGGACATAACTATCTCAGCTGGAAAGAAAAATGCTTAATTGTGTATTTTCGCCTTTCCAAATGGACTAAATCAACTCTATAAGTTACTTTTACTAGCTAAAGAACCCCAATATCAGAATTTTATAATTTATCTACTAACTATGATTCCCTCATCACGTCTATCCAAGTTCCTTAAACAAGGGTTTAGTGTTGCTTTTATAACAGCTACGATTTGCTCATCGAATCTGTATGCCGGTCCGACTGGCGATGCTACAACAGCTAAAGAAGATTCTGCTGGAGCAACAACTCTTAGTGACATTGCCGAAAGAGAAATGGTCCGCCGTTTGCAACGAGTCAAAGATGCCGAGATCTCACTTGATGAAGGTCAAGCACTCGAAGCAGATAATGATTTCGATGGAGCACGGTCAAAGTATAAATCAGCACTTGAAAATATACCGAGAGCGCCGCTCGTTAAATCCAAGAGGGATAGGGCAACTAAGCTTTTTGCAGATGTTAGTGTAAAATTAGCTCACCAACGTGCGACTGAGGGTCGCCGTGAAGAGGCTAAAGAATTACTAGATGCTGTTCTTGTAGATGAAGTGTCTCCTAAACACCCTGAAGCTAAGAAGATCATGCTACGCTTACAGGATCCTGAATGGTACAATCATGCATTGACTCCGGAACATGTCACTAACGTCGCGGAAGTTGATCGTTTACTTAAAGTCGCAAAAGGTTATTTCAATCTTGGTGACTTTGATAATTCTGAAAAGCAGTACGATGCTGTATTACGAATTGACCGTTACAATACTGCGGCTCGTAGGGGGCAGGAAGAAATTGAGAAAGCTCGTATAGATTATCATAAAAGTTCAAGAGCGCACACACGCGGACGCCTAATGCGGCAGGTCGATGAGGCTTGGGAGACACAAGTTCCTCTTCTCTCTGTCGAGGGTCGTGATATCGGTGGAGGTGGTGATGATTCTACTGGTCGTGAATACATTGCGCGTAAGCTCCGTGAGACGGTAATTCCTACGGTCCTTTTTGATGAGGCCACAGTTGATGAAGCCATTGAGTTCTTGCGCCAAAAGAGTAGAGAGCATGATCCATTTGAGACAGACGAGGCCC
>JABGYE010000108.1:0-4950 GCA_018675395.1 Akkermansiaceae bacterium
CCATTGATGCGGGAGGATTTCATAACCTAGCGCTCAAAGAAGATGGTACTGTAGTGGCTTGGGGAAGGGATAATTATGAACAGGCTAGGGTCCCGGAAGGGCTCTCTGGTGTGATTGCTATTGCTGCCGGGACAGTGCACAACATTGCACTAAAAGACGATGGAATCATGACTGGTTGGGGAAGAAATAATTATGATCAGGCTGAAGTTCTTATTGGATTAAATCCAGCAGACCTTAGGGAAGCGAACCTGAGAGGAGCGGATTTTTCAGGAGCAAAATTGTCAGGTGTTCAATTGAATGATGCGGATCTTAGCCGAGTTAATTCAGGGGAAATTGAGGGCATTCCTACTAGTCTTCCTAAGGATTGGAACTTGTTTAACGGTTATCTTATCGGACCAGATGCTGATCTTTCCGGGGCAGATCTTACTGACATTGATCTGAGTGAGGCTAAAATTTCTGGGGTCCGTTCAGGAGGGATTACAGGGTCACCTCAAGCTCTCCCAGATGAATGGATCATAGTGAATGGATATTTGGTCGGTCCGTCGGCGAAACTGGAACGTGCGGATTTTTCAGGTAAGGACCTCGTGGGTGTGGATTTTTCATCGGCCGATTTAGAGGAAGCGGATTTTTCCGGGGCTGACCTTACCGGAGCAATTCTTACTGATACGGATCTTTCTGAAGCCGTCTTTTCTGAGACGGAAATTTCCGGGATCACTTCGGGCGATATTTCGGGGACCCCGGCCATTCTTCCCGAAGGCTGGAAAATAGTGAACGGTTATTTAATGGGGCCGACGGCGATCATTGAGGAGGCCGACTTGTCTGGTGCTGACCTTGAGGGGTTGGATCTTTCTGAAGCTAAAATGAAAGGAGTCCAATCAGGGAATGTAAAGGGAGAGCCTCTAGCCATGCCAGAGAATTGGGTCATTATTAATGGTTATCTGATAGGACCTGGTGCTAATCTTGAGGGTATTGATCTTAAAGAAATGGACCTTTCTGAAGTCGATCTTACTGGCATCAGCTCCGGCTCGGTCAAAGGGGAGCCTTTGGCCCTCCCTGAGGGTTGGACAATTGTTAAGGGCTATCTCGTGGGACCTACAGCTGATCTGAGGGAAGCTAATTTTACTGAAGTCGATTTTACGGACGCTGATCTTTCAGGAACTAATCTTGAGGAAGTGAATTTCACTAAAGGTAATCTCACTGATGCGAATCTCTTTGGATCGACAGGTCTTGACAGTGTTGAATTTAAGGATGCGAACCTTGATGGGATTATTCTTCCTGACGGTTATGAATACATTAATGGCTATGTCGCTGGCGGTGAGAGGATCGTTCCCTGGTCAGTGGCCGAAACTAAGATTAGTGTTCTCGAGAAGAGAATCGAAGAGCTTTCGAATGGGATTGATCCGGACCAGACTCAGGGAGGTCGCATCAATTCGGTCCTCATTGAAGCGGATCAAGTGACTGGAGAATTGACTCTCACTTTGCGGTTAGAGGAGAGCGAGGATTTAGTTAACTGGGATCCTGTAGGTGATGTTTTTACTAGGAAAATAATCCTGTCCGAAGGGAATCGCTTTTATAGATTTTCAGTGGAAAAGTAAGGGATTATCCCTGCCCTTATAAAATAAGAGGCATTTTATAACGGACACTTTTTCTCGGATGGGCTACGCTCAATTGAGTTAATAAGTGTTATTTTGTTAGTGATGTTGGGAAAAGATGAACTCATAAAGTCATTGCAGGAAATCAATGATAAGAGGTTATTGAGTTCTGAAGTAACGACATTACTTGCCCCGTTCAAGGAAGCGACATTTCCATTAACTCTCGAATTCATTTCTCATTCTCGTACCTTTGGAAAACAAGAGGACTCTGTTTATGATGGGGGCCAGACCTGTATTTTTAAGCTTACAGATCTGGGCATTGAATGTGCTGTGTTATTCGGACCAGAGGACAGTGATATGATTAAGGGGCACAAGCCGGGGAATCGTCTGGAATACTTGGTACGTTACCTTGACTATGATTCTCTCTATAAGCGGGTAATTATGGGTAAGGCAGGGCCGTTGACCAGTGAAGATGAAGAGGTTACTGATGGAGTAAGTCCTAGTTCATCGAATCAAGGCTCTAATGAACCTGAAATTGAGGCACCTCAACGATCTGAGAGTATTACCCAAAAATTTAATAAACGGGCACGGGGCTCTTCATTAAAGACCAAAAAGAAAAAAAGAGAGCTTTCTTTTTCTGAATCAACCGCTGCTCTTGGTGCTGCCCAGAAGCGCGCTTGGCTAGCCAAACTTGCCGAACAAGAGGACATTAAGGAAAAGAAATTTAAGAATGCGATTGCGCCTATTTTAATGGGAGTGGGTCTCATCTGTTGCCTGAACGGATGCTCGAAAATTTTACCTGATGGGGACGGTGCCGTTTCATTTTTTATAGGTATTGTTTTATTGGTGGTTGGACTAAATCTTAGGATTCATGATAAAAGAAAATAGGCTCGATTCGTTCTAATGAAGTTATTAAAATATTAGTTATTAGTTATGAAAAAAAAGAGTGAACTTATGAAGGCTCTGCAGGAGCTGACTGAAAAGAGGCTCCTCACTTCTGAAGTGGAGGCATTATTTGAACCTTATCAGGATGCTGTTTTCCCTTTAGTTTTGAGTTTTGTATCTTCCGAAAGATCTTTCGGTTCTCAGAAAGATGAGAAATACAACGGAGGCTACAAGGTTCTTTGCAATGCTGAAAATTGGGACGTTAAAGTAACTATATTATTTTCTCCGGAAGATAATAACTTGGTTGAATCCTTTGGCCCTTCTCAGGAATTTGAGGCGAATGTCAGGTTCATTGATTATGACTCACTTTATCAGCGAGCAATCTTTGGAAAGTTAGATTCTGAATTGGAGTCGATTGAAGATGAAGAAGTGGTTTCACCCCCGATAGCGGAATCGGCGACACCCCCGGCAGTGGAAACTGCGCCAGTTCTGACCGAGGAGAGCGCCGTTCCCGAGAAGGAAATTTCAGTCCCTGACTCTGAGGAGCTTGAATTGAAAACTGTGGAGACTCAGCAAAGTGCTGATACGTCTGGGGAGGTTTGGGGTTGGGATCCGGGTAATGAAGAGGGTCAGAAAGTAACGAATACCCAAGAAGTAACGGATCCTCAGCCGGCAGAACCAGACCCTGTTCAGACTCCAGTACAAAGTACCCCAGTAGACCGTCATGTGTATAAGGAAGCAGAATCTTACCTGTATGAAGATGATTACGAAACGGACGAAGTAGACGAAGTAGAACAAGGGGGTTCCCAATCGACTGGTTGCTCAAAAGGGGGCATGCAGAAAGTATCTGCTACCTGTTATATTGTGGGTGGTCTTATTATGCTGGCAGGTTGTGGAGAGACGGGGAGCGGAGGAATGATGTTTTTTGGGTTCATCTTACTCGGGATTGGGTATGTGTCTCAGCAAGCAGCACCCAAAGGTTAATTGTTGTTCTATAAGACATAAGAAGTGACATAAGTAGCGGCAGTGCATGCATGAGGCTGTCGATTAATTTGAATAATTGTTTTATTTTTGAAGGAAAAAGACCTATTAGAATTTCTGGAAAGAGCCAATGAAAAGCGGCTTACGGAAGTAGAGTTGGAGAGCTTTCTCGATGCCTGTGGCAGTGAGGAATTTTTGTTAAAATTTCGGTTCACTTCTCGTTCTCTGAGCTTTGGGAATCAGAAGGATTCTAGATATAATGATGGCCATGCCGTCATCTGTAACGTTGATGAGTTAGACGTTGAATGTTCGTTATTATTTACAGTTGAGGACAAGGAGTATGCTGAATCTCTTGAGAGTGGTAATGTTTTTATCTCAAAGGCCCATGTCCTTGACTATGATTCCCTTTATCGACGCATTGTTTTTGGGAACAATGGCCCGGTAGAGGATTCAGGCCCTTTCCATGCTAATGAATTAAAAGCTAATGAGAGAGTATCTCCTGAAAATAGCGCGGATCATGTAGACCTAGTTGAAGAATCTCAGGAACAGGCGCTGAGGGAAAATCTGGAGGAATTTCCGGACCCGCCCCGTCCTCCTGAAAAATCATTGGTTCCTCGAGGAGCAGAGACAGTTATTCTTAATGAAAATGAGAGAGTAGCTGATCTACAAATTGAAAAAGATGTGGATTCGGAGATTGTTAATGATTCGCATGATGATGTGGCAGAAGAATCGGTCGAGAGTCAGGCAGTCCATTCCGATGACCCTTTGATCTATACGCAATCGAGTGCCGGAGCAGGATGCTTGTCTGGATTTTTCCTTTCTATTGGCATACCCGTTACTCTGGTGGGGTGTGCCTCAGGAGGCGCTCCTGCCCTAATTGGTCTTGTCCTTATTGGAATTGGTGTTGCTATAAAATATGCTGATTCAGAAGGTAATGATTTCTCATTAAAAAAAGCTCTGGCAAAGAAATTAGGTAATAATAATTCAAAATCCAATAAAGGGACCTACTGGGCCGGTCTGGGTGCCCTTTATGTGGCAGGCGCATTCTTATTGTTTACAGGAACAACGGAAGGCATCTGGGCATTAATTATCATTGGTTTAATTGTGATAGGAATTGGTGTTGTCTATCAAAAAGTAATGCATGACAGGAACAAAGGATCGTCCTGAAGTTTATTCTAATGATAACTTTAAAGAGATTATTCTTTAATTCTTTTTGCGAGATACAACGATAATTCCTAGGAGCAGCACTGCCGCGAGTACAAAGATACTAACGACTAATAGGTTATTATTGGAGCTTTCGGCTGTCGCTAGTGGAGCCTCTTCATTAGATGTGACTTCGGTTTCAGGCTCAGGCTCAGGCTCAGGCTCAGGCTCAGGGTCAGGGTCAGGGTCAGGGTCAAGCTCAGGCTCAGGCTTTTCGTTCTTGGTAGATTCGCCTCCTTTAAATTCACCCTTAGCTTCGAGGCTCTTTCCGCTTGCCAGAACAGCGAGG
>JABGYE010000023.1:0-3034 GCA_018675395.1 Akkermansiaceae bacterium
AGATTCATCCGAGTTTGGGGACTTGGTTCTTTTTGGCTGAACTGGTCACAACACTAAACCTGACATCAGATGATCCGATCCCTAACCGATGTGGCAAATGCACTCAGTGCATAGACTGTTGTCCGACCGAAGCTATCACTTCTCCACATCATTTGGATGCTCGCCGATGCATCTCTTATTTTACGATAGAGCATAAAGGTTCCATTCCTCAAGAATTTAGAGAAGCGATAGGAGACCGAATTTTTGGTTGTGATGATTGTCTTGAAGTTTGTCCATGGAATCGTTTTGCTAAGGCCTCTACTGAGGCCAAATTTGCAGCTAGGGAGTACATTGATATGCCTCTTCAGGAATTTCTGAATTTGAGTGAGGAGAATTTTCGTTCTTTATTCAGCCGTTCACCTGTGAAACGTATTGGTCGGGACCGTTTTCTCAGAAATGTCTGCATTGCTATAGGAAATATAGGAAATATTTATGATATTCCATGCCTTGAGAGGACTATTGAGAAGGAAAATCAAATGGTCAGTGAGCATGCTAAATGGGCAATAGATCAGATAAGGTCTCGTTCATGAGTAGTTCATGATGTAGGTTTATCTATGACGTTAAATTTGTAACGATTCCGTTGCATGCTAACGCCCTCGTTTTATTCCTCTCAAATTTTCAAAAGATATGTATTCAAAGCTATTTAATTTTTTCTCTTCTTTAGTCATAGTATTTATAATTATTGTTCCTAAAGAATCTGCTATTGCCGAACCCGAAGCAGTTAATGATACCTATCAGTTGCTGGAGGACTCTACTCTGAAGACGGGTTCTGGACCGCTCGTTGAACTTTACTTTGATTCAGAGAGTGTTTCTGGATTCATAGAGGATGACTGGGCCATTCTGGATCGTATAGAAAATCAGAATGGAGATGCGGAGGATTATCCGACCGATGTTTCTGGTAGAGAATGGATTGATCCGGAATTTGATATAGATTCTTCTAATGTAGGGCCATGGTTCGTGGCTCCGTTACCAATTCAGTCAGGTGCAATTGATGCTTTTCCTGGTCTGGATGATGAATTGTTTGGGATCGATCAGGCAGCGAACGGAGAGAATCTCATAACTACGTATCTTTTCAGGAACAGTTTTACTCTGGATGAAACCGAAGCTCAAGGCGCTGATTGGGAGCTTAACTATTTGGCTGATGATGGAATTATAGTTTATATTAATGGGACTGAAGTGTTTAGGTCAGCAGCAATCCCGGCCGGACAAATTACAACGCAGACCCCTGCTGATGCGGGAGTAAATGATGAAGGCAGTTATTCGAGCGCAGTCATCGATTTGGAAGATTTACTTTTTGAGGGTAATAATAGCATAGCAGTTGAGTTGCATCAGGCGGGTGTCGAGAGTAGTGACATTGGACTCGATTTAAATATTACCCCAGCTGCAAATCTGGGAGGAGCTGGCTCTTTTTCTTACATTGACGATGCTTTTTCTGAACCCTTTGCTACTTCTGCGCCTAACAATGCAACGGGTGATATAGAAAATGGTGCAGGCTTTGAAAATACCAGTGCCGCTCATGTGCGAGTCGGTGGAGGTTGGTTCTTTGGTCCGGTCACATCTTCAGGTGCTTGGAGACAGATTCTTTCGATGGCCATTGATACTGAGATAAAGATCAGTTTTAGATATCGGCTTGTCGTATCGGAAAATTATGAGGAGAATGAGTATGGCGCTGTTGTTTTTGCTGTAGATGGAAATTTTATAGGTGATGGGGGAGATGAGATTGACAGATTGAGTGGAGAAGGACAATCGGACACGGGGTGGAGAACATTTTCTACTGAAGTTTCCTTGTCATCGGGGGACCATAATATTGATTTTGGTGTTTATAATAACACAGCTAATTCAGGTAATGAACTGACCGATGTTTGGTTTGATGATATTCTTATCGAATATGTGGGTGCCGGCTCTAGTGCGGGAGTCCTTGAAAATGATGAAATCGGTGAGGGGCAAGTCACTGTCGAGATTGCATCCAATCCATCACATGGAACGGTCGAGATGAATACTGATGGTAGTTTCACCTATGTACCTGAGGAGGACTTCTTCGGTATTGATCAATTCACTTATACAGTCAAAGACGATTCGGGCGTCTCACCTGCTGCTGATGTGAATTTAGAAGTTATTTCAGTCAATGACTTGCCAGTTATACAAGACCGCTCATTTTCTGTTGTCGAAGATGAAAGCCTTCTGGTCAGTACTAATTCAGGACTCAGTATGGATAGCTCTGATGCGGAAAATCAAGATCTTGATTTTGCGGTCGAAAGTGCGCCCTCTAATGGAACTGTCGAAATTAATTTGGATGGTAGCTTTGAGTATGTTCCTAATCCTAACTTTGCAGGTACTGATAGTTTTACTTACGTGGCATTGGATGGTGAGGATTCCTCTGTTCCTAGTGAGGTGAAAGTTGAGATTATTCCGGTCAACGATCCTCCTGAGGTCGTTGATGATACATACTCAGTAATTGAAAATAATTCATTAGTCGTTTCTCAGTCCGGAATCAGTTTACCGGAATCAGTTCTTTCTGAGAATTTTGACGCTGAAGTTAATTTTGCATTTACCGGCAATGTAGAAATTGAACCGGTTGGTGAATTCGCTTCTATTAATGGATTCGAGGGGAGCTTCCTTCGTAACCTAACTTCAGGTAATCCGGCTGATGCTACAACAATCACGATTAATGATCTTCCTCCTCACGATAGACTTTCTATAGGATTTGTACTGGCGATCATTGACTCGTGGGACGGGGACCTGGCTGGTGGTGATTCTTTTTCGGTTACGGTCGATGGAGAGCCAGTTTTTTCTCATACCTTCAATAATTCGGGACCGAACGGACAGCAAAGTTATGTTCCTTCCCAAGAGATTGAACTTGCCCGATCCGTTGACCTTGGTTTTTCTTCTGGTCCTCAGTCCCTTGATTCTGCCTATGACCTTCGGAAAGAGCCAAGCCTCAGTAATATACCTCACAGTGGTGACAGTGTAACTATTGAGATTTATGCCAGTGGAG
>JABGYE010000361.1:0-5962 GCA_018675395.1 Akkermansiaceae bacterium
AAGAGGATGAGGAGAAGGCAGAAGGCCAGCTAACTCAACTTCCATTCTTTCATTCAGACGCATCCATGTCTGATCCAGATCAGACCCCAAAAAAGTTGCGACATTGTGTCGTCTTGCAGGGAGGATCATTTTCCTTTATTTTATTATTGGCTGTTCCGTTACGATACTTAGCCAAAGCACTGACAATTTTCTTAATTGGAGAATCAATTTTGCTATTCAATTATTTGAGCGTTCGCATCTACCATTAATCAGCCTTGCGCTTTACGCTTTGAGTATCACTGGCAACGAAGAACGGAAGCATCACGCTTCCATCTACTGGAAAAGGTTAACGATCTTCAGTGTACTTGGCATCCTGTTGTATTTGGGAGCCCTAGCAAATAGCTCGTACCGATTGTATTCATTAATGCGCTCCGGTTATCACCCGATCGTTTCATATGAAGAAGATCTAAAGAAAATGACTTCAATAATCGGTGCAATGAGTTCAGTTGATGAAGCCAATAAGGCGCTAGAAAATACATTCACGCGGTCAGGAAAGAAGAATCCAACCCAGGAAAATGAGAGCCTCGAATCGATCAAGAAGAGAATAATAGAAGAAGAAGAAAAACTGCTTCTTGATCGTCATGAGAAACAAAAGAAACAGTACCTGCAGAGGCAACGCTCGATGCGATTTGAATCAATCAGGTACGTGTTATACTCCTTCATATTCATTATCTTTTACTTTAATCTTACGCTTTTCTTTAATCGGTTGCATAAGTCCAGCTGATCCTTGATTTGTCACTTCTTCTATTACAAAAAATTACAGGGAACCTTATTCCCCTGTAATTTACATTAATAACTCAATTGTTTTATGTTTTGTTAGATTTACTAACATAAATACTAATTTTTGTGATTGTGCAGGCCAGCATCCTAACATCATAATTATCACCCAACATTCAATTACCATGATCAAAAAACGACCCCCCCAATCATTTTCTCTTATTGTTCCTTTCATTGCGATACTTTGCATAGCCTCACTAAGCTCCTGCAAGACTGTCACTCAGGAACAGGTAGAGACAAAAGCCGATTCAAATTCCAAAGGCAATGAACTCTTAGGAGAATGGATCCAATACAGGAATGGTCAATTCCAGATCAAAACGATTAGTGCCGGTAAGGAGGTCAATGAATTTTACAGCGAGTTCGGAGATCTCAGAGGCAGAAGAACGATGGACATCGCGATCGAATCATCAAAGGATACCGGATCTGATAATAAAAGGGTCTTGATAGGTCCTAAAGCTAGCTGGGATTACCTGGCAGGTGGCAAGAAACCCGAAGGGCTGAAATGGACATCGTTAAGTTTTGATCCAAAGAAGAATAATTGGAAGACCGGGAAGGCCGGTTTTGGATATGCTGATGATGATGATGAGACCGTACTTGATGATATGATAAACAAGTACACATCAGTATACATCAGAAAAGAATTTGAAATCACAAAGAGCACGGATCTTTCCCGTTTAGCACTGGCCATTAATTATGATGATGGATTCGTTCTTTACCTTAATGGTCGTTATGTTTTCTCCATCAATGTCGCTAACGAAGAAGGTAAACTGGCCGTTGGAAATCATGAAGCTAACGGTATCGAGTACTTTATACTTGCTCCTTTCGCGGATGCTTTAATTGAAGGCACGAACGTAATTGCCATTGAAGGGCACAATGCAAAACTGGACAGTAGTGACTTCACTTTGGATCCTCAGCTCATCGTCGGTGGCGGTTATACAAACTTTGTAAAGAGCAACATAAATACAAAAAACTATGATTTGGCAGGGAATCTCACTGAAGAAAATAAAATCGATGGGAAGCAAGAAGGTGGATATATGATCACTGATGGAATTTTGAGGCAGTCTCAAGCTCCAAAAGACGGGACTGTTTCCGCTCCTAGCGGAGCATTCCACAAGGCAGATGAACCGGGCCAACAGCTCCTCATCGCTGCAAGGAATGGAAACACATCCAAAATAACATCACTCCTTAAGTCAGGAGTCTCAGTCGATTTCACTACTCCAGGATCCTACACCGCCTTAGCCTATGCCGCTGCAAGGGGCCACCTAAAAGCAGCGTCTCTTCTGCTAAAAAATGGAGCAGACATCAATAAGCAAGCACGATGGGACAAAAGCCCTCTGCTCCTTGTCGCTGGTACAAAGAACCTGAAATCAGCACAGTTCCTCTTAGACAAGGGCGCTGATCTTAATGCTGTTCAGTTCTGGAAAGCGACGTGCCTACACGAAGCTGTTTTCTGGAACCAGCCTGAAACATTAAAGTATTTCATCAGTAAAGGCCTGAGCCCAAATACTGTTGCCGATAACGGATCATCTCCTCTGCACTGGGCTATCTGGAGAACGAATAAAGAAAAAGAAGAATCCATCAAGCAGGCAACAGTGTTAATTAATATCCTCCTAAAATCAGGAGTCGATAAATCGCTAAAAACAAAAGATGGGAAAACCGCTGCCGATCTTGCCAAAGATAAGGGCCTCGAAAAAATAGCTACCCTAATCAAACCTTAAAAAGGGCAGGAAATCTATTCACTTTAAACCAGTTCTCGGATTGGATTCCCGGAACTGACAGCGTCTTGCACATCGCGGGGAAGGTTCGCTAGAGTCCTGACCTTACCCAAGTCAAAGAGACTATGCATAATCGTGCCCAGAAGATCATTACTCGTGATTGGATTAGTAATGGGCTCAGAACCTTTCTTGTCCGATTCTCCAATGACTTGCCCCATCTTCAAACCGCCACCCACAAAGACAAGCGGGCAAAGATTCCCCCAATGATCTCTGCCTCCCTTGTTATTAATTTTTGGGGTGCGCCCAAATTCTCCAGTAATAACGAGAAGAATTTTCTCTGAAAGCCCTCGCTCATTGATGTCATTAATGAATGCACTGACCGCCTTATCAACGGCAGGACCAAGGACAGGCATTCCATCAGTGATGGCAAATTCATGAGCCCCATGCATATCCCATCCGGGACTGCTCACCGTAATAAATCGGCAACCAGCCTCGCAAAGGCGCCGGGCAAGTAACATTTGTTTTCCAAGAGAAATGGGCGAATGCCCACGAATCGCATCCTTGTTCTTGCGGCGATCCACTGCAGGCTTTGGAACATCAAATCTGCTCGTATCATAACGTTCTATGAGTCGCGGATCCTCCTTTGAAAAATTAAATGCCTCACCGACTCCATTCATAAGAACATCAACTGCCTGTTGCTGAATGGATGAAGCCTGATGAATCGCATCAGATGAATCGAGCTGACGCTTAAGTTTGTCTAGGCTAGACACCAAACTTAATTGATCAGTGATGCGGTCCTGTGAAACCTGTAACTTCATATCGTCCAAAACTTCACCGCCAGCACTAGGATCAAATGCACTAAATACCTTCGAAAGTTTTCCGGTATTAGCGATCCGGCTAGGCACAGAATTGAACCTGCGAGCATCCTTAGGCTCGACTGCTGCAGGAACGATAAGAGTGTTTGACGGCATCCCGTTATGTGGATTCGTGATCCCGGCAATACGGCTGTAGAGCGAACCCATGCAAGCACCAGTCGGATTACCACCCGCCGCCACATGCATAGCGGCCTTGGCATGGTCACTGATACCGTGCCGATAGCTACGCACGACTGCCATGCGGTCAGCCATCTTTGCCAGCTCTTTGAAATGACTTCCGAAAGTAACACCGGGAAGATTCGTTTTAACTTCACCAAATACAGAACGGATCTCAGAAGGAGCTGTCATCTTCGGGTCAAAAGTCTCAAATTGAGAAGGCCCCCCCTGCATATTAAGAATGACTACGGACCGGTCCTTAACATGACCGGATCGTTCTAAACCAAGAGTATTGCTCAGAGTGAGCCCACTAAGCCCAAGAGTTCCTATCCTGAGAATTTCACGCCTGCCAAAGCCCTCGCAATTGCGGGTAAAATCATCTGAATAGAGTGACAGCATTGTATTTTAATCTAGAGAATTAACCATTTATGGCAACTCAAGACTGAAATTTGTCCGGGGAACAAATGGACTTCTAAGAGTTTTTCTTGATATAAACAGTAAAAATCACAAGTGCTCCTAAGACCAGAGCACAACCAATTCCAATGAACCTGTTGAAACTGCTCTGCCCAATCTCTAATTCCACAATAGAATCAATTTGATCAGATGTAATTTCGTCTTCCGAAATTGATCCCAATGATCCAGACACTGAGGGCGTTGATGGATCAGGCGGTGGAACTGAGGCGAAATCAGGAAATCGAGAATCGGTTCCGACAAGATCCCCTACACCTTCAAGAGGTGGCAATACCTTGTCGACAATAACCTCACTGCCTACGAGCAATTCTTTCCAATTTGTATTCATTACAAGATCTATCCCAGGATTTTCACGTTTAACCTCACAGGAACAGGCGCCACAAAGGTACGAGCAGGCCTCCATCATCAGTCTCTTACTTATAATTGAAGAGGGGAGCCCTTCGAGCGTCCTTCCCCGGCCAAAGACCGGAAATATTAAAGGTTCGTTAGAGCTTTGCTCTATGAGTTGAGGAACAAACGAAGTGAGCATCTTTAAGAAAATCTTTTCTTTTGGATCATTTTTCTTAATGCGTATGACATCGAAAGAAATCTTCAGTGGAATCGTTGACCGAAGAACGTCCTCCACGTCCACTTCACCAGTTGCTACCCTATCAAGTTCACCAGGACCAACGACCCCATCAGGTATTTCAATGAGCTTACTAACTTCGTTCAAATGTTTCCATAACTTGTTCTCTGCCTCCTCATCTTTTGTCTCATCTCCTGTTTCAATGATCACCCAGACGGCCGATTCACCGGAAATTATCTTTTCTAAAATTGATTTTCGTACCGGAGAACTTACGATTTGATTCAATGATTCTTTCGTTAAATTCCCATTCCATAAAGGATCATCAGTGTTCAAAGAAGGGTTCGCCTTTCCAACGCTCCAAGGATAATAGAGGTGACCAACTAGCCCCCCTTCGGAAACCTCAACGTTCCCGTACCTTGCGTGATCTGATTCAGTCATTTTTCCAATATCGATAACTGCAACCTCAAGATTTACATCATTACCCACCTCATCAATTAACAATTGCTGAGCCTTGGAAATCTGCCCATTAGAAAAAACAGCAAGTTCGTATTTGTCTGCTGACCACCGCTCAAGCGCATAACGAAATACAGGAACCTGACAAGCCTCGAGTAAGCTTATAGCTAACAAGTATAAGCAGGAAATGAGAATAGAAACTCTTGTGATTGAATTCATTATCGTAAGGAAATATCAATTGTAGATCATACAAAGTCCATTAATTGGATATCATTAATCTTCCGGAAAAACATTTAAACTAATTTAATTGATACGATGAACCTGCACTGCATTAATTAATGGCATTCTTGAAGGATCTGAAGATCCAGACTTGGAGCTTAATTCAATGGTCAGGTCCTTTGTTATATCGACCACAAATTCCTTCCAGACAGCATAATCTGATTCTGTGACTTCATTCATAATATCAAAACCCTCCAGAACTTTATTACCATTCAATTGCATATCAAAAATACGCTGACCTGGCTTGTCACCTGGCAATGCCGAAAAACCAACACGTATCCGGTATGAAAACTTTCCTAATTCCGGATTCGTGACAGGTATCACGCAACTCTGCATACCTCGCAAACAACTGGCAAAGACAAAGGGGATTTTTGTATTGGAAATGGGAGTATAATTAGCGCTGCGTTGAACTGGTCCGCCTCCTTCCAAGAAGGTCGGTACAGCTTCAAATTGCAAGAGTAGTTGATGCTGCCCCTTACGAGGGATGAGCCACAGATGCCCATCATCGTCTCTCCTCTCACCAGTCCCGCCCAAATCAAGATTCAAATGTTTAACGGGCAACTGAGGCCCAGGCTGGGCAAAGGTCTGAGGAACTGCAGGCTGTTGAGGTACTTGCGCCAAAGCAATCGGAA
>JABGYE010000384.1:0-2025 GCA_018675395.1 Akkermansiaceae bacterium
ATAACGAATCCCCTTTCAGTCCGGTTGAAGATATCGTCTCCGACATCAAGGCCGGAAAGATGGTCATCATTACAGATGACGCTGATCGTGAAAACGAAGGCGACTTAATCGTTGCTGCTCAATGTATTACGCCTGAAATTGTCAATTTTATGACAAAATATGGACGCGGCTTAATTTGCTCTCCCATCACAGAATCTGTGGCCATGCGGCTCGAATTACCCATGATGGTTCCTAATAATCGGGAATCATTTAAAACAAATTTCACGGTTTCTGTGGATGCCGCCAAGGGAATCACTACCGGAATCAGTGCTTCTGACAGGGCCGAGACCATCAGACTCCTGGCAGATGACGCCACCATCGGCGAGGATCTTGTGCAGCCCGGCCATATTTTTCCACTCCTTGCAAAGCCTGGCGGAGTCTTAAGGAGGGCAGGACATACAGAGGCAGCAACGGACCTCGCTCGACTAGCAGGACTCAATGAAGTCGCTGTCATATGTGAAATATTAAATGATGATGGGAGCATGGCCCGCCTATCAGAACTTACCAGCATCGCCGAAAAACATGACCTAAAAATTGGCACCATTGAAAGCCTCATTCAATACCGCAGGAAACGCGAACGTCTCGTCGATCACCTCGAATCCATTAACCTTCCTACAAGATGGGGAAACTTTAATCTTCACATGTATCAATCCACTTACGGTGAGGAAACGCATTTGGCACTCGTCAGAGGTGAAATTGACCCAGACAAGGCAGTCATTGTTCGTGTCCACAGTGAATGTTTAACGGGAGACGTATTCGGGTCCCAGAGATGTGATTGTGGAGGCCAACTGGACTCGGCCATGGAAAGAATTTCAAATGAAGAGAATGGCATCTTGCTGTACATGAGGCAAGAAGGCAGAGGCATTGGACTCAAAGCAAAGATCCACGCATACAAGTTACAAGAAGAAGGCTATGACACGGTAGAAGCTAACGAGAAACTTGGATTTCCTAGCGACCTTCGTGATTATGGTATAGGTGCGCAGATCCTCTATGATCTGGGAGTGCGTAAGATCCGCCTGATGACCAATAACCCCAAAAAAGTCATTGGACTCAATGCCCACAAATTAGAAATTATAGAACAAATACCAATTAAGCAGTGCCCCACTCCTCACAATAAAAAATATTTAGATACCAAACGAGAAAAGCTTGGTCACGACCTATAAAACCAAATCTATCTAACTTCAATTTCGATGCCCTCTAATCCTCTCGCACCAAAACCAAGGTCCATAGGCACAAGACGAACCATCAGTATCGTCGCGAGCCTCTACAACGAAGAACTGGTTAACTCGTTACTCAATTCAACTATCGAAGAACTTAGGCGGATAATGCCAAGCATCACCGTACCCGTGTACAGAGTGCCCGGAGCCTTTGAGATTCCGGTATGCGCTAAACACTTAATAGAAAATAATCCGAACGATGCACTCATCGCCCTAGGAGTCATAATTAAGGGAGAAACAGACCACGCTGAGCTCGTTGGAACATCAGTGACAACTTCATTACAGAACTTGGCCTTAGCAAACAACATTCCAATCATTCATGAGGTCCTGCTCACTGAGAACCGTGAACAGGCCACTGAAAGGTGCCAAGGTGATAATAACAGAGGCAAAGAAGCCGCCAGATCAGCAATCACCATGTCAGAACTGTTTTCAAGCTTGAACGCGATAAAGGATCGCAAGACCAGCACTAGTAATGGGTAAAAGGAGGGACGGCAGAGAAGCCGCAATAC
The DNA here is from genome assembly GCA_018675395.1 of Akkermansiaceae bacterium. Classification (GTDB taxonomy): domain Bacteria; phylum Verrucomicrobiota; class Verrucomicrobiia; order Verrucomicrobiales; family DEV007; genus EC70. Next base: position 1,766 of record JABGYE010000384.1, read on the forward strand.
AGTTCCTCTTCAATCGTGACATTAATAAGGAACTTGGGCCAGATGATTTCGACGCATTCTTTTCCATTTGCATAGCTCAGGCGGGCGCCAAAAAGTTTGCCAAAGAGCTGCTGTCTGGAATGCTTGATAACCTAGAGGAGATCGATAAGAAACTAGAACCGGAACTGGAGAATTTTGAACTTCCGCGCCTCTCAACTATCGATAGAAACGTTTTGCGCCTTGCCACTTACGAGATGTTCTACCTAGATGACGCACCTCCG
>JABGYE010000041.1:0-3524 GCA_018675395.1 Akkermansiaceae bacterium
CCGCTCCTCGGAGGCTCATAAGCTATTTCGCCAATAACTTTGCCCTCCTCATTCTTAGAATCTACAACCCTGCCCTTCTCATCCTTTAACATAGTCCTTTGCCCTGGCTTACCTCTTAAAAAATGGTTCATCGTCTCTTCAATGCCATCCCCTCCAAAATCATCAGGCACATAATACTCCCATTCTTTCCTCTCTTCGGAAGGAACTTTTTTAATATCAGGTTGCCTAACAAAACCTAAGATATGAGATGCCAATGCTCCATAGACATACTTCCGCATGGGCCGCGCTGTTACTGTAACTCCTGGCAAATCTAACGAATGCTCGGCAGCAATAGCATACTCCTCAAAAGTAAGATCATCACGATAAGTATAAGGAACGAGCCCTCCGTGAGTTCGCCAATGCCTCTGTAGATCTCCTGCATGAAATTCCTTATAAAGCCCTATCCTTGCCAAATAAGGGAAAATCAATTCAGAAACAATACTCACCATGTCTTCCTCTTTCCTTTTCCTACTAATTCCGCTCCCATCCTGAAAGTTGAAAACACTAACAGGAACCTCTTTGAGCTCTTTTTTAACTGTGGCCGTTCTATTCGTTTTACTAATAGCTAAATTCTCGTCTTTTGTGATTCTTCTATAGTTATTAAGAATCTCCTTAAGGTTAAACTGCATCTCGTAACGAGCAATGTTCTCCACTAGAACCCTTCCTCTCCGATCTCGAATAATACCTCTCACTCCTGGTATCCTGACCTTAACTTCTGAAGTCCCTGGCACTTTAGAAGAAAACTCATCGTATCTGTTAATTTGTATGACAAATAAACGGATCAGGAGAGCAGAAAATCCACCTATTAAAATCAAGCCAACAAGATAGAATCTTAATCTATAACTGAATGTCATAATCTTCAGAATCCATTTTTAAGGCCACCCTTAATTGAAAGTATGGGGCAGCCAGTCAATCTACTCAATTTGAATGTTAGGTAAAAGAAAATGGGAGATGCGAGCATACCCAATAAAGCTGAAACCCATAGTTCTTTCCAAAAACTTTCCGGAACAATAAATTTAGCTCTACCAAAGCTTATAAAAAACCACTCCATAGCTATCAGTAAAGCAGTTGCCACCCCGACCAATACGACCGGAACTTCCCAACGGCCTCTTTTAAATAATGGACGCACACCCTGCATCAGCGCCCCTGTAAGACCTAAAAGGAAAATAGAATATCCAAATCCAACATCATTTACGCCCGTGACAGCCATCTGGGTTGAATCCCAAATAAAACCAACAGCAAAAGCCAGGCTCAGCATCATCGGAAATGAAACTGTAAGTGAACATGTTAGAAATATAGTATGAAGAAGTAAGATCCTGACACCAAAAGGACTAAGATGGGTCGAAAAAAACCCATCCAACATCAACGCAATTCCAATTAATGAAATTAAGCTGAACGTGAAAATTAGGCGCGATAAATACATTAATTTTAATTTTCGTTGGAAAGTTCATTTGAATTTGACCGTAACTCACGGAGCACTGAAGCCTGTCCCTTAACTTCTTGAGTTGTGATAGGTACTAAAACGAAAACGTAGCTAAGTTGATTAAAATTTATTGCAGGCTGCACACGAGCAACTGCGTCGAATTCTTTAACCTCAAATTCCTTAACGTAACCGAGCAAAAGCCCTGGAGGAAAAATGCCTTTAGCCTCGGAATTTCCTACTCCTGAAGAATACACCTTAGCACCTGCAGAAACTCCGTACCTGTCAGCCTCCTTAGGTAAATTCTGTAGTAACAAATGAGTAACTTCCCTCCCAGCGCCAGGAGCACCAGAAAGTATCCCTTGAACCCTTTCTTGGCCCTTTCCAGATGGTTCTGCAAAAGCAGAATGCACATAGGCACTGACCCTGCACTCAACATCAGTTGCCAGCACTATCGTTGATTGGCCTTGACCCACCGAAGCAATCTTTCCAACTAATGCGCCCTCAACTTGATCAACACGCTCAACTGCTACTGGAGTCATTACTGGACTATTAATCATCACTCCATCTTCATAACCTTTATCAATAATAATTGTCCTCCACCAGCTATTGCTCTGTCTTTTTATGACGCGAGCAGCAACTAATTGCTGGTTCTGCTTTCCCTTATATTCAACAAAATTAAGGGATCTTTTTAACTCTATATTTTCCTCCCTAAGAAGATCAATTTGCCCTTGCCATGCCCTCAATTCAAAGAGCTCCTTCAATGACTTGTTATAGCGCAAAGCCAACTGCTCCTTTTCATATTTTCGATAAAGCTCGTTAGCAGAAATTGGCTCACCATTAATAACGTCATCATCATACGTGAGATTAACTATAGTTTCATGAGCAAGGCCAAAAAGCCCAAGGACCTTAGACTGAACTGAATGAACCCCTTTGTTATCAAGAGTAAAAACCCAAACCAGTGCTAGTGAGAATATTACAAGAGCTACAAGATTGGACTTCTTCATTGCTCTAAACTCAACAAATTAAAGATTTATTTCCATATTTATACCCCGCCCGAAGTCATTTTCTTTATGTACGAAACTTCACTTAGAACTCGACCCGTCCCCTCAACCACTGCAATGAGCGGGTCCTCAGAAAGGTGAGTCGGAACACCTGTCTTTTCAGTTAACCATACATCAATACCACCCAATAAGGCACCCCCACCTGCCAGCATAATACCTCTATCAACTAAGTCCGCAGCTAATTCAGGAGGACATCTCTCTAAGGCCTCTTTAATCGAACCAAGTATCGCAGCCAAAGGCTCCGACATCGCTTCACGAATCTCTTTGGAATTTACCTCTATAGTTTTAGGCAATCCATCTACAAGATCACGGCCCTTAACATCCATTACCGATTCTTGATCAATTACAGTCGCTGATCCTATTTTAATCTTAACCATCTCAGCTGTGCGTTCACCAATCATTAAATTGTATTTACGCTTCATGTAAGCAATGATTGATTCGTCAAGCTTATCTCCACCGACTCTGAGACTCCTGCTCTGAACAATTCCGGACAAAGAAATGACCGCCACTTCAGTTGTTCCCCCTCCAATATCAACAATCATGTTACCGCTCGCATCCTGTATCGGCAGACCCACTCCAATCGCAGCAGCCATGGGCTCCTCAATTAAGTAGACCTCATCAGCGCCTGCCTGCTTTGCTGAATCCTTAACCGCTCTCTTTTCAACTTCGGTTATTCCTGATGGAACAGCAACCACGACCCTGATTCTTGAAGCCCTAATGAGCTTGGTCCCATTACCTTTTTCCTTAGTCCTTGCCTTCCTAATGAAATGCTTAAGCATCGCTTCTGTAATCTCAAAATCAGCTATCACTCCATCCCTCAATGGCCTAATAGCCGAAATCGTGTCAGGAGTCCTGCCCAGCATTCTCTTCGCTTCATCTCCAACTGCGACGACTTCTGTTGTACCTGTCTTAACGGCAACGACTGATGGCTCTCGAACTTTAATCCCTTCATCTTTAAGGTAGACCAAAGTGTTTGCGGTACCCAAATCAATACCAATATC
>JABGYE010000022.1:0-2110 GCA_018675395.1 Akkermansiaceae bacterium
ATATAATAGGGACAGAAGGTTCAGTAGTTATTTCAGAAGCCAGGCCTGAAGTTTCGATTCATTATCGTGATCAGCCAATGGCGGAGTTTAAGAACCAAAGAATCGCGGATCAAAATAATTACTTACTTGCAGAAAATTTCGCACGATCTATTGATGGGACGGAAAAACCCATACTTGATTGTATTGAAGCTAGGGACATTTGTGCAACTGTCAGTGCTGCGATTGAGTCCTCCAAAGTAGGGGAACCTGTTAATGTTGATAATAGAAAAAAATGAAACCCGAAAATTTCCGAATTGCACTACGATCAGAAGAACGTATTTACGGCACTCTTGTAGTTTCCACTTCTCCTTTCTGGCCAAAGATAATTGGAGACTGCGGGCTCGACTTTGTGTTCATTGACACAGAACATATCGCAATTAGTCGAGAAACTCTTAGCTGGATGTGCCGAACCTACTCGGCCATGGGAATTCCTCCACTAGTCAGAATCACAGACCCGGACCCGGACCGTGCAACAGTCGCATTGGATGATGGAGCCGTTGCCATCGTTGCCCCTTACATTGAAACTCCAGAACAAGTTCAGGCTCTAAGAGGCGCGACAAAGTTCAGACCTCTTAAAGGGGAAAAGCTCGATCAGTGCCTGAACGGAGAAAAACTTGATGAGGAATTAGATAATTATATAGCAAAGAACACTGCCAAAAATGCCTTAGTTATAAACATAGAAAGTGTAGAGGCCATGAGCAGAATGGATGAGCTCATGGGAATTGATGGTGTCGATGCAGTTCTAATTGGCCCTCATGATTTATCCTGCAGCATCGGGTTGCCTGAACAGTATGATCATCCTGAATTTCTAAGAGCCACAGAAAAAATAATCACCAAAGCACGGTCGCTTGGAATTGGTGCAGGCCTGCACTTCTGGGGAACTAACGATGAACATGTCCGTTTTCTTGACATGGGAGCAAACTTTCTAATCCACAAAGCCGATGCAATTTATTTCCGTACCGGCCTAAAGAAAGAACTCTCAGAGATCCGAGAAAGAATGGGAGACTCAACGCAAGAGTCAAACGAGGGAGAGACAGCAATCTAAAATTAGAAAACCAACTTCATGGGTATCTTTTGGCAATTAGTAAAATTGGGAATTATCTTTTTTGTAACATTAATGAATGTATCAGGTAAGGAGCCTGCATTCATAAAAGACATTGATTTCACATCCAGATTACTTGCCGGAATTTCAGTCCCAGAAGAAAAAGATATCACCTCAAGCGAAAACTGGAAAAAGCATGAACAATTAATGAAAAAGGCTTGGAGCCGTTATAAAAAATCCAACCTAAGGCCGATGAGATCCTGGTCTGAAAGAAAATTAAGTAATTCAAATCGATCCGAATCCATAAGGTATCCTTTCAGCGGCCCCGACATTCTTCATGCTTTGTATATGTTTCCAGAAGCACAGAATTTTATACTTTGTGGACTTGAGCCTGTGGGTGATTTCCCTAAATCTAATATTCTTAGAGGGAAAAATTCCACTCAAGCGCTTGAAGAAATTCGCAAGATTCTGGAAGAAAGTTTACGTTTCAGTTTCTTTAAAACAAAGGATATGAGGACCGAGATATCAAAGTCCTTTTACAATGGCACCCTTCCAATCATATGCCTTTTCTTGTCAGGTTCTGGCTTTACCATCAAAGACATTGATTACATTAAACTGAATAAGGATGGTACCATTAGTGAATGGCAAGATACCCAATCAAGTAATGATGCAGTGCGGATCAAAGCTATACATGAAAATGGAAGAGAGATTCTAGTAAATTATTTTAGAACTAACATTTCCGATGGCTTTATTTTGAAGTCGGGATTTTTAAAATACTTAGAATCAATTCCAAAAGGAAAAAGTTATGTCAAAGCCGCATCGTATCTGATGCATAAGAGTTATTTCTCACAAATACGAAATCATTTATTATCCAGCTCAACGGCCATCATTCAGGACGACTCTGGTATCCCAATGAGGCATTTTAATCAATCCTCTTGGCAAATGAAATACTTTGGAACTTATACGAAACCCATTGAACTGTTCCAAGATCACTACCAACCAGATCTAAGAGATATTTACAAACAGGCA
>JABGYE010000021.1:0-26479 GCA_018675395.1 Akkermansiaceae bacterium
CTCACAGATCAGGGAGAAACTTGTCTAGACATCGGAGCCAATTACGGTCTCATGTCCGGTCTCTTGGCTCTGGCCTCAGGGCCCACAGGTAAAGTAATATCATTCGAAGCTCACTCAGAAATAGCCAAAGAGCTTAAAGATATTACTGAATCATGGGAATCAAATCATCGAATCGCCACCATCAAAATTGAAAATTCTGCAGTATCGCATCAGGACGGGGAATCGGAACTAAATATCCCAGAAAATTTTCATTCTAATAGAGGTTCAGCAAAGTTAGTAGAAAGCAATTCAGGGTCCTCGAATGAAAAAAGGATAAAGACACAAATGGTCTGCTTAGACAATTATTTTGAGCAATCCGAGGAATCGATTGGAACCTGTAAGATCGATATTGAGGGACATGAAAAATCAGCTCTAATTGGGGCAAAAAAATTACTTAAAGACCAGAGGCTCCGTGACATAATCTATGAGGATCATAATGGTTATCCATCAGAGGTGGGAACTTTCCTTGAAAGTTTTGGATATGAAATCTTCCTCATTAGAAAAGGTCTTTTCAAGCCTCTATTAATGGATCCGGACACAACTCCGTATGAACTTCCCAACTACTTAGCCACACATTCACCTCAAAGAGCAAAGAAACGCCTCTCTTCAATGGGATACAAAGTTCTGAGAAAAATTGAATAGTCCCAGTTAAAGGCTTTTCTTTATTTTGTACGCTCGAACGATGAAGGTTCAGGGAAAAGATCAGACATAAATGCCCGGAATCGGCTGATCTCAGATTCAGGAATCTCGACTCCTCTCTCTTCTTGAATACAAAATGCTTTACTCCGCAAACCTTGAACCCGTTTAACAACTTTCTTATTATTGAGCGGTGATGATCCCCAGCGGAACATGTCCTTCTCAAGCAATTTTGGAGGAACAAGGTCTGCCTCTTTCTGATAAGAAGCCGCATATGGAATCAAAAAGCTATGTATGGCAACCATCTTTGTTGAACGAAACTTTGAAGACCGAGTCTCTTCCAATGCATCGGGAAAAATGCTCTCAGCGCTTTTTAACAATTCCTTATTATGCGCATAAGGCCGATGCATCACAGTTAACCGGGCCCGTTTAATAAACTTTTGGTCAAGTAACTTGTTAGCGTTTCTATGACCTGCGTAATCACCCTCCTCTTGCGAACTCGGTGAACCTTTGGGTGATAATGCGCGCCCTAATCTAACTCTAAGGAATCCATCAGAAGTGAAAAAATCATCCACTCCCATATTACTACGAAGAAAGAAATCATCATTAAAATAAATAAACCGATCGCTCAAATCTGGAATATTGAAGAAATAAGATTCGATAGCCTGAGTATTATAATTCGGGTAATGCTCTTTGTTAGTAATGATATCTTCGGCTTGGATCACACGTATCTTGGGATGATTCACGTCTAACCAGTCTGGAACTTGCCCATCAACAACGATATGCACGTACCTGACCCCACTCAAATGAGTGTCTACCGAACGTAAAGAATAACGCAACTCATCAAGGGTCATTTTTGGAGCAAGGGTCTGCAACTCAATGCAACAGTAATCATCTCTTTGTTCTGAACGCAGTACCTCCTCTCGCTTCGCTGCCCAAATAGCATCGCTAGGATCACTCCACAAATACACAATATCAATATCCCAAACATTTTGCCTAGGACCACGCCGATACCGAGTGAATAGGTGTCGCAATTCGGCGATTCCAGAAACTATCACTACTCGTAATATTTCATAAATACGCGCAATGCTCTTTTTTATACTAATAAACAATTTTTCTACCTAATCACATGAGCTCAACAGAATATCTAGTCATTTTAAGTTTCATTAAAACAAATCAATTATTAATTCAGAGGCTCCTCCAAACGCATCAACAGATGATTAGCACTTCTGAGCCCATCACTTGCTCTGTGCCCCTGAGGCGCACCTTCAACGAAAAATTGAGGGACCGCTATGAATTTTGCTGCTGCCCCTTTGGCTTTTTCATATGCATCTTCTAAGTGACCTCTGCTTGCCAAAAAATGAGCCAAATCAAGTTCATAAAGAGCCAATTCCTCCCGCGGTTCATATTTTGTTGGGGCAATCTCAATAGCGTTTTCAAAGTATAATCGGGCACGCTTCCAATGACTCATGCTGTCCATGGGATTGGAATGCCATGCAAGGAACATCTCACAACCTCCAGCGCTCATCTTTGCCCTCCAATCCAATGGATTAATATTGATCACCTTTTGGAAAGCATCCAATGCATTGGTTATATATCCAATACGAACGATAGCGGGAATCTCAGAATTTTTCTTCTCATAGCGAATCCGTCCAAGCTCTTTGAGCGGCTCCGGATTTAATGGATCCATTTCCGACGCCTCGTGCAAAAATGAAATTGCAGCAGATGAATCGTTTTGACTAACCTGATCCTTGGCCTTTTGCATTAACCAAGAAGAAGGCGCTAGGTTCCAGGCCATTATCAGAATTGAAAGGCCACACAAAGCTGATGCCCACGCAGCGATTGAAGTAACCATGGGTCTTCTGTCACCTGAACGACCCGAGCTTGCCATAATTGATAAACAAAAAATAATGGGTATGCCAGTTGCAAAGATTCTAATATGAAAATCAACACATGCATGAACGGCATGCGCTGAAATCACAGCAATGGATCCAACCAAAAGGGCATAACTTAATCGGCCTGATCGATCAACGGAACCTTCATATATAGCCACATAATTTCTTACTCGACGGACAGCACAAAAAAAGTGCGCCCATATCGTTAAAAGAACAAGTCCAAGACCAATTAGTCCATATTCCGCGCCCTGCTGTAAATAATCATTATGAGTAAACCGAGGGTCCCTCTGATGGAAAGGCGCATGGCTTGGGCGGTACTGCAAATACTTGTATTGGAATGTTCGAGATCCGGTCCCAACTAATGGAGACTCCATCCATTGGTCCACGGCCCCTGCCCTAAAATTTGAACGTGATGAATCTGCAAAGAAATCATCTACCGAATCAATTCGATTACTAAAACCTTTAATCATCCAAGTGCCTGCTACCAACAAAACACAAATGATTCCCAGTATCATAAACGCTATCTTACCGTTCATTTTCCACTGCCTTTTTATTATCCGGACATTAAAGAACAGATAAAATCCGAACAATATTATCAACCCAAATGGCAGAGCAATGAAACTGCCTCGGCTCTGACTCATGACAATTCCGGAAAGAGAAATCACAAAAATAATTGCGCACGGAATCCGAACGGCAAGGCCTCTGGAAAACAGGGCTAGAGAAGCGGTCATGATTGCTACTATTTGCATGAAACCAGCAAAGTGTGGACTGGCATTATAAAAACCACTCGGCCTCTCAAGCTGCCCACCAAGGCCAACCCGGTCATAGCCCGGAAGAATATGAAAACTCTTAAACTCTAGCTGATAAATAGCCACGCATACATTTGCTAATCCGATTAACAAGAAGAGACCAACGATAATGGACCTATGCCGTTTAGTATTTGCAGCACTAAAAAATACATAAGCCCCGAACAAAACTAACATCAGAATGATGTCCAACCTGCCAAGATATTGAACAGGAGAATTAATGGCCCGCAGAACCATATAAATAAACAAGGATAAAACTGAGATACTACAGGCAAGAGATGCGCTTTCAGCCCTCCCTCTGAAAGCAAACGGAAGAAATAAGAAACCAAGGCTCAGCAATAGGAGCCCTGGCCATTGGAACACAAGTTTGACTCCTGTGCCAAAAATAGCTAGCCAGAGATATCCAAATATTATGACACAAAAAGCAAAAGTTTTAAGCATCTGTTTGTACCTTGGATTCATCAATAACACTTTCGAAAGCACTCCTCATTGCGGAAATAAATGCATCCTTAGTATATTTTTTTTCATAACGGGACCGGGCAAGAGAAGCCATTTTTTCATGCTTATCCTCATTCTTAATTAATTCATTAAGAGCAAAAGAGAATTGCTCACATGATTGCACATCGCAGAGCCTACCAGTTTCGCCTTCGACAACTAATTCCGGTATGCCTCTCCAATTAGTTGCAACGATAGGAAGACCGAAAGCCATAGCCTCAATAAGGACCAACGGAAAATTTTCAGACTCATAAAATGACGGGAAGAAAAAAGCATATGCTCGCCTATAAAGTTCCCACTTTTCTTCGCCAGTCACCCGACCATGAAGAATGATTTGATCATCAAGGTCCAACCTTGATAACTCCGTTTCAAATTCTCTACGTGTATTTTCTTCCTGCCATGCGCCAGCAACATCAAATACGAAATCTGCACCCAATTGCTTCATCTTCACTGCCGTTCCTATGATGTCCATTACTCCCTTACTTTCACGCAATCCCGCAATAAACAAAATCCTCCTCTTCCCGTCTCCTTTCTCACATGATCTTTGCTTTAAATCTGAAACATCTAGCCCATTTGAAATGCAAATTCTCTTCTTCACAGGAAAGAAAACATCTTCATTGAGCTGACTCTCAGATATCTCAATGCCAAGGGTCGCATTGCTAAAAGCGAGCTTTGAAAGAAACCTCAGAGGAAAACTCAAGGATGCAACATACGCAGGAAGCCCCCCCGCATGATAATGAAAAATAGTATTCTTAGCTAATGGCCGAACAAGCAACAAAAATACCACATCTCTAATGACAGGAGTACGGTTAGGGCTTGCCGGAGGATAGTACAAACAGCAGGGCCGATTCTTTATTAATATGAACCAAGATTTAATAACGAGTGAAATTAGATGAAATATCTTTCTGATTCTGAAACGGCCAACTTCTGACTCACTATGACTGTAAGCCATTCTCAAATATCGAACTTTTAATCCTTCCCACCGTTGATCGAACAATTGCTGCATTGCAATGGCCTGACCATGATATGGTGGCGGCGTCTGACCAACTAGAAGAATCGAATTCATTTAAAAACGGAAAGTCTTTAGGTAATACTAAATTTTTGAGAACTAATTTTCTTCACCTTTAACAACAATATAAGATTTGGGAAAAAGAAAGAAACGCTCGGTAATAATTCTGCAGCCCGGGAACATTGCTTTCAGTTCCCTCTTAGTCATTAATCTAACATCATCAACTTGAGCCTTTATCTCCTCCTTAGAGAGCCTGACCCCGGCAAAGAGCTGGCGCAAAGCGAATAATCTGAAAAGAGAATACTGATATTTTTTTGGAAACCAGTGGATAAATAAAGCAAACCAATGAGGTTCAACTGGAAAATATTTAGCTGGAGTTTGAATCCATAACTTCTTGCCAAGACGAAGAGCATTCTGTGCAAACAGTTTCTGTCTCTCCAAATCACCAACATGCTCAATAACACTATTTGAGAACACGATATCATAAGAATTATCCTTCTCATCAGCAAGATCACAACAGTCCCCGGCACTGGTCCTTATTCTAACTAAATATTCGTCCTGAATAAATTCTAATTTATCCAAATTCACGCAATGGACTTCCAATTCTATAGTGGATTTTTTCCAAAACTCAGGCTCTCCACCCAAATCAATAATCTTCTCTTTTTTCCTTGGTTTAAGTTCAGCCAAGAACCTAGAAAACCTCCTGCTACGAAATGCAGGGACTTTCCCATATATCCACGGCACTACGCCTTGCCAAGTTCGATCATCCTTCATGACAATACATTCAAAACCATTATAATCCTTTGAGCTATGTGGCCTTTGACCTCATTGCAAATTCTCCTTCATTCAGCATTCCCCTATCAGGCAGAGCGCCAATATCTTCCTCAACACCTTCATCCTCATCATTAGGGTCCTCTACCTGCCTATTCATCACGCAAAGGACTGCCAGCATGGACCAAAATGCCACTGCCGCATAAGGCGCTTCAAAAGTGGATTGAAAAAAAGCATTTATAAATCCTGCCAAAACAAATGCCCAAACAAATGCAAGGCCTGGATCATTTTCACCAACAGATGCACGCAATCTCATCATTCCCAGCCAAAGTTCTCTCACAATTAATATGCATAATGGGAGGAAAATCATAAGACCAATGATACCCAACCTGCCAAATATAGTGATTAAAACATTATGCGGATATCTCGCAATAAGAACATCAGTATTATGTTCTCCGGTCTGGAAATAAGTCGCATGAAATTTTGTTGATATGTCGGAGCCTAAGCCGAGCCCATACCAAGGGTTCTCTCTCATCACATCCTCAATAACCATTTTCCACCAAGTAAATCGCCAGTCCACATTCTCTTGCGCAAATCGTTGCTTGCCACTTCCAATACCGGCTATATCAAAAGACGAAAACTCTTCCAAAAACTTCTCAAAACGGCCGTCCTTATCCTCGATAACGCGGGACTCCACCAAAGAGAAAATAAAAACAGTTGCAAGAATTCCGGCAAACAAACCAACAACCAGAAGGCGCCAATGCCCAATTATAAAAAGGGCGCCAACGAATGCGAAAAACGCAAGATAAAATACTGCCTTTCCCTGAGCGAATAACGGCGCAGTGCAAAAAACGGAAGTGCACAGGTATAGTATCTTCCATAACCCGCTCGAACGAAGGTGTTTAAAATAGCAAAATGCTGAAAATCCTACACAAACAGGTATGAGAGCGTCGATTGAGGGCATGATCAAAGGAGCTCCACGTACCATGGTCCCATAAAAAACTTTTTGTTCCAAGCCCGGCACTAACAAGAAAGAAGTCAAAATAGTTAACGCTATGCCTGAAATAATGGGAAGCAACTTCAGTAGATATTGCCGAGTCGGACGGTGCAACATCGATGGAAATACTAGAAAAAAGAATAAACCATAATAAACGGTAGCGACATCTTTCATGAGAAAGAAAAAATCAAAGTACTTCCTATCAATCAAGAGATGCGCAAAACCATAAATTTGGAACAACATCACCGGGACAGTGAGCGGGTGCCTAGGAAGCACATCATTCTTACCTGCTAAGCACCTAATCAAGTGAAACCCGATCAACAAAAGCAATGTCGCCTCCCCAATGAAAAGAATCGATACGAGTCTTTGGTAAGCAAATCCTTTTCCTCCCACGAAATAACACGCACAGACAATTGCGATTGCCCATCCTTCAAATCGATACTGTTTACCAACGACTGAAACGAGAACAGCAAAGATTGTAATACCGGCAACTGCAATAGCAGTGCCGTAATTGCCATTGCCGACAGCCTGACCAGTCCAGAGCGCGACCAGGAGGCCTGCGCCCATCAACACAATAGCTTTAATGTTCATCTAAAATTACCTAAATAGTTTCTCAAGAATTGAATACCGATAATATGGATTACTGCCTTCAAGGCAACCTTTCCATCCTGATACGATAAACTGCCTTGTCGTGCAATCCATCTAGTATTTTCGAACTAAGATCAAGAGCCTTAATGCCTTGATCAAAATTCAGTAACTCTTCCCAACTATTATTAGGATTCAATCTCTCAAGATTAATTCTATAAAAATAATAGCGTGATTTCAGTACGTTGTACCAAATTTCCGTGCTTTTACTATTCATTCCCTGAACCGCCATTCCAGGGGCCTTTGTCTTATCGTAAGGATCTCCACCTAATATAAACTCTATGAGATTGGGAACATTGTCTTGGTCCGGATCCTCATCTCTATCCACGACATCTACTCTTAAACCTGATTGCAGTTCCCACAGATCATGCATTCCATCCCCATCAATATCGATCCATTCGATCGGATCAGTTCCTTTCACATACTCAGAAAGATTGCTGATAGAATCAAAATCAAAATCCTCCAAAGCGTCATCTGAAAGAGCATTCATCCTGTTCTTTGACTCCCAACCGTCTGGCATACCATCAGAATCTGTATCCTTAAGAAAAGGGTCAGTCCCTAGATTTATCTCTGATAAATTAATTAGGCCATCCGAATCCGGATCATCATCCGCATCATTCACCAAAGGATTCAGATTATTTTTAACCTCATCCCCATCAGAAATTTTATCATTATCCGTATCAACGGATGCTATGTCTGTTCCATAACGAAACTCTTCAAAGTCAGTGAGGCCATCAGAATCAGAATCATTTTCTATTGCGTTCTTAAGGGGATCCCATCCATTAATAATTTCCCAAGAATCGGAAAGAGAATCCATGTCTGAATCAGGGTTCTGCGCTAAAGTATTGTTTAGGAATTCATCTAGGTTCTTTAACTCGTCTTGATCAGGATCATCATCCGCATCATCAACTAATGGATCTAACCCATTGATAAATTCCCAACCATCATTCATAAGATCGCCATCAGTATCAGCCCGTTCCGAATTCGTTTTTAATTCCATTTCTTTTACCGAATCTAAACCGTCAGAATCAATATCTACGGCCGAATCATCTAGCCTAGGATTCCACCCATTCGATAATTCCCAAGCATCAGTGAGGCCATCACCATCCGTATCAGGAACATGAGGATTAGTACGATTAATATATTCCTCAAGATTGGACAAACCATCGGAATCAGAATCTCCTTGCGCAATTTCAATTGCCCCATATTCCATCTCCCACCAGTCTGAGATTCCATCATTATCTGAATCATTGGTTAGGGCACCAGATGATTTATATTTACCCAAAAGCATAGCTTCGACTGCTTTTCTTTCGGCATGATTCAATGGTCTGTCATAAGTTAAGATTTCCGCATGTTCAGCTTTCTGAGATTGCATTCCTCCGATGTGACCAATCCATAAAGGCTCAGAATTAAATGGAATATGACCCTTGGCTCTTTCTTGCTCAATACCATCTAGGTACAATCTACCTTCCCTATTAATGTCATCATAATATAAAGTCATAATGACAAGCTCTTGATCAATTAACTTCCGGTGAGCCCCCACGGAAATTGGATCCTCTGACTGAGTAGAATAAAAATGCAAATGGCCTTGTTCCAGAGTTAACCGGAAGCCACTCTCCCTCCAAACACTGTTCCCCATCAAGGCAAATTTATCTGAACCTTCATTAATTTTTTTGACTCTAAAAACATTAAATAATGTCCAACCATCACTAGCATCTCCCAACACGTCATTGTCACTTGATTTTAAATCACCTGAGCTAAAATCAATTAGAGGATACCCGTTATGAGTTTCATTATTAATGACCGGCGCTTGATGATTGAAAGGTGTATCTAGTTGGTTTTGCTTCAGTCGCCAGTCCTGCCAACTCGTAATTCTGCCTACATTCTCAGTCTTCATAGGGACGCCTGACTTTAACCACATCGTTAAACCATCTTCTGGAACACTCAGCTGCAACTGATCCGCAACTGTAGGCTCTGTATTTAATTTGTATTCTTCAAGATTAGTGAAACTGTCCTCATCAGGATCCATTAAGGAATCCTCAAACAGAGGGTTGATACCATGGGCCAATTCCCAGCCATCAGGGATTCCGTCTCCGTCAGTGTCTGGCCTTTGTGGGTTTGTAGATCTCTGGTACTCAACAATGTTTTCAAGGCCATCCGAATCAGTATCCTCGTTAGCATCTTCCGAAGTCCAATCTAACCCATTGGACTTCTCCCAAGCGTCTGGCATACCATCATTATCTGAATCATCTTCACCATCGAAAATCAATTGCACGAATGGACCTTTGATTTCCTGATAACTAACACCAGTTGTCTTGCGAATAAGATCATCTAATTCAGGATTGAATGGATTAAAGAATGAAGAGTGCTTACCAATCAGAACACTGTTATTATCCTGACCCCGGCCTCTCCACTCATTCCAATTTAAAAACTCTATAACAAAATCTTCTGCTCTCTTGCCTGGACCGTACCAATGAAAGTTACCACGGGTAGGCTTTCCCGAGAGATACGTATTCTTTTCCCATACATTTCCAGCCTTAAGGAAATCATCATACGTGTCCCAACCAAATGAGCCATACTGAAGACCATTATAGCCTCCATTGGGCATGACCATCACGTTATTATGAATGTGATTTCCTTCTGCGGTATGTTCACCACATATACCATTAATGTATTGAGGGCGGAACTGATTAATTATCGAAAGCCCGCCCCCACGCGCACCATTAGCCGGAGAAGCCTCAAAGTAATTATGATGGATGTTAGCATTTTCCGCATTTTGTATAACAAAAGGAACGCCCCATAAAAGACCTCCCCTTGGATCTAACCCATTCCAACGCAGAATATTGTTGCGAATTTCACAGCCGCAGCTCAACTCATATATCAATCCTTCCCAGGAATTAAATTCGCTCAAATTCTCTTCGAACAAATTCCCATTAGAATTGATATCAAACCAAAAACCTGGACCAGTATTGTGGTGAGCATAATTTCGCCTCAGAACAGTATTCGTAACACCTGGAACCTTACAGCCTGCCCGCGCCCAGTCTCCAGAAAAACCAGCCCACCCATTATGGGCAAACTCACAAAATTCTATAAGTGTCGCATCACCGCCATTATGCAATCCAGCAAGCCCATTATAGTTGAAAGCTGAACCTCTAATTGTTGAATTGCTAGAAATTCTGATACCGATGCAGTGGCTCCCGGAAACGGTGCACCCTTCGACTAATGCTTCGGGACCCAAATCAACTGCGGAATCTAGATCATAAGTTGAATAGTTCTCGAAGCGGACATTCCGTAATGTCACCCCTCGCCCCTTTGCCCTTAAGCCGTAACGACACAATCCGCTCAACTCCAATTCACAACCAGAAGGATCAAATCCAATATAAATTTTATCTTCATCGTAATCATAGAACCAATAATTGCCTTCTCGAAGATATAAGGAACGACTCATTCTCTGTATCAGAGGAACATCATCGCAAAAAAGATCATGCGGAAAATTAGCTCGGGCCTCCCAGACCCTTGTCTCATCATCTAATGAAGGTATGACCTTCGAATGCGGACCCTCATGAACCCAATAAGGATCTTCATATTTCCAACCAGTTAGCAGTTCAGCGCCTGAAAGGATCGCTCCATCACTACCTGTCAAAGTATCACCATCTTTCAAATCAAGCTCATGACCACGGTGAATTCCAGTTTCTAAAAGGAAACTAGTTCCCTTATCTTGCTCGTTTATAATCGACTGTAAGTCTTTACCAAGAGGGAGCCTAACAACGTCACTTAGAGCAACAGACTTGGTAAAGCATGAAATTAATACAAGCTGAAAAGAAAATATAAATCCTTTATTAAGTTTCAATTTCACATCATTTCATCTTAAGAACTTGTTTAAAAAAGTTCACTCTTTCTGCCTCCCATCTTTCACTACTAATATATGGAAAAACTTCATTAGTTTGAACTCTAAGCCCTCTAATTCTTTCAACAAAATCCATTATTTTCTCTTTGTTGTTAACTAATGAACTAGGTTCGTTAGGTAACTCAAGAAACCACTCTGGTGACTTTTGATTAAGAAAAGCCGTGTCTTTATAAGGCACTATAACTGGTAAACCAGCTGATAAGTATTCCCTAAGCTTAAGAACGCATGCCTCATTCATGCCATTTTCATAAAGGCCTGCTGATCCGATTCCTGCTACTGCATTTTTAAAGATCTCCAAAAACTCGTCTTTCTCCAGAAAAGGATAAACTTTGATATTTTCAGGCAGCTCAAGATAACCCACATCAAACCCCGTAATTAAATCAAATTGAAGTTCGCCTACAGATTTTTCTGCTAATTCAATCAAATTATCTAGGCCATGCCATGGCTGTATACCTGAGCTTATAAAAACTAATCTAGGAATGGAAATCTCCTGAGCTGAATAATCAATTGGTTTTTGCTCTTTATCAAGTGGAATAGAATTTGGAATATAGCAATGAAGTTTATTCCATTTATCGTATTGGCCCAATTGAAGATATTCTTTACAAACTGAGACAAAACCTAAACAACATTTATTAAATTTTTTGTAAGTTAATAGATAATACCAGTATCTACTTTTCTCTATCCAGTTCTCTCTGGATCGCCTCCTAAACTCACCTTGGAAAAAAGTATTTATTTCAATAATAGTAGGAATCCTTTCCATCAATCGAGCCAAAGGTCTTTTGTGAAACTCCCACCGCAAATAAACTATATCCGGAGTATACTTTATAACCTGATCACAAAGGTTAGTATAAACTTTACGATTCTTAAAGGCAGCAAAAATAGAACTCCATACACGGTCTTTTTTAAAAAAGGTAACCCCATTGACAGCCTTGGTAATCTCCTCGGTAGCACAAAATATTTCTACTTCATGGCCCAATTTTTTCCATTCGCGTACTTGCCTCAATACCTTTCTGGTGACTCCGTCATTATGACCAAGGTTCCATGTAATTATATAAGCTATTTTCATTCTCTAACGGAATAATGAACGAAATAAGATTTATTTCTGAAACAACTCATTGATAGCTGAAACGCACCGAGAAGCCGAATTTCCATCTCCATAAAGTGCCAATTTGAACGATACCTGATTTGTCTTCTCAACGGCAGCAAGAATAAGTTGAGCATCAGCCCCAACTAACTGGTTAGCGTTATCATCGAGTGTCTCGGGCCATTCCGTTTCTTCTCGCAAAGTTATACAAGGCTTATGAGCCCAATACGCTTCCTTTTGCAAGCCGCCCGAATCAGTGAACACACGCGAGGCCCCATTCATAAGAGCTGTCATTGACAAATAACTCAAAGGCTCACAAATAATAATGTTATCAGATAAAAAAACATTAGCCTTGGCTATCGCATCGCGTGTCCTAGGGTGAACAGGAAAAATCAAGGGGGTTTTTATTTCATTTAGAGCTCCAAATATTGAATCTATTCGTGATTTTTCATCAGTGTTCTCAGCGCGGTGCAAAGTCAAAAGGTCATAGCCCTGCTCCCAATCAAAGCCCTCAATTGAAGGTAAATAATTTGAATTATTCTTAACTATGCTGTTAGCAAGATTCGCAGCATCGGCCATCACATCACCGACCATCATGACCCCATCATTGATTCCTTCTTTTTTCAAATTTTCCACAGCGGTTTCGCTAGGACAAAGTAAAAGAGATGAGACATGATCGGTCAGTATTCTGTTAATTTCCTCCGGCATATTTTTATTATAGCTACGGATACCTGCTTCCATGTGAGCAACAGGGACATGTAGCTTTGTCGCTGCGAGGGCACCTGAAAGGGTTGAATTTGTGTCTCCGTAAACTAAGACACAGTCCGGTCTTTCTTTTTCTATGACATCTTCTACAGATTCTAACATCCTGCCAGTCATGCGACCGTGCGACCCTCCAGAAATTGCAAGATTATATTTTGGCTCTGGTATATTTAATTCATCAAAAAAGACTTGAGACATTTCATAATCAAAATGCTGACCAGTATGGACCAAGATTTCATCCGTTCCCGCCTCAATCATCGCCGCACTGACGGGAGCAGCTTTAACAAATTGAGGGCGAGCCCCGAGAACTGTAACACATTTCATTGCAATTATTTTACGACAAACGCTTTATCGAAGCCTCGACTTTAGTTGTTTATATATATGAAGGCAATCTTCACGAAAGAAAACCGCCATCAGAGCACTCACTCCACAGGTATAAATAGAACCTTTGAGTATACCGGCAGATAATGCTGTTCTAATCTCAAAAAGACCACTCAAATACCAAGCACCTAGTGCTGCTACTGCTGACACTGTTCCTACAGCCAAAATATAACGATAAGGCAGAAAAGTATTCCACCTAGATTCAACAAACTTACTGCATTGAATCACACAATATGGAACAACAAAAAACCAAACAACTGCCACAGTTCCCCAAGCCGCTCCAGACATCCCAAATTTTCTTACCAAGAAATACGTAATCATCGTATTTAAAAAGAGCGTTATGACTGCCCTTAAAAGAACAAGGTGTGTCTTTCCGGCACCTTGAAATAACATACCAAAGTAAGCAACTCTAGCCGGAAGCATTAGCATATAAATCCTAAAAGGATCCGCACTTTCTTTAAAAGTTTCCGAATAAAGGACCACCATCAATTCCTCAGAAACCAAGTAAAAGAGAAAGCCCGCTGGCAATAAAAATAAAGCCACTCTCTTCACCATCAGTTTCCACAATTCTAGTGCCTTAGACCGATCATTGTTACTGAATGCCGTGACAATTTCAGGCAACATTACTGCTCCTGCAGCCACTGTTATCGCCGCTATTAAAGGAACCTCCATAGCTCCATTCACAAAAACTGCATACTCTTCAGTAGAACAAAATAAGGATACTATCACCTTATCAATGGCCAAAGCCATGCCCTCCATCATTGCTCCAAGACCAAGAGGAACCGCATACTTTAATTGCGTGCTGACACCACTCAATGAGGGCAATAGGGACGGACTTTTGCTTTTTGATGTCGCTTGCCAAATGAACCCTATACCAAGGATTGCTCCTACAAAACATACTATAGCCTGAACGCCCAAAGAAATATTTACCGAAGCATAAATAATGGCTGACAACACAACTGCGCAGGCCATGAACAGTCTGAAAATTGCTGTGAATATAGCACTGGTCTTAGGACGATCTACAGCAACCAAAGCAGAAGAAATAAATATCAGAATCAGAGTCGCTGGCCCGTAAAGAGCCAACCACGGAATAGTCGATAGAAGATGTGAATTACCGAACCAATTAGGTATAAAAATGGGCCCTAAGGTAACGCAAAACAAAGCAAACAATGAAGCACTAGTTATTAATGCCGCTAACCCATTAATCAAAACGCTCTTCTCTTTGCCTCGGTTCCTTGGAATAAAATAAAAGGTCGCCGCTGGTAACCCTAGAGCCAGTAAGGGCGCTATGAACGTGTATACGAGTAAGGTTTGTTGATAAGTTCCATACTCTGCCTTGGTCTCCAATACACGTGAAAGAGCCACCGCAACGGCAAGTGTAGACAAAGTCGTAATTACTTGTGATGCAGAAAGGTAAGCTGTCTTCTGAATGCGAGACATAAATGTTTATTTTGTCAGGAAAACCGAGCAACAGGATTTCCTAACCGATCGGATCGGTACCTTTAATGGGGCTCATTAACGGGCCTCAACCTCAACAATCTGAAAGTTTTTATTCGCCGTGTTAAATAGTCCAAGAATCTTTATTTTCTTTAAGCTAGTTGGAGCAAAATTATGTTTCTGCCAGCCACTGGAAGGCTTCTCCGAATGGTCAGATATCATCTCCCAATCACCTCCTTCCCGGCGTGAGACAAAAAGCTGATAGGCATACTTCCTTGATCGATCTTTGTCATAGAGAAGAAAATTTATTTCTCCTATCTTCCGATTCTTTGGAAAAGTAACAATGAACTCCGACGGATAAGAACCCCAAGCAAATCCCTCACTTCCACTGTGCCTCAAATCACCATCAATTAAAGATTCAGCGGATTGCTGTGCCTTTGCAGTCGCGCCTTCCGAGGCAAGCGCATAATCAACTTTACCTGATTTCTCACTCTTTGTGTCTCCTCCACCATTCCCATCGCGCAAAGCAATCTTGTCACGGAACGATTTTAATTCTTTTTTTACGAGTAACGCCTCATTTAATTTAGCTGATTTCGTGAGTCTAGTTTCAAGACTCATTAATGCTTTATCGTATTTACTTTCCCAAGTCCTGACTAAAGACAAAGACTCTCTTTGGAATCTGGATACGAGCGTCTTCAGCTGCGATGGAGCATCAGGCAATCCCAAGAGAACTGCCGTTCCCTTGGCCGAGGAAAGGCGCGTCCTCTCTTCTCTGACTAATAAGGCATCTTCAAGCTTCTGTCGCTGAGCAAGAGTTTTTTCCAAATTAAGTAACGATTGAAGATGCCTCTTAATGAGCGGGTTAAGAACCTCATCAATCTTATTATTAAATCCTGCCTTGAGCCGATCAAGATCTGATTCTTGTGCATAGCCTCGAATCTCAATCACGGACACTAGAAACAATGTCAGAAAAATTATATTCAAGGGCCTCATAATTAAAATATTATTACAACTAGCAAATCTCGCCAAGCATTTGATGAAATATTCCTATATGTTTTATTGCTCAAAATTTCGAATTAATGGTCATCAGTCACCTGCAAAGGATACTTGCGTAACTTAAAAAGCTGCAAAATTGCCCTCATTATAAATAATGGATTGTTCTTTAAGTATCGCTTCCAAAGTCGCCTAGGTTCTTTGCAAAGACGATAAAACCATTCCATCCCACACGACTGCAACCAAGATGGAGCCTGCGGAATCAGTCCGGCATGGAAATCAAAAGCCGCACCCACACCAAAGAATATTTTTGCACCTTCAAATGTGTCATCGCCTTCTTTGCCAAATTTCCCTAAAATATTGCTCATAAACTTTTCTTGCTTTGGTGTGCTAAGACCGACCCAAACACAGTGAGCACCAGAATCATTAATGAGATCGCGCACACTCATTTCTTCATCCTCAGTTAACGGTCTAAATGGCGGGGTATATGTTCCAACCACTTCCAATCCGGGAAACTTTTTTATTAATTCATCTCTTAGTTTTTCTGCAACACCTTCTCTACCACCATAGAAAAAATGACGGACACCGTTCGCAACAGACTCAGAGCATATGCGCAACATAAGATCCGGCCCATAAACTCTGGAAATGCCCTGATACCCGAGAATTTTCCCATACCAAACCATTGGCATACCGTCCGGAGTATTTAAAAACGTATTATTCAAAATTCGCTTAAATGATGAATCAGATTGAGCTTCCGTAACGCCATGCACCCCTGTCACTCCTACATAACCTTGTGATTCTGAGTGAATAGCTGCGTGTATAATTTCAGATGCCGCATCTAGATTAATCGGGCTAATACCCACACCTAGCACATTGACTCTTTCATCAAGGCTCTGTTTGTCGATTACGGTTTTCAATTCTCCGATAATTCAATTAATCAAGCTACCGCCCCCGGTCATTCATGCTCATTTCTGCAAGAAACCGATTCACTTTCTGATTTAAGGAAATATTCAATACTTTCCTATTATTGGATATGCGTCAGTGAACGTTTAAAGCAATGACTGGATTCTTCTTTGCTTTCACATCAGCTATTGGGACTTGAACGTTATTCACTCGTCCAAGAAAATCTAAAAGTACCGATACTCGCTTATCTGCATGACATAGATCAGAAACGGTCCCTCGCATTCCCTTGAATGGACCAAAACAAATCTCTGCCTCCTCGCCAAGCTCAGGGCAAATTTCAATGTTCTTCAGATCTGCTCCCCCCATAGTTTCACGCAATTGCGAAATTACCAAATTGGAAACAGATGCACATTGATTGCCAAATTTTAGAATATTCAAAACAGCATTAGAATAACTCACTGTTCTCAAATGTTGTTGTGCAGAGAAATAGGCAAAAATATATCCCGGGAAGAGCGCTTCAGTAAAAGTGACCTTTCCTCGAGAAGTCATTTTAAGAAACTTTAATCGCGGACAATAAACTTCGATTCCTGCGCGACAAGCAAGCCCCTTAGCCGCAATATGCTCCGATTTAGGCCTAGTCCTTACAACATACCACCGAGGTTCTGATACAATTTCGTTATTCATTATTGCGCGTTCACTCAGAAATTATACCCGAGTTGTCCTCCCAAGAAACCTATTCACAATTTTCAATAACATACCGCCTCTGCGCCGCCAGTTTCCGATACGCCTTATACGCTCTTGAAAAAAATCTGAATTTGGTGACTTATCATTTTTTGCCATGGCCCTCAGTTCATCCAATCTGAGAGTTGCACTTTCAAGATTAGGATTCAGTTCACCTCTTATAAATCCATTAGCAAGCTTTTTAAGCTCAGCCTCGGCTGTAAAATGATCCCTCCGGTCCCCGCTCACATATACAGGTTTCACCGCCCCTAAATTACGAAGAAACCGCAGGCCCTGACTCACGGATCCCTTGGAAATTTCCAACTTTCTTACAATAACATCTAAGGCGAGAGGATCTGGCGAAATAAATAATAGACCGTATATTTCCCCAACGGACTTAGGCAGCCCTAAAACTCGAACCCCGTTAACAAAAAGAGCTATCACTTCTTTTTGAATTGTTTCGAGTTGGTCTGAATTCGAATTCGTTGATTCCTGAGAGGATAGCTCAGGATCATAGATAGAAGTTTGTGGGCTTGAGCTCATATAGAAAAGGGGCCATTAAGATATGCCCTTAATCATTTTGTTCAATTTTTTTTGAACAAAACTCTATTCCCTGATCCAGCTTCCCAATTTTTCGCGTAATTCTAAGCTATTTAAGACCGAAAACCGTGATCCCATATCCATTTTGATTTCATTCCCATCCTCCATTTCAATATGCAATTGCACTGACACTTCACCAGGATGCTGGCACAAAATAGAACGGATCTTTTGTATATCTTCTGAACCATGCTGTGAGCTTTGAAGATATAAAGTTAATGTACCATTTGGGATATTCCCATTTTTTGCGTTGGCTGAAATTGAACTTTTAGGATCGGGCCTGTTACCATCCTGATTTTTTGTTGAGGCTTCATTAGGTTTGTCCAAAATACGGACCCTTTCTGCAGTTAGCCTCTTCGCATCAGATCTTGAATCAATTTCAACTTTGGCATGCAATTCAATAACGGCACCGACTTGAAGTAATTCATTTGATCTTTCGAAAACTTCTGGCCAAACCATAACCTCCGACTGCCCTGTAAAACCTTCAAATGTCAGAATCGCAAATGGCTTGCCAGCTTTTTTGGTATATCTTCTGTCAACGCCGGCAATTCGCCCCATAAAATCATACTTGCGCCGCTCTTTGAGGTCCTGCAATTCTGAAAGTCTCTTATATTTATCTTTGTCAAAAATCTGTCTATAAGAATCTAGAGGATGACCCGTGACATAAAATCCCAGCAGCTCACGCTCTGAAGATAAAATTTCCTCTTTAGTCCAAGGCTCATATTCAATCGTATGATTGGAGGACAAATTGACAGGAGCAGAACCAAAATCCATGTCCTCTGCAAAGAGTGAAGTTTGGCCAGCGACTCGATCCTTTTGAGCAGTTGAAGCAGCAGCTATAATCAAATCAATCCTGGCAAATAGATGCGCGCGTTCTTCTCCAGAAAAGTCAAATGCTCCGGCCCTCGTAAGGGATTCCAATATCTTCTTATTGATAGTTCTTGATTCTAAACGTTTCGCGAAATCATCAGGTGAAACATATTCCTCATTCTTTGTTCTCTCTTCAATGGCTAAAGCCATGGCAGCACTACCAACATTTTTAATGGCTGCCAGTCCATATCTAATAGAAACCTCCTTACCGTCCTCTGCATGACCAGGTGAGAATTTAAGTTCGCTCTTATTGATATCAGGAGGTAAGACCTTGATACCCATCGTTTTACACTCCTCAACAAAGACCGCAATCTTTTCAGTGTTATTAACTTCATTTGAGAGAAGTGCCGCCATGAACTCAACTGGATAATTTGCCTTCAAATATGCAGTCTGATAACTAATGAGCCCATAAGCTGCAGAGTGAGACTTATTAAATCCATACCCAGCAAACTTTTCGAGCAGATCAAATATTCCATTGGCCTGTCCTTCCGGTATCTCATTTACTTTTTTGCAACCCTCAACGAATACATGACGCTGCTTTGCCATCTCTTCGGGATCCTTCTTACCCATGGCTCGGCGCAAAATATCAGCATCACCAAGACTATAACCAGCCAAGAGATTGGCAGCCTTCTGTACTTGTTCCTGATAAATCAAGATGCCATGAGTTTCTTTCGACACCTCTTCAAGCAAAGGGTGCAAATATTGAACTTTCTTTTTCCCTCTCTTACGGTCAATGAAGTCTGGGATCAGTTCCATTGGGCCTGGGCGATAAAGCGCAATTAGTGCAATGATGTCCTCTATCCGGTTAACTCCGAACTGCTTACATAATGAAACCATTCCTCCGGATTCCAATTGAAAAACTCCACAAGTTTCTCCTGCATTAAGTAGATCAAAGGTAGGCCCATCATCTAGTAAGATGTTAGCTATATCAAAATCTGAAACCTTGTTTCGAATCAATTCAACGGCGTCCTGTATAACAGTAAGCGTTTTCAATCCAAGAAAGTCCATCTTGAGCATACCAAGATCAGTGAGCGGCTTCATCGCATATTGAGTCACCACTTCGTCTTCATTGCCTCGGGTCAGGGGAACATGAACGTCCAGTTCACAATCGCCAATGACTATCCCTGCTGCGTGAATACCAACGCCACGAGTGAGTCCCTCCAAAAACGTAGCATATTCCCATAACTCCTCAGTTCGGGGTTCATTAATAATGGCTGCCTTAAGTTCAGGGTTCTTTTTGCGTGCCCCGGCAAGCGTAATACCCAATTCAGTGGGGATCATTTTAGCAACCCTGTCAGCATCACCATAACTCCAACCCAGCACGCGACCCACATCACGAACCACACTCTTGGCCCCAAGAGTACCGAAAGTTATAATATGAGATACGCAGCGTTCCCCATATTTTTGCCGAACATATTCAATGACTTCTGGCCTTCTTGTTTGACAAAAGTCAACGTCCACGTCAGGAGGACTCACACGCTCTGGATTAAGAAAACGCTCGAAAATTAAGCCAAATCGAATCGGATCCAAATCCGTAATCCCAAGCACATAAGCGACCAATGATCCTGCCGCTGAGCCCCTACCCGGGCCCACTGGAATACTATTATCTTTTGCCCACTTAATAAAGTCCCAGGTAATCAAAAAATAGGAAACAAAACCCATCCGCTCCATAATTCCAATCTCATAATCTAACCGCTGCTGAAGTCCTTTATCTGTTTCAGCCCTCTCTTTCCCATACCTATCCACTAGGCCTTCCTCACATAAATCTCGGAAATAGCTTTCTCGAGAACCTTCCGTTTTAATTTCATATTCTGGATACCTCTCTGAACTGGTCGAATCCAGTTCCATCTTAAAATCAATCTTTTCGGCAATCTCCAGCGTATTATCACAAGCCACTGGAACCTCCTTAAATAACTGACGCATTTCCTTGGCCGTCTTAAAATAGACTTCCGGAGAATATCTCATTCGGTTCTCATCAAGCACCATCTTTCCGGTCCCAATGCAAATTAAAACATCATGTGCTTCATGGTCCTTGCGGCTCAGAAAGTGCACGTCATTTGCAGCCACAGGTTTCAAACCAAATTCACCACAAAAAGATAAAAGCTGCCGATTGCACAGACGTTGTTGATCCATGCCATGGTCATGCATCTCGAGATAAAAATCATCTTTCCCGAAAATATCTACAAACTCACCAAGCTTCTCTTTAGCGATGTCTATTTGTTCTTGTTGTATCCAGTAGTTAATCTCACCGTTAATGCATCCACTCAGACAAATAATTCCTTCCGAATATTTATCCAAAAGCTCCTTATCAAGTCGCGGCTTATAGTACTGCCCTTCCAAATGCGCCTGACTAACAAGCCTCACCAAATTCTCATAGCCACAAGTATCCTTTGCCAGAAGTGTGAGGTGATGGGCATTAGGCAACCCCGGCACTTTTTTCTTTTCGTGCATAGAACCAGGAGCCAAATAAACCTCACACCCAATGATGGGTTTTATGCCTGCTTTCGTAGCCTGTTTATAAAAATCAATTGCCCCATAAAGATTTCCATGATCAGTCATAGCGACTGCGGGCATCTTACATCGAAGCGCCTTACTCATCAGATCGCCAATACGCACGGCCCCATCGAGTAATGAATACTCTGTATGAAGATGCAGGTGAACGAAAGAATCAGGCATTATGTTTGTTTAAGCCTCAATAAAAAAGGCTCTCATTAGGTAGTAATAAAGGGAGGCCCTTCTAGCAAGCCTGTTCGTTCAGAACAAAAAATATTTTCAAAATTCTGGCACCCAATACCCTTATTAACTCCTATTAATGAGATCAGGGAAATCAATTATCTCTATGAGCTTATAACAAAATCTAATGGATTTTTTTTCCTTCAGAAAAGAACTATTCAATTGAAATGAGTGAATAGGACGAACTAGTTTTTGTATCCATCTCAGCTCCAAGATCACCGCCAACCGACATTGTCATATCAACAGAACTATTACTCTGAACCACTGTTCCCAATTCAGGATCGAATAACATGGTGCCACTCATCTTTGAATCTTTAAACGACACTAGTCCACCATCCCCATCGCTATCGGCAATACCCTGAAAAACTATTTCTGCAAGTTTTTTCCCTTCATGTTCCTTCGGACCTTTATAAGTATAATCAATCGTCATCTTCATTTTGCCCATTTGCTGCATACTCAACTCCTGCCCATGTTGCCATTTGGCATCAGGCTCAACGACTTTGTCAGGAAAACCAAAGTCTCCTAATTGTTTTAACATGTTTCCAATTTCTTCGTTCCCTAGCCCACCAATCCCTGCAGCTGCGGGTGCGGCACCTTTTGCATTTCCATCGACACTAAGAAAATTATCATCCTTGTCAAATTCAGCTTCAAATTTCTGATTCGCAAAATCTCCAAAAGCATTTTTTAGCAGAGCA
Organism: Akkermansiaceae bacterium; assembly: GCA_018675395.1. Taxonomy (GTDB): domain Bacteria; phylum Verrucomicrobiota; class Verrucomicrobiia; order Verrucomicrobiales; family DEV007; genus EC70. Next base: position 22,376 of record JABGYE010000021.1, read on the forward strand.
CTCTGTTTTTCGGGATCCTCAGAATCATAGACCATGTTCTGGCCTGCCATGGACATTTCCATTTTCACTTTACTGAATCGAACACTCATTTTTTTATTCTCCGATTTCTTCTGGTCAGACACATCCACATTAAAATCCATGGACATTTTGGTTTTTGAGCCTTCTGGTCCAGCGATAGGAAGCTCCATTTCCATATTGGTCGTCTGCCGAAAAACATAAGACTTTCCTCTAATCCATTTAGCTTTGAGCAAAACGCTTTGCCCATCTGCACTCCAGGGCCCCTTAGAATTTTCGGAAGTTAGGTTTTTTCCATTATCATTCGATTCAATTTTTTGGGAATTGGCCGAACCTTGATCATTGGATTTTGAGCATCCAGCAAGGATAACTAAACCAAACAGAATGGAAGAAATAATATAAAGTTTCATTTATATGAGTGAAATTAGCGGTCTAAATTAAAATTAATAGAAATGACTATAAAACCTTTAAAAGCAAAACAACACCTTTTTACAAATTCAAATAATGCGTCTATAGCCTATTAATTAGTGAAGAATGCAATATTTTATCTGACTTTTGATGGGTAATTAATAATAAGATATCTAAAATAAAAAATTAATGGTTTAGCATCTTATTTTTCAAGTTGGCACAAGATCAGCTTTATAGTTAATTCCAATATAGAATTCCCAAAAAAGTTTTATCAAGTTCTTGGTATCTTTGCTGGGACCAACCTTACACGACTAATAAAATGAAAAAAGTTGAAGCGATAGTTAAACCATTCAAACTCGAAGACATTAAGGAAGCTCTATCCGAAATAGGCATACAGGGCATGACCGTAACTGAAGTTAAAGGGTTCGGTCGCCAAAAAGGTCACACGGAAATATACCGTGGAAGCGAATACACAGTAGATTTTTTACCAAAGGTCAAACTTGAGATCGTTGTGGATGATGAACAAGTAGAGGGAGTCATTGACAAAATAGTTTCAACTGCGAATACAGGAAAGATAGGAGACGGGAAAGTCTTTGTGTCACCTATTGAGGAGGCTGTTCGCATCAGGACAGGAGAAAAAGGACCAGAGGCCGTTGCCGTAAGTTAATTACAATTAAATAGTAAAGACTCTCTCCGTCACCGGAGAGAGTCTTTTTTTGTGATTTAAAAACTAAATAATTCGAATTTTTTTATTCTTCGTATAAAATTTATTCTTTAATGATTAATGAGCGAAGATATCGACTTTCCTGAAATCCCAAGAAGAGAAGTTTTAGTTCAGTATCTGGGAAAAATGCTATTGGCCCGAGGAATTGGACTGCCGAAGCATGGGGAACCATGGCAATTAGTTCAGTTAACCGAACCCACTGAAACAGGAACTGTCAACGAAGTGCCCATCATGGCATTTGAAGTTTTATTCTTAACCCCTGAAGCAAGAGAATCTGGAACCTATGTATTTACCAACGAATCTAATGAACTCATCGGTGCAATGTATTGCACTACATTCATTAGCCCAACAAAAGCCACATGCATGCAGTCACTCTTCTCTAGCACTCTTGAAGATTCAGAATCGGTCGGCATAGATCCTAACAAAGAAGAACTCTGAATTTAATGGGTATACTTGACATAGAATTGACCTATCCGCATGCAAGAAGGTATTTAATGAATCAGCTGCCTTAAAGAGCCGAAATTATTAATATCCGATCAGATATAAATGGTCATTATCCTTGGAATACTTGGCTCCTATTTCTTTCTAGAAACATCGGTAAGCACATGAAAGTTCAAATATTTCAACACGTTCCCTACGAAGGAATAGGCTGCATGGAATCATGGCTTAATAATGAGGGAGCGAAAATTAACCATACGAAATGCTATGAAAATTTTGATCCTATAAGCACAAATGAAATAGATCTAGCCATTATCATGGGTGGACCAATGAGTGTTCATGATGAAAAGGTTTACTCTTACCTGAAAGAAGAAAAGGCATATGTTCGTAATCTAATTAATAATAGAACTCCCGTCCTTGGTATTTGTTTAGGAGCTCAACTCATTGCGGAAGCACTCGGATCAAAAATATATAATAATCAAGATAAAGAAATTGGATGGTTCCCAATAAAATTTACAAATTCTAAAGATGGAGGTTTTGAATTACCCGAAACATTGACGGTATTGCACTGGCATGGAGAAACCTTTGATCTGCCTGAAGGAGCAATACACATTGCTGAAAGCGAAGGCTGTAAGAACCAGGCATTTCAGATCGGTTCTAATGTGATAGCCTTACAATTTCATTTGGAAATGACTCCCCAATCAGTTGACGAAATCATTCAGAACGACAGTGATGATCTTGGCACAGGAAAATACATTCAAAGTGGCAATGAAATACGCGACCTCACTGCGCAGCATTATCGTGCAGCCAATCAGATTATTTGCAATGCGCTGACGTATTTAACGCGATAACTTACAGACATTTATCTATTACTGATAGACCTGTTCCTAAACGTGCTTTCAATATGAAATCAACAATGCCGATCCTCAGCTTTAAGCTATGCCCTGCATTATGTATGTTATTAATAGACTCATTAGGACAAACGACCTAAAATAATAGAGTCAAAATTAATGCAACTGATGCGTTACGGGTTGCAGTATTCTTTAAAATCTCTTTATGATGAAAAAATGAAAGCGCGAAAAATATTATCCGCAGTATCAGCAATTATTATTTTTCTCACGACCATTAACCAGCATGCGAAAGGAAATGATTGGGCACAGTGGCGTGGCCTAAAGCATGACGGGATTGCTGATTCGAATCAAGACCCTCCCATTAAGTTCAGCTCTGAGGAAAATGTTCTCTGGTCAACTAAGGTTCCAGGAAGAGGACATGGATCACCTACCATTTATGGTGATCGAATATTTCTTGCAACGGCAGATGAAAAGATAAAAACACAGACTCTAATTTGCTTCAATAGACTGAACGGAAAAGAGATATGGAGCAAAGAAGTGCATCGAGGGGGGTTCCCTCAAAAATCCAACAAGAAAGCAAGCCAAGCATCTTCGACCCCTGCCACTGATGGTAAATTAGTCTATATCAATTTTTTAAATAAAGGGGCAGTTTACACAACTGCCTTCGATTATGATGGTAATAAGATCTGGCAACAAAAAATCAGTGATTACATCCTTCATCAGGGCTTTTCCACATCACCTGCCATATATAAATCTCTTGTCATAGTATCTGCTGACAACAAGAGCGGTGGCGCCATCTGTGGTTTGAACCATAGCAATGGAAAGGTCGTATGGAAAGTAGACCGTCCAAAAGAACCCAATTACACATCACCTGTAATTTACAAACTCAATGGCAGGGATGAGCTGGTCTTTCAGGGATGTAATCTAGTGACTAGCCTTGATCCTAATACGGGCAAGAAATTCTGGGAAGTGTCCGGATCAACTACTGAGTGTGTAAGTTCGATTGTAACGGATGGAAAACGCGTCTTTACGAGCGGTGGATATCCCAGAAACCATGTCTCAGCGATCAGCGCTGATGGTTCAGGAAAAGTAGTCTGGGAAAACATCAGTCGTGTCTACGTTCCTTCGATGATAGTGAAGGAAGGTTATCTTTACGCGGTCATGGATAATGGAAATGCAATGTGCTGGAACTCTGAAACCGGTGAAAACATGTGGAAAGAACGACTCAATAGAACTACTAGTGCATCACCGGTAATGGTCGGCAAAAGAATCTATGCAGTTGACGAAAATGGAAACTTCTCAGTTTTTGCTGCCGATCCTAATAACTTCAAAGTCATTGCTAAGAACAAGCTTGGTGATCAGGTATTTGCAACACCTGTCATATGTGATAACAAAATTTTTGCGAGGGTTGCCGAAAATGTTGGTGATGTCCGGCAAGAAGTTCTCTATTGCATTGGCAAGAAGTAATAGGCCTTAGGCAATAATCTCCCGCACAACTTTGCCATGCACATCAGTGAGTCGGTACTGACGACCCTGGTACTTAAAAGTTAAAGATTCATGATTAATGCCCATTAATTTAAGAATAGTAGCATTAAGGTCATGGACGTGGACCGGGTCATCCAGAACATTATAACAATGATCATCTGTGGCACCATGAACGTGGCCGCC
>JABGYE010000020.1:0-4852 GCA_018675395.1 Akkermansiaceae bacterium
CGGGAAGCCACTATTAAGCTGTGGGGAAATATAGAAGCTGAATTTCCCGAAACCCAGTGAAAGACCTCAACTGGAACTGTCAATGAAACGCCCTCAGGTACATAAAAGAAAAATCCGTTCCTCAGGCGAGCCCTGTGCAGAGCAGCGTACTTTGCTGAACCCAGGCGAGAAACCCCTGTCATGAAATAATCTTTGACCAGTTCACCGTGCTCAATGAGAGCTTGTGAGAGAGGTTGGAAAATGACCCCCTTCTCAACAAACTCTTCATGAAGTGAAGGGCTTTTAATGACACGATCATTCACGAATAAAATTTGCCCTGCATTTTCTTTTAGTGACAATGAACTTGCCACTAGCCGTTCAATATCATTGCATGCGACTTCTTTGGCATCATAAAGCTCCTCATGTGATAATTTCTTTAGATTTGCGAAACGCCAAGCCTCATCACTTCGCTTAGGCCAATCAATTTCTTGAAAAGTCATCCATGCATCACTTCGGGAACTCTTGTACCAATCAGGAAAACCCTCTCCTGATTCTTCAGGAGAATCTAAGAAGGAACGAACTGAGGGCTTTTCTTCTAACAACACAATAAAGAAATAATTGGGCTAACCTACAGACCCTTCCATCTCTAGATCAATCAAACGTTTCAATTCGACTGAATATTCCATTGGAAACTCTCGGACCAAATCATTAACAAACCCATTCACGCTCAGACTCATAGCCTCCGCTTCACTCAGACCCCTCTGCTTCATATAAAAGATCTGTTCCTCACTTACTTGGCTCACACTTGCCTCATGCTGGGTAGAATGTTTGTTTCCACGGACCGTAATGGCTGGGTAATTGTCCGTACGACTCTTACTATTAATTAACAACGCATCACCCTCAGTATTATTCTTACAGCCCTTCAGATGCTTAGGAATATGAACCTGACCACGATAAGTTGAACGGCCCTCGCCGACACTGATTGATTTAGAAACAACATTGGACGTCGTGTTATCTGCCGCATGTATCATCTTCGCACCAGTGTCCTGGTGCTGCCCATCATTAGCTAATGCGATAGAAATAACTTCTCCCCTCGCTCCGGCCCCTTTCATTACGACCCCCGGATACTTCATAGTTAACCGGCTGCCAATGTTACAATCGATCCACCTGACCTCAGCATTCTCATGCGCCAGACCCCGCTTCGTTACCAGATTAAAAACGTTAGCACTCCAATTCTGAACAGTTATGTATTGAATCTTAGCATCCTTCATCGCGACCAATTCGACTACAGCACTGTGAAGGGTGTTAGTTTCAAATTTCGGAGCAGTGCATCCTTCCATGTATGTCAGTTCAGCGCCCTCATCCACAATGATCAACGTCCTCTCGAACTGACCAAACTGCTCAGCATTGATTCTGAAGTATGCCTGCAATGGATGCTTAACTTTAACTCCTGGCGGAACATATATAAAACTGCCACCTGAAAAGACTGCAGAATTTAAAGCTGAAAATTTATTATCCCCTGTAGGAATTACTTTGCCGAACCATTTACGAAAAATGTCAGCGTGTTCAGCCAAACCTTCCGAACTATTCACAAAAATAACACCCTGTTCAGCAACCGCATCTTTGACGTTCGAATAAGCTGCCTCGCTATCAAACTGGGCCTCTACACCAGCCAAGAAACTACGTTCCTTTTCTGGGATTCCGAGACGCTCAAACGTCTCCTTCATCTCATCAGGAACATCATCCCAGCTACGCTTTGGAGCTTCACCCGCAGATAAATAATAACGTATCTCATCAAAGTTAATAGAGTTCAGATCCTCACTGGCCCAGTGCGTGGGCATCTTTTTCTCATGAAAAACGCTCAGCGCCTTTTTCCTAAAATCCGTAATCCACTGATCCTCACCCTTAACATTTGCAATATAATCGATAGTATCTTCGGACAAGCCCATTCCGGCGTCATGTTTATATTTGACGTCGTAGTGAAAGTTCGACTCTTCCCTATCGATCTCGATCGTATTCTTAGGATTTGAATCTGCGCTCATTGATACTAGGTATTAACTTTCAACCAGTTCCCCTTCCTTGAGCCAATCATAGCCCTTCTCCTCAAGTTCTAGAGCCAATTCCTTAGGCCCGCTACGTATAATCCTCCCCTCATTAAGTACATGCACATGATCAGGGACAATGTATTCAAGGAGTCGTTGATAATGAGTAATGACCAAAAAACCTCGCTCTTCTGAACGCATTGCGTTGACTCCTTCGGCAACAATTTTCAAAGCATCAATGTCTAAACCGCTATCCGTTTCATCCATCACCGCATACTTTGGTTCAAGCATCATCATCTGAAGCACTTCGTTACGCTTCTTTTCCCCTCCTGAAAATCCTTCATTGACGGACCGTCCTGTAAATTTTTTATCCATGCCAAGCTTGGCCATCTTTTCATACATCTCCTGATAAAAGGCAACCGCATCGATTTCCTCACCATCGGGTAACCTTGCTTGCCTAGCTGCGCGGAGGAAATTAGCATTGCTTACCCCTGGAATTTCTGCTGGATACTGAAAAGCAAGAAAAAGGCCCTCCCGAGAACGCTCATCAACATCCATTGCAAGAAGACTCTTTCCATCTAAAAGAACATCTCCGGATCCGACCTCATAATCCTCATGACCAGCCATCACTTTTGCTAATGTACTTTTACCTGAACCATTGGGTCCCATAATCGCATGAACTTCTCCCTTGGGAACTGACAAACTGAGACCCTTGAGAATTTCAATCCCATCTACACTCGCATGAAGATCCTTAATTTCCAAAATGGACATTTATTTAGACAAAAATTAAAATGGTATTGTTATAGATTATCTTTCTGTTTTTCTTTACGAACACATTCTGGACACTGGCCCCTGACCTCAACTTCAACTTTTTCAATCTTGGCTCCACGAGGTAGTTTCACTGATTTAGAAGGCTCCTCCCCGTCCTTGAGGTCAATGTCCATTACGGTAGAACATGTTTCACAATGGAAATGGGCATGAGGTGCAAGATTTCCACAATATCTGGAAGGCTCCCTGTCCACATTCACCTGTTTCACAATGCCCGCAACTGAAAGAGTATCTAAACAATTATATACCGTCGCTAGTGATATTGATGGCATTCTGTCCTGTACCCTCATAAAAACTTCTGTGGCCGTTGGATGGTCTCGACTACTCATAAGAATTTCATAAACAACCTGCCTCTGCGGAGTCATGCGATGACCTCCTCCAAGATCAATATTTTCAGATAGTTTTCTCTTATGTTTAGGCACGCTTGAGACCAGTACTGCGAGGCTTATTTTTATCAAGAACTATTCTAAATAATATTTCTTATTTAATCTCATCATTCGACACTGGAGTCCAAATACCTTATATTAAAAAATGAAACTAGGGATAATTGGATGCGGTAAAATGGGATCCGCACTCGTAAAAGGGGCAATTAATAAAGGGGCAATTGAAGCTGACTCCGTCAGCGTTTTTGACGTTATTGATTCAGCTTCAAAGAAACTGGCAAATGAAATAGGAGCAACGATTGCATCATCCCATGATGATTTGATAAATAACTCTGAAGTAGTATTACTTTGCGTCAAACCTCAAGACACCCTGAAAATGTTAGAGAGCCTCAACTCATTGACTCAGAGCATGCTATTCATTTCAATAGCTGCAGGACTCAAATTACCGGATCTGGAAGAATCGCTCGGTGAAAGTGCTCGTGTTATTCGTGTGATGCCCAATACCCCTGCTCTCGTGGGAAAAGGTGCATCCGCGTTCTCTAGAGGGACAAGAGCAACTGATGAAGACGCTAATTTTGTATTTAATATTCTTGGGGCAGTGGGAGAGGTACTAGAGGTTCCTGAAAAGCAAATTGATGCAATTACCGGACTCAGCGGGAGCGGTCCTGCTTACATTTATACAGTCATCGAAGCTCTGGCCGATGGCGGAGTGCTCGTTGGATTACCAAAGGACAAAGCCTTGCTATTAGCCGCACAAACAGTTGCAGGTGCCGCGGAAATGATAATGCAAACAAAAGAGCACCCGGCCTCGCTCCGCGATCAGGTAGCAAGTCCTGGAGGAACGACAATTGCAGGACTCGCAGCGCTTGAATCAGGAAAATTGAGATCGACATTAATCGATGCAGTAAGAGCCGCAACACTCAGGTCGGAAGAGCTCGGAAAAAGCTAACCCTCAGTTATTAGAGGTATCCTATCAACGGACCTCGGCCCTTTAAATCCATAAAGTTCTGCCGCATTTGCACCGAAAATAGCGGCCTTATCCTCAGATCCTATAGCATCATCAGTAAAGATAAAATCAAGACTCTGCCTATATGTAAAATCAACCATGGTCCGAGGCCAGTCTGATCCCCACATTATTTTGTCATACCCTACTTTTAGCCCTGCAGATCTTAACGCTTCACGCCCACTATCAAATGGATAACCCTCTGAGCGATAGAGCCAGATAATGCCTCCGCATTCTATATACACATTTTTGTGAAAACACAATTCTAACTGACCAGGCCAACCGCCTCGGTTAGGCATGCCGAAGTGGCCAATCGCAACCTTCAGATTCGGAAATACTCTCATCACATTCTCAAACTCAGGGACCTGAATTTCTCCTTCAGAAAAATCCACAGACAGAACTAGCCCTTCATTTTCCATTCTTTCCCAAATCGAAAAGAATCTACGATCATCCAAAGGCACCTTGCCTAACAAGTGCCCACCACAAACTTTCAATCCTTTGAACCCCTTATCAAATAAGCTCGCAGCTTCCTGCTCTACCTTATCAGGCTCAAAGAAATTAGGTAGACCATGCACGAAAAAGCGTTCCGGGTAATTTGAGATAACCTCTAAAAGATA
>JABGYE010000019.1:0-12794 GCA_018675395.1 Akkermansiaceae bacterium
AATACTGATGGCAATTTCGGGAGCCTGTACTTCTCCACCAGAACTAAATTCCTTACTTATGAGCCAAAACATCAACAGCAAAAGTGCCAGTAAATGCATGATGGCAGACCCTGCTAAGCACTTATGGTACAGGGTACTAATGTCGCGCCAATGCTCTAGCAGATAAATGAGACCTATGAGAGCTGCAATTGCTAAGAGTATCCACCAAATGATTTTACTCATTAGCTCCTTGAACTTTTCCCAAGATGTTAGATCAGTGAATCCAAAAACTTCTCGTGTCGTGGAACGATAAAGCCTGTAACGCTTCAAATCATCATTCTCAATAGAATCTTCCAGATCAAGGTCTGTACTAAAAAGCAAATCAAAGCCTTCCATTCGTATAGCCGGATCCGTCGCGTCACCTTTTTCCATATAAAGGTCAATTTTCTCGGGTGGAAATTCTTCGCCATTCACTACACGGCTGAGATAAACACTGAATCCTTTTTCCTGGTTTCTGTCTCTGTCCGAGGCAAGAAAGATATGATTGCCCTGGCTCGTCAGTGAAGCCTGCAAATCTTCCGATTCAGAGTTCAGATCATTAACCGCTTCGACTTCAGAAAATACAGGAAAAGTAACGCTCTTTTCTGTCTCTTCGGGAACCTCAGAAGGCTCAGAATCGATAACTTTTCTTGCAACATAAATATCATTCTTATCCCCTTCCTTATTGGATGAGAAAAATAGCCTTTGCCCGTCCTCCGCAGGAGCAGGTCCTAGCTCATCCTGAGGTGTGTTAATGGATTGATTTAATAATTGTGCAATGCTCCATTTTGTTCCCTCGTTGCGGGACACATAAATATCATACCCTCCCTTTCCCCCTTCTCTGTCAGAAGAAAAATAAAGGAATTTTCCATCCCTTGAGAAAGCAGGGCCCCTTTCGTTATTCTGGCTGTTCAGTTCTGCAACGGGTTCTGGGACAGACCATGTGCGTCCGTCCCAGGCTGATAGGAAAAGATCCGTACCACTGTCATCATTCGCTGGACGCACAAAGACCATAGATGTCCCGTTTGGCGAAAATGCAGCCTCGAGCCTATAATTTGCAGCATTAATGCTATCTCCCTCTTCCGCATCTGGAACGGTCGTGCTTTCACTAAAAAGATTTTGTTTTGGGTCCTGCCACAGGACTCTACGAACTTTGTTTTCTTCGACACCGATAGTATTACCCGCTTCGTCTGAAAAATATGCCCAGACATCAGCTTGCAGCTTTTTCCATATTACTGATGAGAGCCCTGCAAAAATGACAAGACTGATTAATGCAAAAAGAAACCGGCCCTTTGTGCCTTTGATTCTTGGTGCTTTCTTTTTATCAGAACTCATTTTTACCACTAGTTAGCGCTTGTCTGGCTTACCTCTTCATTTTCCACAATAGAACTTTGGGGCCTCTTGAATGCTCGAATGAATAAGAAGATAAACAGACCAAGGAGAGCCAATGCGCTGCCCAATAACACGATATTATTTTTTACCCAAGCCATGGACGGCATCTTGGAGTAATCATAATCGATCATTACTCTCTTGCTCTTTGTCCCATACAAAGATGAAATACTCTCCTTCCGATCAGAATTAAAAAGTAAATGGAACCCTGCCATTCGGACTGCCGGATTCGTTTCATTAAACTTACTATTAATTTCTTTTCCCAAGTTTGCAGGAACCGATGGTACTTCTCCGCTGATACGGGAACGGTAAATGTCCGAACCTCCGACTCCGCCCTCACGAGATGAGGTGAAATAAATAAAGTCACCATGATCAGTAATTACAGGAGCCATTTCATCAGATGGAGAACTGAACTCCTGCAAGTGCTTAGCATGGCGAAAAATTGGATCCTTCGGCAATGATCTACTATCTAGGACGTTTGGATTTGGCCCTTCTGAGTCAGGTTCAAAACCAAGTCCATAAAGGGGAGTGTACCGATATTGCGCTTCTAAACACAATGCGACGAGGGCCGTAACAATGACCTTACCCATTTGTCCACCATGACCTCCTCCTACCGGCCATGATCCTTCAGGTTCTTGTGTTTTGAGAAATTCAGAATGCATTTTTGCCAACCATTTCCTCCACACTGGTCCCTGATGCTGATAAGCAGCCAATGTTCCATAATATACGTAATAGATGTCATTCATTTGAAAACCAGCCTTGTCGATTATGAGAGACGACTCGAAGGCCTTTGCAGCATTTGATGAAGCACCATTTAGTTGGGCACAGAAAAATCCTGCGGCATTCATTGCATTTTTCCCCGAATTACCCTTTCCAGGTGAGTCCGTGTACCCGTAAGACCCGCCGTCCTTGCCTCCACTGATTATCTCAAGAAAATTATCTACCCCGTCCAAAGTGCTTTGAGGAATTATAAGGCCTGACATCTTCGCGCTTGCCAAAGCCATTACCATCCAACCTGTCACTGACAGGTCACCACGTTCCTTTGGCTTGTATCGCCACCCACCTTCCTCGTGCTGGGATTCCACAATAAAGTCAATTGCTGCCTGCGCCTTTGGTTTTATTTCGCTATCTTTCGTGACGCCATAAGCTTCAACCAATGCAAGTGCCGCTATGCCATGATCATACATCGCATTATTTTGGGGACTATCCCCCCGCAGATCACCACTAGCAACGTTCTGCTGACCCAGTAACCAATCCAATCCAAGTTTTACTTTGTCCTGATATTTGCACTTCTTATCATGCCGTTCACCTCTTCCATAAAAGGCCAATAGACTGAAAGAGGTTGCCGCAACGTCATGGCCCGCCTGTCCACCGGATTTGCCGATGTCCCACCTGCCATCCTCTTCCTGCAAACCAGCAAGATAGGCGAGGGCCTTCTCAACAGCACTTTCACTGGACTCTGATCCACCTAGCTTCGACATAACACTTTTATCCGCTAGGGCACCTTCCCTCAGTGAATAAAGCATGCTCAATTGACGCTCTGTTATTAGATCAAAAGCTGTTTCAGTAGCAATGTCTGCGGAATATATCTCAAAATCGACTTTCTGTTCTGAAACGTCTGCTAACTGCTCTGCTGCTGCTGCTTCGGTGGCCTCCTTTTCACTAATGCCAACCCCCTGGTGAGGTCGGTTAGATACAAAGAAAAGTGTCATGTTGTCCGGAGAAAGGTCCGGATCAGTTTCGTCAAAAGGTGTATTGACCCTTGCCGTGAGGGGCAAAGGCCATGCATATTCTACACCGTCCCACTTTGATACCCAGATGTCCTGACCTCCCTGACCCCCAGGACGATCACTAGTAAAAAAAAGTAATTCTCCGTTCCCGCTCAGTGTAGGAGTCGTTTCATTAAATTGACTGTTCAGGGCCCGCATTGGCAGCGGTTCTCCCCAATTATTGCCGTCCCAAATTCTGAGAAATATATTGGAATTATCTTTTCCGTTCGCAACAGAATAAACCATTCGAGCCCCGTCTGAGGAAATTGAAGGTTGGCCTATTATGCCCTCAGCTCCGATCACCTCAGTGACGGCCTGGGCAGGATCCCATACCACGTAACCAGGCTCCACGTCTCTTGCAACTTGTTCGAACGCTACCTGATCCGTATACGTGTACCAACGTTCTGGTCTTAGATATAACCAGGTTAAAACAATTGCACTAAGAACCAATAATAAAGCACCCCATGCATATATTTTATAGCGACGTTTCTGCGTCAGACCCAAAATGGCCCCCGAAGTCTCCTTCGAATCAGGATCAGTTGGCTCTGCACTGGACATTTCAACAACAGATTAACGTTCGGTTTTAACGGCGATATTGGCTCTCGGGACACCAACGTGCCGGCAAATTGACATGACATTTGCAAGATAAAGATGCTTCGCATCCTGATCACTTCTGATCAGTACCTTGATATCAGGTTTCTTTTCAACTTCGATCTTCATCCAGTCGGAAATTTGTTCCTCCGTGACCTGTTTCCCCATCAATACATAAGCACCACTCTTACGAATATTTATCTTAATTAGGTTTCCGGTCGACTGGGTCAATGACTGATTTTTTGCATCTACAGGAAGGTTCACCATATGATCAATTTCCTCTTCTTTAAATGTAGTAGTAACTAGAAAGAAGATGATCAAAATGAACATCACGTCCAGCATGCTGGAAATATTGATAATTTCTCCGTCGTTAGAAGAAGATTTTTGGCGACAATTCATTATGCGGTTCCTTCCGAAATGTTAGTTTGATCGTCAGCGGCTGGGCCAGTAATCGGAGCTGAATTGGCCAAGGCGTGAGTAACAATAAATTCAGTGCCAACATCATCTATATGGTCAATAACCTTGTCAGCTCTGGTAGAAAGCCACTGAAATAATAAAAGTACTGGGATAGCGATCGTTAAGCCCGCTGCCGTACTCACTAGTGCTTGATAGATCCCATTGGCAAGGTCTGATGTCTTTGCAGCACCACCACTATCGGCCGTTTTCTGGAAAGCATCAATCATACCGTAAACTGTTCCCAACAAGCCCAATAGAGGGCAAACACCTGCAATGACTGAAAGAGGTCTTAAGCTACGTTTCATTTTCTCAGCTTCTTTAGAACCGGCATCCTCGATAGCCTTGCTGACTGCCTGGTGGCCTTCATTGCGCCACTGAATACCTGCTTTGAAAACATGCCCACATGCTGCGGACGAATCTTCACAATACTTTTCAGCGGTCTGACCAGTCGAATCACTGTTCCAGGCCTGTCCGAGGCCCTGTAAGAATCCGGCAGGAAGGACCCTTTCTTTCGTCAGTGATATGAATCGTTCCAGTCCCAGCGCAAGTGCAAGAATTGATGCGATGGCTAATGGAAACATGACCGGGCCACCCTTTTTGATGAGGCTAAACATTGTTTCCTTGTCTTCTCCGGCCCCTTCACCAACTTCGGCCCCAAAAGCAAATGAGCTGAATGCCACAAAGACAAGGATGCAAATTATCATCAAGTTAGACCAGCGAATAACGTTTATTAGATTGTGTTTTTTATTAAGGTACATTGCAGTTAGTAATTATTAGTTTGATCAGTTAGTACGAAGTTCGTCAAGGTATTGCCGGGCAACGATCGCTGCCTTTTCTTTGCTATATTTATTGATTACGTCTTTGAATCGTTGCGTGGCTTCTTCTTTTTTGTCCTGAGCCAATAGTACGCGCCCGATCTCGAGGACAGACTTTGCTTGCCAGCTTGGGTACTTCTTAAAATTGATTTCTACATTAACAAATTCAGCGATTGCCTTTTCATAATTTTGCAAATTGAACAAACATTCGCCCGTCTGGAATCGACTCCTGACTGTCCATAGATCGACAATTTTTACATCTGATAAAAGTTTTCGATACTCTGATATAGCCCCGTTAGGGTTATTGTTATTTTCAAGAGCATAGGCCAGTCCGAATTGAGCATTTCGAATCCATTTACTTTCTTTGAACCTGTTCAAAAAATTTCTGTAGGTCTGCGAAGCTTCATTGTGCTGGCCAGTCAGAGACTGCGTTTCACCCAAACGCATAGTGACTGTCTCGGCGAGAGTCGCATCAATTCCTGGCACCTTTGACGAGGCAGCAAAATGATCTCTAGCAGTGACGGTTTCTTTTAATTTGAATCGTGCTTCGCCAGCCTGAAAGAGCATCGACGCGACTAGTTTTGATTCTGGGTATTCGATAATCAGTTTTTCGAACATGCCTGCGGCAATCTCGAAATCTGCTTTTTTAAAATGGGCGCTGGCCAGCTGAATTCTTATGGGTTCTTTGAGAGAATCGTCCTTCATCCCCTTTAGAGTAGTTGTCAGCTGTGCGATCACTTTTTCCTGAGCGCCACTATCTAAATTCAATTCAGCTAATTCACTTTGCACTTTCACAATGAGCTGACTCTTCGGATGAGTATCGAGTAATTTTTCATAAAGAAGCACCGCCTCCTTGTCTCGTTTCCTAGCCCTCTCTGCCCAGGCCCATTCATACAATGCCTGATCAGCAAATTCAGATTTTGGATGCTTTTCAGTGACGCGTTTAAAATGATTTGCCGCATTGTTCCAGTCCTTCTGTTTGGAGGCAGAAAGTCCCGCATAATAAACAACCAAAGACAATTTCTCATGTTCCCTGAATTGATTTAGCATTTGTGGAAAGTGCTTTGAGGCAATTTCAAAATTTTCTGCATTGATGAGCGCTATTCCCTGCTGAAGTGCGGCATCTGATGCAAGAGGGTGGTTCCGGGGCACTTGCGAAAAATAAGTTGCAGCTTCCACGTGCTTTTCTTCTGCCGCATTTACCCATCCCAGATAATACATGACACGTGGCTTTTGCTGTGGAGCTCCGGCCTTGAACGGATCCTTATTGGCTTTGTCTTCATTTATGAACCTTTCAAGGGCGCCTCTTGCTGTTTTCAAATCTTCTGTCTGGAAAGAGAGCCGGCCCTGCTCGGCCAGAGCAAGTGGAAGGTGCGGGGTGACTCCAGGATAATGGTTTGCGAGTGTGCGTAGGTGCCCCAGTGCCTTGGTCTTGTCCTCTGTCCGGTCATAAGCGACTGCTACCTGGATCAAAGCCGTGTCCAAGTTTGGACCAGCGCTTACCTTATATTGTTTTTTGTCATTGATCTCAACCCTTTCATTAATGAAATCCTCAAATGGTTTTATTGATTCTTTCCACTTGTCCTGACGAAAAAAGCAATCTCCAACTAAAAAAGACAATTGAGTGAAGAGTTTGCCTTCTGGTTTCTTTGCCAGAAGTGGTTGAGCGCTTTGTAGTGCCTGCGCCCAACGCTTTGCCAGATGATGGACCTGCGCTATACGGAGCTGAGCAGCAGGCACACTGGAATGGTCCTTATGTGCCTGTATAAAATCTGTGTAAGCCTTAGCTGATTCATCACTGCGATTGAGAAGGAACAGGTTCTCTGCTCGCATGTAACGAGAATCTCCAAGAAGAACATGATCTTTGAACCGAGCAATGAAGCTGTCCGCTAATCGTAAACTGCCGTTATAGTCTTTAAGTTTATGGAGGCAGGTCGAACGTTGAGCTATCACTTCTGGCATCTGTCCAAACTTACCTCTACCTTCGACGTGGGACAGAGCATCAGAGGCCAGTTTCCAGTCAGGACTCTTTAGACTGATAAGTGCATTGGCATAGTCAAACTCAATATCATCAATAACAGGCGAATTTGGAAACCGCTTAATCGCATCAACAAGAATTTGTGCAGATCTTTGAAACTGATTTTGGCGGGAAAACACTCTTGCCCACCACAAGTTGGCTTTTGCTGCGGTCAAGCTTTCGGCTCCGGCAATTTGGCTAAATTTTTCGTTCGCTTTATTGTAATCTTCGCGTTCAAGAAAACTTCTGGCAATATAGAATTTCGATTCTTCAACATGCGGAGCTGGTTTACCTTCAGCGTCAGGCTTTGCGTCTTTAAGGTATGCTTCAAAATCAAAAGTCGCGGGCTCATACTTAGAAAGTAAGAAACGTGTGAATCCTAGTCGGTATTGGCATTCCAATGCATCATTTCCTTTCATCCCAGGGAGGGCCGCTGCATACGCTGGCTCAGCCTTATCAAATTCTTTTAGAAGGGTATGACATTCGCCTAGAAGAAAAGCTGCTCGGGTTTTCCATTCGGGTATTGCCTGTAATTGAGCTACTTTGGCAAGAGACACCGTGGCCTCGGAAGTTTTTTCGGTCTGATAAAAAGCATATCCTTGCTGATATAGGGCCCTAGCGGCTTGGTCGGGGGCAGGCTTAGATGCGGTAAGCTTCTTTGTCCATTCAAGAACTTTATCCCATTCCGATTTACCAAAGCAAATGTCACAAATGGCAGCCAGTGCCGCTGTCCTGAATTTAGGGTTTTTAATATTATTGAGCTGAGCAATAAAGAGTTGTCTCGCTTCGTCCTTTTTTGAAGAAAACAACATGCATTGGCCCTGCAACATGATTAACCGTTCTCTGTCAATTGTCTTGTCCAGTCTAGGCTTTGCTAAGAGTGCAGCAAATTGGGGCATGGCCTTGTCATATTGTTTGAGGGCATATTGACTAAGGGCAAGACCTCTCCGTGCCAGATCCGCTTTTGGATGATTGCCATGCTTTTGCAGAAAGGCTTGGAATTGCGTGACTGCGACCGGATATAGTTTTCTGTTGTAGGCAGCGTTAGCAACAAAATATTGATCCAAAGCTGCATCCTCTCCAGCTAAAATTATAGATGGAAAAGTCAAAACTACTGCCATCAGTAAATAATTAAATCTCTTAAGATTACAGAAACTCATACTCCAATTAATATAGAATTTTACTTATATTGTTAGTTACAATCCCAAGTCCATTTTCGTGAGATTATTATTTTTATTTCTGTTATAATTCAACCTTAAACAGAATGAAAAAAAAATCGATTCTTGGCAACTATCAAGTAACTCTATTTTTTATAAGATCTTAACAATGAAGAAACTTATATAAATTGGTCTTTACTAATCATCAAGTAGCCAAGCCAGATTGAAGCGAGCCATCCAGTCCTTATTCGACACCAGATAAATCATCCCTTCACTGGGTGTTCCCGGACGGCCTGCGGCCATCCAAGTATAATTACCGGGCCCTTTCCGGACCATCCGCCTCACGGGCCAGCTCTTAGCTCCATCAAAACTTACCTTTATGGTAATATCTTCACGCTTATCTTTTCTGCCAGGTGAGCTGTAAAGAAGAACATCCGTTTCCTGGCCCGGGACCCGGACCAGTGCTCCCTTGCAGCCATAATCATCAGGCGGTCCATCGAAAAGCTCATCGTCTTCGCGAGCGTTTTTCCAGGATTTTCCAGAATCCTCGCTGATCCCAACTTGTTTATTCCCCCGACGAACATGAGTTCTGGCATTATAATAGATGTGGCCGTTTTTCAATTCGCATAAGGACGGCTCAGAGGTACCAAGAAGGGGGAAAGGTTCACTTGGAAACCAGGTCCTGCCACCATCATCGCTGTAAAGAGCATTGCTGTACCTCTTGGCAAAAAATTTACGGCCCTGGCCCTTATTCAGGTACGTTCTAGTCTCATCATTATTTACGGGCCCTACAAAGACCTGAGCCGGCATCAATAACCGACCCTTTGCTTTACCATGACGAATAGTAATGCCTGGGTCACAGCAATAGGTCGTTGCGAGCCAGCCATTCTTATCAGGCTTCATTATAATTTTTTCCTGTGCCCAAGTCTTCCCATGATCCTCGCTCCTATAGAGAATCTGAGCAGGCTTGAGACCCCCCGCAAATACTAATATGTCTCCACTCGTTTCATCAACAGTAACATTGGCAAGCTCACTCCATCCCACATGATCACCTTTGTATCGACCGTCATCAGACATATCAGCCCCCAAATCAACGCGCTTTCCAACAACTAGAAATTCTCCCCAAGTTGTTCCTCCATCCTCACTCCGCTTAACCTCAATGATGCCCTTATCGCGTTCTTCTCTGAAGAGGAGGACTGTTCCATTCATGGATACGGCAAGGTGGGCCATGATAGGTATCTGCTCTTCCCATGTATGGAAAAACGGTTCGTCCTCAGCATTCGCATCAAATGAGAATAATATTAGTATAAGAATACTGGTCAATAGGACCAAGCTTCGTCGATTAATATTCTTCACTAATCGCATATATATTCAGAACACTTTGAATTATTCAATTCCAGACATTGCTACGGCCTGAGGAACTTCAATGCGATTATATTGACGTTTAACGGAGCGTAAAAATTGAGCCCATTTTTTTCCTGGTCGTCCATTTGTCATTAAAAAATGCGGGCAATTTTTGTGTTCTGGCTTGGTTCCTTTACGCGGCCAGTGCTGATGTGGAACCACGTTCTTTAAGGGAATCTTATACTGATGCATCAACGATGCACAAAGTTTGGCTGTCCTGTCCAAAGTTCTTTGCCTGCTATTGCCGCGGTGTTCGCACATTTCTACTCCAACCGAATAGTTATTTCCTGGTCCATTAAAATCAGCATGTTCGCCCTGTTCAATCGTAGGCAAGTGCTGTATCACAACGTCCTCCTGAATAGTAAAATGCCAAGTCAGGTACCCTATGCGATTTCCATTTCGTCTTTTCGGAGCCCTCAGTTTGCCTTTTTCTAGTGCGCGAGCATGATCCCAAGCATCACCATTATAATTCTGAGTTGAGTGAACCGTGATGTAACGAGGCTTCATTGCCCTCTTATATTTCCTTCCATACCGGCCCTTGGGTATGAACCTTTTCACTACCTTAATTTCACGATAAAGCTGTCTAGGTGATACTGGACTTGACCCAGTTTGCAATGAAGTTTTTTGGTTCTTAAGATCCGATTTTTCGATCTGTGTTGTAGTGCAACTGCAAATCAAAAAAGTGCAAATCAAACAATTAAAAGAAAATAATAATGCAATTGGGTGAATGATTAATTTCCTCATTTAGAAACTTACTTTATGCTCAGATTAGCTAAGTGTCTGGCAAAATTTCTTGCCCAGCATTTTACTTATTCTTAAAGGAATTAATGAGCGCTGTCTTTTGGTTCCAGGGGACCTTGCGATCGAAAAGTTTTCCATAAACTTTATGCGTCGGGGCTCCTTTATTTTTAATTGATGACACAGCGTTATCATAATGACTGCGCATTAATTGGAGGGCTTTCTTTTGCTGAGGATCATTAGCAGTATTAAATAGTTCCAACTTGTCTTTTCTCATATCAAAAAGCTCTTCAGTTGGATTCATTTCATGACCATAATACCAATAGATATATTTCCAATCACGTGTAACAACACTCAAACTCTGAGCAGCTTCTGGGCCCCAACAATTCATCAAATATAATTGTTTATGAATTTCTTTTTCCGGCTCATCCAGTAACGGCATTAGGTTCTTACCTTCTATTCCTGACTCAGCTTTTAAGCCGGCTAATTCTAGAATCGTAGGTGCAATATCAATGTTGCCAGTCAGTGCCGAGACCCTGGTGCCCTGGCCACTTGACTTGTGCCTCGGATCAAAAATAATCATAGGGACACGTACTGATTCCTCATAAGGCAATACCTTGGATCCATAACCATGGGAACCGCAAAGAAATCCATTGTCCGA
Source organism: Akkermansiaceae bacterium (assembly GCA_018675395.1). Lineage (GTDB taxonomy): Bacteria > Verrucomicrobiota > Verrucomicrobiia > Verrucomicrobiales > DEV007 > EC70. Next base: position 11,016 of record JABGYE010000019.1, read on the forward strand.
AGTATAAATAATTACTGTGTTGTCTAAGGCTCCACTCTCTTTAAGCGCGTCCATGATCATTCCTGTAGCATGATCAATGCCATGGACGAGCTGGTGATATTTGCGCATTACTTCATCATATCTACTACTGTAACCCCAACTGTCCCATCTCTCCCATTGCCGGCCCTGCTTACTTTGAGAGCTGAGATGTTTTGCATATTCTCGGCCAAAGTTAGGAGGTCTCTTGAAAGTCTTGCCCTTATAGATGGAATTAAATTTTGCATCGGGTGTATCAGGCATATGAGGAGCCTTGAAACTTATGGATAGACAAAACGGCTTGTCCTTCTTCGTTGCCTCTTTAATGAAATCGCAACCAAATGCACCATAAGATAGTGTGGAGTGAGGATATTTTTCCGCATATTCTTTCATCCATTTATTCCTTAACGTAACGTAACTGGTCTGACCTTTTCCTCCTCCCCACTTATCAAAGGAACTCACAGGCAGACCCTCAGCTAAGTCCACACCGAACTTGCCAGCAAAAGCAGTTAGGTAGCCGGCCCGCCTCAGTAATAATGGATAGCTCTGAGCAAAATCGCTGGCCTTAAGTTTGCCTTTTGTAAAATTGCAGCCGTGTTCATATTCGTACTTACCGGTCAGAATGGTAGCCCTGCTCGCCATGCAGATAGCCGTCGTGTCATAATGATTATCAAAAGTCACTCCACGTGCTGATAGAGAATCTAGATTCGGGGTCCTGGCATCTGAGTTGCCATAGCAGCCCATTGATATGGTGGCCTGATCATCGGCCAGCAAAAACACAATATTTGGCCGAGCTATGGCCTGCTTGCAGGCCAGAAAAGCTAAAATTAAGCATCTAAGAATTAAAATATAATAAGGCATTTATTAATCTGTGGACTGAAATAGAGTTCTTTTTCTAGGGGAATTTTAGTGATTTTACGTCGGTCTGTAAAAAAAATAACATTTTTTGGCTAGTTTTAGTTAACAGAACACACCCTTTGGTAGTATAAACTCACCATGCCAAAAAATTATCTGGGTATTTTAACTGCCCTCTCATTAATTATTAGTTCTTCTGCCGCTCTGGCAAAATTTGAATTTCAAAAAGGTGACTCTGTTTGTCTCATAGGTAATAGCCTACCTGACCGGTTCAACCACGATGGTTGGTTTGAAGCTGTTTTGCAAAGCGAACTTAAGGGCCAAGAAGTAAGATTTCGTAATCTCGGTTTTACCGGAGACACGGTCAAAGAAAGACCACGAAACTCTGGGTTTCCATCACCCGAAAATTATCTGAAAATTTGCGAAGCTGATGTCATTTTTGCTTTTTTCGGTTACAACGAATCATTCAAAGGTGAAAAGGGTCTTGAATCTTTCATGAACGACTTGTCGGGCATGATTGACAATTATACAAAACTAAAGCCTAACGGTAAATCCGCTCCTCGCTTTGTATTATTTTCACCAATTGCACACGAGGATTTAAAGAGTCCAAATTTACCGGACGGTAAAGCAAATAACGTTCGGTTAGAACAATACACGGCAGCCATCAAGGCAGTAGCAGAAAAAAAGGGTGTTACATTTGTTGACCTTTTTAGTCCAAGTAAGGCCCTCTATTCCAAATCAAAGGAAGCGCTCACAATCAATGGAGTGCACCTGAACGAGCTGGGCAATCGACACGTCGCAGAAGTAATCGCAGGTGGTCTTTTTGGTAAAACGGTTAAGGCCGGAAAAGACATGGAGAAATTACGTCGTTCGGTCACCTATAAGAACTGGTTTTGGTTCAACAGGTAC
>JABGYE010000077.1:0-7011 GCA_018675395.1 Akkermansiaceae bacterium
AGTTTATTTATTTAATCTTCCTAGACCATCCGATCCCTACACATTCATCAAATATGATGTGACTAGAACCAATGGAGGTGCCCATGAGATTGGGGAACTCGAGTACTTTGGTGAAGTCGGAGCAGGGGCTCTGAATGAGATTGTCGAAATAAATTACGAGAAGGACACTGAAAACATTGAGCTGACCTGGAATTCAAGGCCAGGGAAAACCTATGGCATATTCTATTCTCTGAACCTTGAGGATTTTGATGCTGACGTTGATGATGGTATCATTGGTGAAGAAGGGGAAACGACATCCTATAGCTTTGAAAATCCTGAGCCGGGCGTTCCAAAAATATTTTTCCGCGTCGTGGTAATGGATGAGTAATCGGATCTCTATCCTTTCTGATAAGTATTCAATTTGTTTTCATTAATTAATCTAAATTCAAAGATTAAGGGCATTAGGTTCAATGAGCCTAGTGCCTTTTCTTTAATCTTTTTCTTAGTTGGAACCTTAATTATTAACGGACACGCGGACGGTAAATATCCAGATCAGGTAAGAGAAGTTCAGATAAAGAGTTCAGTGGATGGAACTTTACAAAAGGCTCTATTCTTTGCTCCGGAATCTGAGAAAAAAGTGCCACTTTTAGTTGCTTTGCATACTTGGAGCAGTGGCTGGCAGAACACTTATAATGTTCCGCTTGCGGAAGGTTGCATTGAACGTCAATGGGCATTCATCCATCCTGATTTTCGGGGCCCTAATAAGAGGCCGGACGCTTGCGGATCCGATCTTGCAGTGAGTGACATTATTGATGCTGTTAAATGGGCGAAGGAAAAGACGGGAATTGATACGGACAGGATCTATTTAGCTGGTGCTTCTGGCGGTGGGCACATGGCCTTGCAGATGGCGGGACGGGCCCCTGATATCTGGGCCGGTGTCAGTTCTTGGGTCCCGATCACGGATTGTGCTGCTTGGCACGCTGAGTGTAAGAGGTCCGGGCGCCGTTATTACAAGGACCTTGAAGTTTCATGCAAAGGGAAGCCAGGAGATAATTCTGAAGTGGACCTTGAATATCGTAAACGTTCACCACTCACCTGGCTCGGTAAAGCATCCAATGTTCCTTTAGATATTAATGCTGGTATCCGTGATGGGCATGAGGGGAGTGTCCCTATCAGTCACTCTCTAAAAGCATTTAACTTGCTCGCCGAAAGCTCCCTCAAATTAACTCAAGAACAGATCGATTATTTCACCAAAGAATCAAAGGTTCCTGAATCCCTTAAGGGTGCGAACTCTGACTCATCATACGGAAAGGACCGGCAGCCTCTCTGGCGCGGCCAATCAAAAGCCACTCGTGTTACTATATTTGATGGTGGTCATGAGATGATACCCTCAGCAATTTTTGATTGGTTAGCTAGGCAGAAGAAGGCATAGACTTTTTCAAGCAAAGAAGCTATTTTTGAGGTGATTGGGGAAGTTGATGTCAGAAGAATCTGAAACACAAAAAAACAAGGACTCAATTTTTCGTTGGGATCGCAGGTGCTGGTATCATGCCATAGTTAACTCCCTAGTCGCTAGTGGGGTAGTGGTATTAGGTTATACATTGAATCATGATTATGGTCTGGGACTCTTTATTATGGTTCCTTTCCTCACCGGATTCGTAGTTGCTTTCACTTCGAGGGGCCGAGGGATGTTGGCCATCATGTTATTAACTTCACTCCTCTGTTCGGTGCTTTTTTTGATCAGTGGGTGGGAGGCCATATTATGCATTCTGGTAACTTTCCCAATTGTCATGATTGCAATGGGTGCGGGGGCCTTTTTCGGATACCACATTGCGAAAAAATTCATTCACCGGTATGGAAATCACATGGTCATACTAATTAGCCTGTCACTCATGACTCTTGTCGGATGGACTGACGGGGAGGACCGGGAACCGCGGCCCCTTAAAGTGAGAACCAGCATGAAGTTTTACGCTCCAATGAATGAGGTATGGAACGTTGTGAGGGAATCGGGTGAGGTTGACGGGAACGATTCTTTCTTAAAATTTATTGGTTTACCCGTGCCGAGGAACTGTGTCCTCTTGCCTGATAATCAAAGGGTATGTCACTTTGATGAGGGAAGTATATTACAGGAGATCACAGAGGAGAATTACGGGAAAAACATTGAGCTTAAAATTATTGATTCTTTTGAGGTTCGGGAATGGTTGGACTTGGACAGTGCCGGTTACCGTTTTGTGCAGCGCTCTGATCATGTTGAAGTCATCAGAACTGACCTGATCCACTCAATTCTCCAGCCGCGTTGGTACTGGCATTGGTTTGAAGAGAAGTGCATCGGAATAGAGCATCGTTATGTGATGTCTTCAATGAAGAGAAAAGTGGAAATCAAGTGAGTTTTTCATTTGATCGTGTACGTTTATAAATAATGAATTGCAGACAATTAATTATTACTCTTTTACTCATTACTTTAGGATTTTCCCAATTTCTGATAGCTGACGAGCGTGCGGAATCGACTAGAGGATTTAAGAACTGGGATAAGAACGGTGATGGTTATCTAATTCCTAGTGAAGTTCCAGAGGGACCTAGAGAAAATTTTAAAAACGTCGATAGGAATAAGGACGGAAAAGTGACCCTTGAGGAGCATCTATTGGCTACAGTTGGCCCGGAAGAACCAGAGAAGAGAAAAGTTAGGAAACCTGATTCGGGTCAATTCAAGCGCCACGTGATTCGTCAATCTTGGGACCAAGAGAAGGAAGGGTACGACCGTGAGTATTTTGTGAGTATTCCAGAAAAAAGAAAATCAAAAATCCCTGTCCTTTTTGTTTTCCATGGTGGTGGCGGTCAGGCCAGTAATATGATTAGAGGATGGGCAAAACGTTTTAATGATTACCTTGTTGTATCGCCTCAAGGATATCGAAGGGGCTGGAATATTTCGGACGAAGCAACCAAGGCTCCAGACACTGATTTTTTCAAAGAGATTATAAAATCCCTTAAAATTAATTATCCAAAAGCCGATCTATCTGGCATTTCAATGGTTGGGTTTTCTAATGGGGCTGGTTATATCTTTCGCTTACTTGTTGAGATAGATGATGAGAACTTGATAAGAAATGTTGTACCAATGGTTTCTTCCATGGAGGAGGGGCAATACCATGATGGATCGTTTTGGCAAAGATCAGATGATCAGAACGGAAATTATGATGTTAAGAAAAAGCCTGTAACAAAAAGCTCCATACTGACAGTTCATGGTACTGAGGATAGGGTCGTTCCTTATGCTGGAGGCAAGAGGGGCAGAAAGGCAATTCATTTATCAGCGCAGGACACTGCCTTCTATTGGGCTCAACAAAAAGGATTCAAAGGAAAGAAAATTGCAGATAATAAAGGCAAAGAAATTAGTGGCGGTATTATTTCCTATTCTTATAAAAAAGCTAACGTTACACATCTCAAGATTATCGGAGCTGGTCACGGGCTTGGTCCAAAGGGTGAAAAAGTGAATCCGATGATCAATGACTTTATCCGAACTGGAAAAATAAAATCTAGATATTAGCATTAATGCATTCATTGATCCGCTATGCTCTTTAGGAATTTATTTGCGTGGTTCAGCGTCGTTTCTTTTCTGTCGTTATTATTTGTTGGCGGGAATTTACTATTCGCTGTTGACCCGGACAAAGAGACTCAGGATTTCCTTAAAAAACATACTCCTAAAATTCTTAAGATTATTTCCGAGGCAAAGGAGAAAGAATATTCTGAAATATTAATTGAGGCAGAACAGAGGATCGAAGAAATACAAGAAGAGTACAATGAGGCCGAGGAAGAAGAGGGTAAGGAATCAGCGCACTGGGTCGCTCGACTCGCTGATAATTTCTCAGCGATGGAGTACCAGATGTGGAAAATAGAAGAAGGGAAAATATCAGAGACTGAGGGAGAGGAAATGATTGGTGAATTGCTCATTGAGCATTTGGAATTCAGGAACAAAATGGATACTGAATTAATTGATCGACTCATTAAAGAAGGAGAAGAGGAAGAGGCTGAGTCAATGAAGGAAGAAATTGAGTGGCGCAAGGAAAGTTCTGAAGAGGCAGCTCGTGAGCTCTTTGAGGAGCTCTTCGGTGAGGGTGAAGAAGAAGATGAAGATGAGGATGATGGACCTTCCTATGAGGCTCCAGCTACTGAAGGATCGCAAAAGGATGAGGATTTAAAGGGTGTCTCCTATGAATACAAAAAACACATTTTTCCAACACTTAGTAAATATTGTCTGGATTGTCATGATGCTGAAACGGCTAAGGGGGACATCGATCTTGAGTCGGCACTTAGTAGGCGACCACTAGTACGTGATAGGTCTCTCTGGGAGAACGTTGCTGAACGGATCCGTAATGGTGATATGCCTCCTAAAGATAAGGACCAACCTCATGAAAAGGAACGTCTTAGGCTTCGTAAATGGATTTCAAATGAGGTGGATTTATTTGATTATAGCCAGGTCAGGGCCCCGGGCCATGTTCCTGCAAGGCGCCTTTCCCGCGAAGAATATAATAGGACAATCCGTGATCTTGTCGGTCTTGATTTGCGCCCAGCGGACCAGTTCCCAATGGACTTTACCGGCACGAGTGGATTTTCAAATAGCGCTAACACGCTCTTTCTGCACACTGCTCATCTTGACCGATACATGAGCGCCGCTGAGACGGTCATCGATGCAGCGCAAAAAGACAAATCGGTTTGGGATAGGCTCACTGACAACGGCAATGTGAAGCAATCCTTAAGACGCTTTGTGCGGTTGGCATTTCGTAGGCCTCCCACCGATCAAGAAATGAATTCTTATTTGAATCATTATCAAGTACAGAAAGGTAAAGGTAAGAATGATAAGGAGGCGATCGGCACTGTCATGAAAGTGATTCTGTTATCTCCTAACTTCCTATTAAAAGCGGAAGAACTTTCTTCGGTGGGCAAGGATACTAAGGTAACGCAATACGATATGGCATCCAGACTGTCCTATTTTTTGTGGGCTTCGGCCCCTGACCAGAATCTTCTCTCTTTAGCTGAAAAAGATCAGCTCCAGAATGATAAGAGAATTCGAGAGCAGATCTTAAGGATGCTAAAGGATCCGAGAAGTGAATCTCTAGGCCGTATCTTTGCTAGTGAGTGGTTGAGTACGGATGATGTGGGTCCGCGCATCCGCAAGGATCCGATCGATAATCCTTGGTGCACGGAAACGCTTATGGCTGCAATGAGGGAGGAAACATCACTGTTCTTTCATTCTTTGGTCATGGAGAATGAGCCGATCGAGCGTCTGATAGATTCGAATTATACGTTTCTGAATGCGGAATTGGCTGAATATTACAGGGTTCCTGGCATCGAAGGTAATAAGATGCGCCGAGTGAAAATTAATACTAGGCAGCGTGGAGGAATATTAGGACACGCTAGTGTTCTGGCAACGACTTCATTTCCTCACCGGACCAGCCCGGTCCTGAGAGGGACTTGGATCTTAACCACATTACTTGGGACACCACCACCACCACCACCACCCGATGTTCCTGAGATTGAAGTTGGTGGTGGCAGACGGGCAGCTTCGAATCTTCGTGAGAAACTTGAAGTTCACCGCGATTCGAAGCGTTGCGCTGGTTGCCATTCGCAGATTGATCCGCTCGGATTTGCTTTGGAAAATTATTCTGAATTTGGGCGTTGGCGTAATGGTGTTGATAACCGCGGTGAACTGCCGAACGGGGCTCGTTTCCGTGGCCCTCAAGGTTTAAAGAAGGCGCTCATTGATACGCGCCTAGATGATTTGGGTAAGCAGCTCATACGCAAGATGCTTTCATACGCACTGGGCCGACAGCTCGAGTATTATGATGAGGCCGTGGTCAGGGAGATCGCACAGAAGCTCAAAGGTTCTGGATATCCTCTCAAGGATATGGTAATAGAAATTGGCTTAAGTTACCCCTTTACCATCAAAAGAGTGCCGGCCGAACTTTCAAATAAAACGAAGCCATAGATAAGATGATCAATTCAAACAGAAGGACATTTCTTCGCGGAGTCGGCGCCATGATGGCCATGCCGGCACTAGAAAGTTTTGGAGCTGACTCATCGAATAAGGCCTTTGGTCATCCGAATAACAGACTCGCCTATATTTATTTTCCTAACGGTTCCGCGACCGGTTCCTGGAAACCAAGGAAGGTCAGTGAGGATGGGAAACTACTGCAGTTGAATCAATGGATGGAACCTCTTGAGGACCACCGATCTGATCTTATCATTACTGGTAAGCTGTGGACTCCACGAGGGAACGGCCATGCGGCGGGAACGGCGACCTGGCTCACTGGAGGCTCTTATAATGGGCACAAAAATGATGCGGGCGGCATTTCAGTGGACCAGATAGCGGCTCGTCATTTCGGAAAGGATACTCCGCTCCCATCACTTGAACTGAGCACTGCGGGTCAGGGAAGTTTTTCAGGAAGCTTGCCGAGGAATTGTCTTTCTTGGGTAGATAGGGATGTTCCTGCTGCTCGTGAAACTGTTCCGAGAGCAGTCTTTGATAAGCTCTTCCGCAGGGCCGAAGAGGGGTTTCTTGATAGGAGCGTTATTGATCTGGTCAATGACCAGTCCAAATCGCTAAAGCGTAGGGCCAGTATTGCTGATGGTCGCAAGATTGATGAGTACCTAGATGCGGTCCGTTCCATTGAGAGAAGATTTGAATTTGCCGAAAAAAATAGTCAAAGGATCGCAGCGGATAAGGCTTTAACGGATACACTCTCTAGACCCGATCCTGGGATCCCTTCAGATCACCAGGAGTACGTGCGACAAATGCTTGAACTGATGGCTCTGTCATTCTGGTCAGGTGCCACCAAGGTATCCTCATTCATGTTGGACCACGGTCAGAGTAACCGTTACTTTAATTTTATTCCTGGAGTTAAAGGGACCTGGCATGCTTTATCTCACTGGAAGGATTCCAGTGGTAAGACCGAGGACGATGACGGGATCACTTCGTGGGACGATGTGGGTACCAAGAAGCAGATGTATAATGCGGTGACCCGTTGGCACCATGCGCAGTTA
>JABGYE010000018.1:0-3213 GCA_018675395.1 Akkermansiaceae bacterium
AAGCGTTCACTTTCTCTGTGTAGATTGATTTCAGATAAGCCTGATAATCTGCGAAGGTCTTATCTTGCTTATGATTAAAACTCCGAACTCGGATATTATCTTTGGGAACCAAGGGCTGATATTTCCCTATCGCACTGTAGCGCTCGAATGGTATCCCCCACGGATCAAGCCGCACGTGGCAATCGTAACAGCTGTCTTTATTTCGATGGCGCTCGAGCAAATTCTTGATCGAGATAGCCTCTTCAGCGGAATCACCAGCGGAATCAGATAGCGCCGGCACTTCGGCAGGTGGTGGCTTGACCTCGTCGCCCAGAACCGCTTCACGCAACCAGACCGCACGATAGATCGGATGAGGGGCAGAGCCCGTGGAATTTCCTACCAACACAGACCCTTGCGCCAAAAGCCCTCCAAGATGATACTCGGGTTTTATCGGAACGGATCGAAATTTCAATCCTCGAACACCATTTACACCATAATGCACAGCTAGTGGTTCATTGAGGTAAGCAAAATCGGAGTCAACGATATTCATGATGCTCAAGTTCTTGTTAATCAGTTCACCAATAAATCCCACCGTTTCCTCGTGCATGTAGTCACGAATAGTTGGGCGAAAAAGCTGCTCCTGACCACGTCTCTCCCCAACGTGTACGGTATAGAGAAACCGAGGAAAGAGATCATGATTAATGTTTACCGTTTTCATCTTAGATATACTCAGCCACTGGGTGCTAAAGTTTTCTACAAAACTGACGGCACGATTATCCTTGAGGAGTCGACGCGTCTGAACCTCAATGATTGCGGGATCATTCAACTCCCCTGAGGCAGCAAGATTAAATAGCTCCTCATCAGGCATACTTCCCCATAGAAAATAGGAGAGTCGAGAAGCAAGTTCGTATGGCTTCGCAGCGGCAGCTTGATCAATAGCCGTGTGATAAAGAAACTGCGGTGAGATCAGCATCATCGCGAGCGTTTCCCTCATCGCCTGTTCAAGAGTGTCGAACTCAGCATTATAGATTTTGTAGATCTGAAAATAATGATCGACTTCTTCCCTATCGACAGGTCGCCTGAACGCTCTCGTCATAAAGCGGTTAATAACCTCATATACATACTCGTCGGTCTTTGAATTACGCAAAGGTGAGTCAAAGAGAATCCGTCGATGATGCTCTGGTGGCCAGTCATCGATAACTGGGGACTCAAACTCGAGCGACTCAAGGATCACTCGGGGAGCTTTGACACTCCAAGAGTCGTCAAACCCGCTCTTGCGGTGGTCGTTGAGTTCTCCATTGTCAAAAATATTCTGGGCCGTGATAGTAATACTGGAAGGACGTATCTTATTCCTGTGATTACTCGCTGGCTGGACAGGGATGTTTTCGATGCGCCCCCGAAACTCAAACTCCTCAGGTTTGTCAGAAGTGTTTGTCAGATGAATAGTTCCCACTTCCTGATAGATGCCCGAGCCTGAATCATGGCGAAGGTCCGTACCCATCACTAAGCGAAGTGCCACTTCCTGAAACCTTAACGGAAAATTCCCCGATGCCTTTACGCGAATTTTGAACTCACCTGTCTTGGGCCAGCTTTTCAATTTGACCGTTTTCCTACCAACGCCAGGCCCCTGATAAACGCCGATCTCAGCCTGAGTTAATCCTTTTTTTCCAGGTTGACCATGTTCCCACTTCGCTATGGTTTGGTGAAGTTCCGGTTCACCATTATCAACAATCGCACTTGCCATAGCTTTGCGTGCCTCCTCCTTATAGCGAACTAACTGGTCCGGCCCAATCATCATGAATTCCGAAGTGTTATTGAAATGATATGGTCTATCAGGATCAACGGGAAGGTTCTTGGACAGATCAAGTTCAAGACCCAATAAGTCCCGCATCGTATTCTGATACTCAAAATTTGTCAGCCGACGTGTCGTTACGGCCATCGGGGTCTTGCTCGCTTTTTTGACGTAGTCACGAAGACTAGAATTAATCCACTTGATGGTGGCAGCGCGATTCTCTGCACTTGGCCGATTCTCTTCCCCTTCCGGTGGCATATCCTCATGCTCTAAAACATCGAGAATGAGCTCCCATCTTTCCAAATCCTGACCTCTAGCCAAGTCACCATCGAGACTGTGCAAGGTAATCTTACCTTTACTTTTTTCCGGTCCGTGGCATTCAATGCAGTAATTTTTAAAGAACGGTTTAATTTGTGATTCAAAACCTGTTTTCCCTGAAAGGATATCAGCGGCAGAAGCTGCCCCCAAAAAAAATAGACAACCCGATGCCAATTCAAGCACTACTTTGATGCGGGTGCGTAGTGAATAAAATTGCATCATTAATCGATTATTTTTCCACTATTTCAGTGAAGGCATTTTTTGTTTCTCAATTTGCAGGGAGAGATGACCACGTGGCGGTTGAAGTCCACGACGCGGATGATTGTAACGCAAGAAGCTGGTCACCGCGAGAGTGACCTTCCCTCCTTTTATTTCATCGCGTAAATCGCTATAAATATAGCACCCGCGAGGCTGCCCGCCCTGCCTGACTTCAACTCCAGTTTTTGACTCACCTAGCAACTTACCATTGAGATAGATCGCGTAACCTTCTCCAGAATTCACGTGACCCGATCCACCAACCACGATACGATAACGATGATCTTTCTTTAGTGGCGGAAGTTCCACTGTCGCACGAACTAACAGGACCTCCTTTTCCCATAAAGTCTGTGGTCTTTCACTGCACCGACAAAATGTCGCAGTGCATGTCTCTAATAGCGGCACTAACTTGCCGTCCAGTTGCCCGAATGGTTGTAGACCTTTTTCCCAGCCTGCCTTATCTGCATCGAACTCAGGCATGTTCCAAATCTCCATACCTGTAGGATAGGTTACTTTACGGTAGCGACTTCCTTTCTCCTTTGGGAGAATCTCTTTCGGATCAAAGCTGTAGTAGCTCCACTGCACTTCGTTAAAATCAGGACCGAAGGAGCGCCAATCGTAGTCGTCGAGTCCGGCCGCACGGTAGCAATTTTCAAGCCCATACATCACACCCCGCAAAAACTGATTTTCTCTTTGCGGCCGCTCACCGGAAGCTTCTTGAAGTAGAACCTTACTGTAACGCGGATTGGCAACATAAGCAGCTACGATACCATCAATAATAATTGGCTTTAACGCTTTCTGCGTAGCGGATTTTTTCTCTTCCGACAGCTCATCTCCATTCTCTACAATAACACGTTTAGGACGTGGAG
>JABGYE010000106.1:0-17756 GCA_018675395.1 Akkermansiaceae bacterium
CATTCCCCTTACCCTGATATCTTTTAAACTTTCTAAAGCAGATTTGGTCGGGGCCTCCTCAGCAGGAATTACAATCTTTTCGAACCAGGTGTACAGACCAAGGTGTAGGCCGAATGAGAAGATGACCGCCAAGATCATCAGAGGCTTTATCCAGGATGCCCTGCCGGCGTGGGCGGGTTCCCAATCATAGCTGGATTGGAGTGCCATTATTTAACTAAGATTCCTTTGGGCCGGGTGGAAGTCAAGGTTCACTGAATAAAGAGAACGTTCGAGCAGGGCTTGATTTTTCATACAATTCCCCGAACCTAACGCCCCCGGGCATGCTTTGAGCGTGATTATCCTTAAAAAACAAATAAACTACTCATAAAACGATGGCCTCTGATTCTGATCGCAACGAAAGAATGGAAAAAATTGTCAGCCTCTGTAAGCGGCGTGGCTTTATATTTCAGTCCGCCGAAATGTATGGAGGCATGAACGGGTGCTGGGACTATGGTCCTCTCGGAGCTGAGTTGAAGCGTAACCTTAAGGATTACTGGTGGAAGAAGACCGTGACGGAGAGGGAGGATATTGTTGGAATGGATGGATCTATCCTTACTCATCAGGACGTTCTCAAAGCTTCGGGTCATGTAGGTGGTTTTTCGGATCCGATGTCTGATTGTCTGCTTTCGAGGGCAAGGCTCAGGGCCGATCAGGTCCCTGAGCAGTCAGGAGTCGCTGTCTGGTACTCGGGAGCAAAGCATGAGGCGACTGATTGGTCCGTTGAGACCGAATTTGCTGTCCTTGTCCCTGAAGGTAAGGAACCTGACTCGGCCAAGAAAACGGCCCGCCAGTTTTACGGTGAGAGGATGCCCGATAAGAAAATTTCGCCTAAGGAGTTGGAACTCATTGAGGAGAAGAGGGAGGAACTCCAGTCCACGACTCAATTTAATCCAGCGAACGGGTCATTACTGACGGAGCCCCGTGAATTTAATCTAATGTTCCAGACCAGTGTTGGTGCATCCAGTGATGAGGGTTCAGTTGCATATCTTAGGCCTGAGACGGCACAGTCCATTTTTGTACAGTTCAAGAATATTCTTGAAACGTCCAGACAGAAGCTCCCGTTCGGAATTGCCCAGATCGGAAAAGCTTTTCGTAATGAAATTAATCCCCGTAATTTTACTTTCAGATCCCGTGAATTTGAACAGATGGAGACCGAGTTCTTCTGTCGTGGCGAGGACGGGCTCCGTCTTACTGATGAGTGGTTAGAGGCGAGGCTTAATTTTTATGGGGAGATAGGGATACCGCGTGAGAAATTGCATGTACTTGATGTGCCGGACGGTGAACGTGCCCATTACTCAAGTAAGACTTATGATATAGAGTATGACTTCCCGTTCGGGATTCAGGAACTTGAAGGAGTCGCTTACCGGACCGATTATGATTTAAAGAAGCACGGTGAGGCGAGTGGCAAGCCGATCGAATACTTTGATGAGCAGACCAAGGAGAAGCTCATTCCTCACGTCGTTGAACCGAGTGCCGGTTGTGACAGGACTGTTCTTGCTCTTATTTGTGAAGCCTTTGACGAGGAGACTGTGACTAATGAGAAGGGCAAGGAGGAGACCAGGACAGTGATGCGATTTGATCCAAAAATGGCACCCGTTAAGTGTGGCATATTTCCTTTATTGAAAAATAAGCCGGAACTTGTTGAAAAAGCTAGGGAGGTCAAGGAGTTGCTCCTTCCTTTTATGAATGTTTTCTATGATGAGGCCGGAGCCGTGGGTCGGCGTTACCGTCGTCAGGATGAGATAGGAACTCCTTTCTGCGTGACTATTGACTTTGATACTTTAGGAGAGGATGGGTCCGAACTTGAAGGCACTGTCACTGTAAGGGAAAGAGACTCGATGGAACAGGAAAGAGTTCCTATAGCAGATCTCTCAACGTATCTCCTACAGAGGCTTGTTTGATCTTATTGTAATTATCTTATTGTAATTAGTAAGGGAGCGCACAGTTACTTTTTGAACTTCACATAGTCAGGTGGCATTTCCCGGTTCGCTGTTGCTGTGGTGAGTGACTGAAGATAATTAGTGACTTTGAGTAGGCCCGCGTAATCGATCTTGTCCGGAGTGTCTGCCGGAGTGTGGTAATCATCATGTAGTCCTGTGAAGAGCGCCAGGATAGGGACCCCGGCATTATAGATTGGTGTCGAATCAGTTGGAAGGTTAGGATTTGCAGATTTTTCTATTTTCATTTCGGTTTTAACTGAATCGACTAGAGCGTCCCAGGATTGACTTGATCCGGTCCCATGAACGATGAGGGGCTTTTCTTCGAGTCGTCCAATCATGTCCAAGTTGAGGTAAGCAGAAATGGATGGATAGATTTTATCTCCTTTAAGTTCTTTTTGTTTTTTTACGAAATGCTTTGAACCAAAGAGTCCCATTTCTTCGCCTGACCAGGCAGCAAAGATGATGTCTCTTTTTAGATCGAGTTTGCCCTGCTTTTTAAGGTCAGTATAGAATTGAGCCAGTTCCATGACTGCTGCAATTCCTGAAGCGTTATCATCTGCTCCGTAGTGGATCAATGAGGTGTCCTTGCCTTTGGCTCGGGTCCCGCCCCTAGTCCCTAACCCGATGTGGTCAATGTGCCCGCCGATCATGATAGCCTCTTCGGATGAATTCTCTTTCACTTTAAGTCGTGCGATCACATTACGGCCCTTGTCTTCTTTTTTGGTTAGGCCGATTTGAGAAGAAATACTGTAAGGTAGAGGGAATCCTTCTACCTTTTTTCCATTATAAAAGGACTCAAAAATATCTTTAAATGAACCGTTATCTGTTCCTCCGAGTAATGAGCCGGCGAGTTCATCTGAAATGGTGATAGAAGGAAGTATTTCATTATTACTTCCAACGTTCTGTGAGGGAGAGACAAGCATTTTGCCGACTCCGGGGTTCGGTCCTTTCATATAGATGATTCCTCTTGCCCCAAGTTTCTTGGCTTGTTGTGCCTTATTGACTAGAGGTCCAAATTTTTGTAACTCTTTCCGGTCCTTTGGTGATCCTCGAAAAACCAGAACCCACGCATCTTTCACGTTAAGGTTTTCAAATGAATTATATTCCTTGTCTTGTATTCCGAATCCGGCAAATACAGTGCGAGCAGGTTTTATTTCACCGGAGATACTGAAATTGACCGGTAGATAGTGTTGCCCGGGCTCAAAAGTTCTGACTAACCCTAGGGGTTCGTGAACTTGAATAGTGAGATAATTTTCATTGTTCATTTCCTTACCCGCATTGAAACCGAATTCCTGAAAGTAAGTTCCATCATTTCCGGCAGGTTCGAGGTCGAGCCCCTCAAAGAAACTAGCCAGGTAAGCAGTGGCCATCCGTTCTCCTTTGTCTCCGGTGCCTCGCCCCTCGTACTCTTCGGACGCTAACCTTTCAAGAAAGTTCTTCAAATCAGCTTGATTAATTGTTGCTGCACTGGACTTGATCGCGGATTGACCGTGTTCCTTTGCTTTGGCTTCGGCTTCAGGGAAATCGGCTCCGATACTTTGGCAAATGCTGAAGAGGATAACAGCGACACAATGCACTGCAAAACAGGTTGGAAATTTTAGGTGATTCATTTTTTTATAGTTATCTTTGAGGGAGAGTTTGCAGATTGATTGACTTTTAATTGTTTAGGCTAGGATCAAATTAATTTTGTGTCCGAGTGGGATTGAATGGAGGGTATAAAATGTAATTCAATTGTTTCTTTATTATGCATACTATGACGATGATGAAAGATTTATATTGCCACTTTATTGCTATTTTTCTGTTAGTGTCATGTTCTGTTATTATGGTTCCAACTGCCCAGGCCGAGTTGGTCGGTTATTGGAAACTTGACGGGGACTTTACTGATTCCTCAGGGAATGGTAATGACGGGGAGCTCTTTGGTGGATCAAGCTATTCTGACTCTGTACCCGATACTTTAGGGAATGGCCAGTCAGTGGCCTTTGATGGGACAGTGGGGACGTACGGAAGCATTAACCATGGTGAAGGAGGAATCGCAATTACGACTGTTCCTTCCTACACAGTGTCAATGTGGGTTCAGGCCGATGGAACAATAGATAATGCTGATGACCGGATCTTCTCCGAAGCGATGTCGACTAATAATGATCCTCTATTTAATATGGGAACCAAAAACAATGGTTCTGATGGTACCGTTGATTTGTATGTGAGAAACGGAGGGGATACGGGGCACCAGTTCTCTAACGGAGAAGCGTTCGATGGAACCTGGCATCACGTGGCGTGGGTCGATAATGATGGGATCCTTGATCTTTATATTGATGGTGTCTTTGATAAGCAGTTCGATCACAGTGTGATCGGTGCATTCACTCCGGACACAACCACGATAGGAGGAATTCTTCGAGGCTTTGACTGCTGTAATTTTACAGGAAACATTGATGACTTAGCCATTTGGGATGAGGCATTATCCGAGGATGATATTGCTGCTCTTGCCAGTGGGGCCATGACTCCTGGAGGCCCTTCAGAAGATGATGATGAGGACGGGCTCCCCGACGCATGGGAAGAGAAGCTTGTTGATAACCTTGAGGATCTTAATGGTTTAGCTGCCGGACCCGGACCAGGTGCAGGCACTGGTGACTTTGATGGTGACGGTCTAACGGACCTCGATGAGTACGAGGAAACAAAGACTGATCCGACCAAGGCAGACACGGACGATGATGAACTCGAAGATGGGGTCGAAACGGATACGGGGACTTATGTGAGTGCCACGAACACGGGCACTGATCCGAACAATGCAGACACGGACGGTGATGGCCTCTCGGATGGAGTCGAAACAAATACCGGAAAATTAGTTGATAACGATGATACCGGAACTGACCCAAACAATGCAGACACGGACGGTGACGGGTACGCGGACGGCGGTGAAATCGTTGGAGGAACAGATCCTAATGATGAAAACAGTAAAGGTGCGATACCACCTCCATTCCTCTACGTGGACTTCGAAGCGGATGCGGAAGACATGAGTGGAAATGATAATAATGGTGAAGTCGATGGGGTAGTGAGCTTTGATGTCGAAGGCGCGCCCTCAGGTTCCACCCCAGCAACTGGTGCTAACTTCACGGGTGGTCACATTGATTTCTTTGATATCGATATAAATTCGATGATTCGTGACTTTGAAGATGGCAGCTACACCTTTGCCTGCTGGTTAAAACCAATCGGTTCGGCCGGAGGCCAAGGATTTATCTGGGGCCAGACTCAACAAGGAATTCATAATGGCATCCGCAATGGGGGCGTATTACATAGCGCTCATTGGGGAGCTGACTGGAACGCGACTACCCCCCTAGAAGCTGAAAAATGGGTTCACGCGGTATGGACCTATGACGGCGCTAATGACACGGCTGCAATTTATCTGGACGGTCAACTTGATGGAGGCCCACAGGATCAACGAGCCCCTAACGGAGGAGGGTCATTCTTGCTCGGCGCGCGTAATAATGGCAGCGAGCAATATGATGGATATTTGGATGATGTGGCAATCTGGAGAGAAGTGCTTCCAGAGGCAACGATTCAGGCACTGGCGGACGGAACGAGTCCCATAGGCGCGACGCAGGAAGATGGAGACGGAGACGGTTTGCCTGATTCGTGGGAGGAGAAGTACGGAGTCGATGATCCTGAAGGAGACGATGACAACGATGGGCTAACTAATGCCGATGAGTTTGAAGCAAGGACAAAGCCTAACAAAGCTGATAGTGACGAGGACGGATTAGATGATAATAAGGAACTGACTGTCACCAATACGAATCCATTAAATTCGGACTCCGATAGAGATGGAATTCTTGACGGTGCTGAAGTGACAGGTGGAACTGACCCTAATAAACCAGACACTGACGGGGACGGTTTTGATGACAATGTAGAAATTAGTCAGGGAACTGACCCTACAAATAAAAATGATTTTCCCCAGTTAGGGCAGACGATACTATTTATCGGCGGACAAGCCGATGCGACTCAGGGAGCTGACGGGACCGTGATGAGTTTCCTTGAAGAAAGATATGGTGCGCAAAATATTACTTATAAACAGGCCAATCAGACTGCTTCAGGAGAAGAGGCAGAGTATGCCGTACTTGTCATTTCCTCCACTCCTGGATCAGGAGACATGCGGAATAAGTTCCATAATTCCACAACGCCAATCGTTAACTGGGAAGAGGCTATCGCGGACAATGGTGGAGGTGAATTTCAAGTCACTGCAGGCAGGACCAAAGACAATGTCGCTGAGGATCATGTGATAACGATACTCGAAGACCATCCAATAGTCGCTGGTTTCAATGTCGGTGATGATGTGACCATATCGACTGGCCAGACCGAGGTCTGGTGGTCAACGGGCCAACAGGCACTAGGTTCAATATCTCTGGCATCAGAGAACGAAGATCCTAGCAGGCTATTCCTTACTATTGTGGATGAAGGCGAAGAACTTAATGATGGAAGTGCGGCACCTGGTAAGCGGGTCATGCTCGGTATCACTGATATTACTTTCGATAACTTCACCGAGGACGGTAAGACTCTCATTGGCCAGTCCATTGATTGGGCACTTGGCATAGCAGGCGGAATCGCTCCTCTAGAATTCACTGAAATAATATATGATGCGGCTGAGGACACTTTCCGCTTCAAATGGAATTCTCGAGGCGGAAAAACCTATTCTCTATTCTACTCCGAGGATATGACACAGTTCGATGCCGACCTTGATGATTCAATCGAATCTGGAGGAGATTTTACGGTTTATCCGGCCGAAGGTGAACCCGGACTGGAAAATCCTTTGGAAGGAATAGATAAGATATTTTTCAAAGTAATGGAAAACGAAGATTAAAGAATCTGAAGAAAAGAAATCCTAAACCGCTACTACCCTAAGTGGATTGAGCTACTCAAATTGAATGCACTTTTCCCGTCTCATTCTACTGGGAATCTTTTTGATTCCCAGTAGTTTCACCATCAGTGCTGAAAAAACAAAAGAAGAAAAATATCGAGAAAGCGCGTCCAGAAAAGAAGGCAATCTGGAAATTGGACGTGAGGTCTTTCAAGGTGACAGGGCCTTATGTTCTCAGTGTCATACTGTCGATGGCAGCTCGAAGAGTGTAGGCCCTGACCTCTTCGCGGCGGGTGATAAATTTTCACGTGCTGATCTTATTAAATCCGTCATTGAACCTTCTGCCTCAATCATGACAGGTTATGATACTACCGTCATTGAAACAAAAGATCAGAAAGCATTCACTGGGATTCTGAAATCAACGACCAAAAAAGAAATTACCCTTTCCAACCTCGGGAACGAAATTACCACTATCCTCAAATCCAACATTAAAAAGCAGTATACAAATCCTGTTTCCTTAATGCCTGTCGGGCTACACGCTAAACTTGAATTACAAGAATTCACAGACTTGATCGCATATTTAGAAAGCCTAAAGCAACCCCAGTCAGAGGGGCTAGATAAGAACGGCACACCTGAAAATATAGAAGCACTTTCCAAACAAATTAAACTTCTGCCTTTCTTTGGAAAAAATATTAATCTTGAGAAACCGGTATGGTTCGGACAGCACCCCACAATTGACGATACCTTTATCATCGTCGAAAAGAGTAGAGCCTCTGTTTCTCTCTTGAAAAAGGATAAAGACGGTGACGAAAAGAAAATATCCTTCGTTGCCATACCAAATGAAGTCTATGTGACAAATGATGAGGGTCTCCTTGGTTTCGCATTTCACCCTAAATTTTCTGAAAATCGGAAATATTATTTAATGTATGAGACAAAGGCAGAAAACTATAGAGGCATGGCAATCGGTGAAAGGATTGCCTCTGAAAACTTTCTAAAGGACTCTGGAAAGCCCACCAAAAAAATACTCGAGTTTGAAGTTGCCACTCAGTTTCACCATGGTGGTGGCATAGAATTTGGTCCGGACGGTTATTTATATATTGGGATGGGTGATGGAGGCCCGCAAGAAGATCCGCTAGGTCATGCTCAGGACCTAGAATCATTTTCAGGAAAGATACTACGGATCGATGTGAACAATAACGAAGTTGGGAAATCCTATTCGATTCCGAAAGAGAATCCCTTTAATAACCACCCAAACAAAAAAGTCCTTCGTGAGATATATGCATACGGACTTCGGCAACCATGGAGGTTCAGTTTCGACTCAACAAATGGAGATTTGTGGGTAGGTGATGTTGGACAGAACCGTTTCGAGGAAATCACGATTGTTCGTTCAGGAGAAAATCACGGGTGGAACGTTTATGAGGGTTTTGAACTGTTCTCAACTCAATACAGGAAAGAGAATAGTAATTTTATTGCCCCAATAGTCTCCTTCCGTCGATCGCATGGAGTTTCCATTACTGGGGGATATGTGATCCGATCAATGACCAATGAAAAGAGTTCCTTCGAAGGCGTTTATATCTGTGCAGATTATCAATCAAAAAAGATATGGGGATTAACTCAAAGTAACCGGAAACTGGAAACTATACGACAAATAGGTCAATGCCCTGATCGTATCGTTGCCTTTGGCAGGGACCGGAGTCATAACCTTTACGCAATAGGTTACGACAAAGGAACCATCTATAAATTAGATTTCAGCGAAGCAAAATTTAAATAAAAAGAACCTCATCTTTTTACCTGCCATGATCCGTCATGG
The DNA here is from genome assembly GCA_018675395.1 of Akkermansiaceae bacterium. Lineage (GTDB taxonomy): Bacteria > Verrucomicrobiota > Verrucomicrobiia > Verrucomicrobiales > DEV007 > EC70. The sequence goes on from JABGYE010000106.1 coordinate 8,636, forward strand.
GCTATAAAAACTCGCAAATCACCTATCTTTGCTGAAACGTTCCCCCCATTATTAACGAGAGTCTTAATCTGACTGGCCAATTCTGATGTGTCTTCACCCTCATCGTAAGGGCGAAAAACACTAAGCCAAACCAAGGGCTCACCCGAACTGAGAGTTGCCTTAGAAAAAGTATTCATCACATTGGCACCTCCAATGTCTTGAGATGTTCGAGTCCTGACCTGTCCAACTTCTTGCCCCTTCTGTGGATGAAGATACAAAATAACTCTCTTTTTCTTTTTCTGCCACCAGGCATGGTCCCGTGCAGGAGCATCAAACCAATGAGATCCATCCTTTGAATTCTTATCCGTTACAGCAATGGACCAGCATGGCGATGCAACGTATCCATCCACGTCCGAGCAAGGCACATAATAATCACGAACGATCAAATATCCCTCCGCAGTAAGAACCGACTGCCGCGACCATTTGCTATTGGCTCCATAATAATTGCGCATAGTGAATTGACCGAAAGAATCCCCACCCTCATTCTCAGCCCGAAGATCCTCGCGTACGAGGATAGCTCCTCGGTGCCATAAGGGAGTAAAATAGCGAGGATTCGTTCTCACGTTGGGGGTAATGCCTCCACCTGATTTTCCTTTGAAATCATATGACATTCTGGTGAATTCGTTCTGCCCATCAAATTTTTCGTTAATGTTATTAAGAACAAAAGTAATACCGTTCCCCTCCCCAACATCTCCCACCTCAATACATTTTCCGGGCCTTCTCCCATCTTCCACTATCTTGCAGGCGATGTTCCGCATCTTTCCAGTGAGTTGAACACGGTCCTCACCCTGAACTAACTCAATGACTAGATCATCAGAAATAGAATCGAAGGACTCTATTATTTTTTCACCCTTCGGCCCAGCAATCCTTAAATTTTGAATTTTAGTACCTGATGGGAACGGACCAATGCGCAAAGAATTAAGATTATAGTCGTTATTCAATTGCCAATATCCATCCATGTTTCCATGAGAGTATCCGAGTCTGGGCTGATCGGTCCGACGAAACAATCCTACTTTTTCATCAAACTTCCAATTCTTGGAATCGGGTCCTTCTCTCGAATTTAGGGTCAGTTTTATAGACATCGAAGCCATCTTCCAGACTTCCCCATTCGGTTCATCCATACCTAATCCCTCTTTTATAGGGAACTTCATATCAGGCGGTAATACGGAGAGCATATCATAAGCAGTTTCACCGATACCGGCCCGGCCACTCGTGTACTTGCCTGAAGTATGAAGGAACTTTGCACCGTCCACACAATATTCATAAAGCTTACCGTCAGAATCATCACAGTAGTGCATGTAATTATTATTCCTGTCATAGATAAAAAAGGACACGAAAGGGTTCCCGCTCTCCCTACTAGGGCACAAATACAAACGTTCAGGGATCTTATGTTTTAGAGGGCTGTAATAACTTATCCCTGACCCTCCTTGAGGAACCTTCGGTTCGATTCCTCTCTCAATGAACCAAAAGAATCTTTTCTTATATGCCTCAAGGTACTCTTTCGGAACCTTGCGGCCTTGCGGAGGTCGACCACCAAGACAAACCTGCTCTGATGCCCAGAGAAACTCGGGATCTTTGAATTCTTTTGCCATACGGTACCAGACGTGTCCATCATTGACCTGTTCGGCACCACCATAATATTCAGCATTCCAGGGATCAGCATAAATTTGTGCGCGTTTTCCCTGAATAATATTCGCACTAGAATTCGGGTTACCCCTTACCCCACCACCATGCACATAATAGAGATACCTTCGGAAATGAGAGTATAGAAATTTTCTATCCGTCTGAAATTTGTTCATGCCGTAGGCCATGTCAATGAGGCCTTGAAGGTACAGCGGGCCATAAGGATAATAATTGGTCTCGGTCATGTCTCCATACTCGATTAATTCTCTCCATAGAGCATCAAGCCACGGCTTATGACGGACAGAGTTTGGATGCTGAGGAAACATTCTAACAGCGAGAGCGGGTCCACCATTGATTCCATAAGGCCGATTATTGACTCCCCTCTCCAGTGCAGCATAGTCTTTGAAATCAGCTCGAAGACTGTGCATGACCAGCGCTCTGAAATTTTCTTTCTCATCTTCAGTGAGCATGTTTTGCTTCTTTAGTTCCTCGAAAATCCTCATCCTTCCACCACTTCCCCATGATTTATGATTATAAAACAGGGTAAATGTTATCTCCTCCCCCTTATCCTTTGTTTCCTGATAACGATCAAGAATACTTAACAGATAAGCACGAAGAATCTTTAATTCATTAGGGTCTTTCCTTCCGCTGTCGATGTACCTCTCTAGTAGACGGTCCCATTGCCAACCTCCACGATGCATCTGAGGGCTACTCTCACGGACCTCGGCAACCTGAGCTGCAATCTCTTTCTCAGAGTACTTGGAGTATGAAGAGCGAGGATGATTCTCTTCAGGACCAAGAGATTGTGCCTCTGACAAAAAAACTGTCCAAAAAGAAAAAATGAACAGAGGACATACATGAATAATCACTTTTATCATTATGGACATTTTATAGTGAGATGCTCACTGTCTGACCAGTTAAGAATTATCAGGTTCAAAATTTAATGATGTGTACTTATGATAGTCATTGCTATTTTCAGGAATTAAGACATAAAATTCTAATTACAATACAATGTCTAACGTCTTAACTGTTCTTCTTTTAACCCTGCTATCACTGACGCTATCTAGTGCAAAAAATGAAGCCGGAATTATTGATCTTTTCAACGGGAAGGACCTAGATGGCTGGGAAGGAATCGGTGGAGACGCATCAAAGAACTGGGAAGTGAAAGATGGAACGCTTTCGTGCACGGGCGGGAAAGGAGCTCAGTGGATTGCAACTAAACAGGAATTCTCCGACTTTGATCTTAGTATGGATTTTAAACTTCCAGAGAACGGGAACAGCGGAATTTTTATCAGAGCGCCAAAAGAAGGAACCCCATACGTTGATGGGATAGAGATTCAATTGCTAGATGATGCGGGTGAAAAATGGAAAAATCTCAAACCAAATCAATTTACAGGTGCAATATATGCGGCACTCGAGCCGAGTCACCGCGTTACCAAGGCAGCTGGTGAGTGGCAAAGCATTCGAATAAAATGCGCTGGTCCAAAGTGTATGGTCTGGGTTAATGGTCAACAGATCATTGACACTAAGCTAGATGATCTTGCCAAAGTTCATGGAAAAAAAATTCCCGGCCTTCATCGGACAATCGGAAGGATCGGAATGCAAAATCATGGAGACAGCGTTTACTTTAGAAATATCAAGCTGACCGTCATAGAAAAGGTAAAAACAAAGCCCCTCCTCTTCGCTTTCCATAATGGAGTCCATTTTAAGACAGCAAAAGAAAAGGCCACCACACTAAAAGAATTAGGTTACGACGGTATAGGTTCCGCATATTTAAAAACTAAAGAACCTATCAAAGAACGGTTAGCGACTTACAAAAAGAACGGCCTGAAAATTTTTAGTTTTTATGTTGGTGGTAAGTTAAAAAGAAACGGTCACAATTATGATCCAGCAATCTCAGAACTGATACGAGAATTGAAGGGGACCGGCACAGTTATTGAGCTGTATGTTCAAGGAGATAAAAACAACAACACCGACGAAGAGGCTGTAAATCTTGTTAGAGAAATTGCAGGTCAAGCAAAGGAATCTGGTCTTAATGTAGTACTTTACCCTCATGCCGGTTTCTACATAGACCGGATCGGTGATGCCGTCAGGATTGCTAAAAAGGCAAACCAAGAAAATGTCGGCGTCATGTTCAATCTTTGTCATTTCCTGCAGGTCGAACCAAAGAGTGATATGAAAGAAGCCATTAAGAATGCTGCACCATTTTTATGGCAAGTAAGCATCAGTGGCGCTGAAGAGGGTAGCCGTTCATGGCAGAAACTAATACAGACTCTTGACCGAGGTGATTTTGATCAGTCTAAGCTAATGAACATTTTGAAGGGTGTCGGATTTAATGGTCCGGTAGGCCTACAATGCTATGCTATCAAAGGTGATTCGAGGGAAAACCTAAAACGATCCATCAATGCATGGAATGAAATCTGGATACCCTAATGAGATCCGTTATTAGAATGCAACAGCATCAATGAAATGAATAAATTATCCAGCAATCCAAATATGAATCTATTTGGATTGCTTTTTTTATTTCTTTTTTCATCCATTATTTGGACTCAGGGCAAAGAATCTAGCGCGATCAATAAACTTAAGGAAAGTGGCGCGATCATTTCCTCTGCAGATAGTGGCGGCTGGAGAGTTGAGTTTCATCTGAAGGGAAGAGATCTGCAGGACGAAGGACTCGAGCCTATTCAAGACTTAAAAGATGTCAGAGTATTGAATTTGAGGGATACAAAAATAACAAGTTCCGGAATTAAGCACATCGAGGGAATGAAAAACTTAAGACGGCTGCATCTGGAAAGGACCCAAGTCGATGACGCATGCATCGATTACCTGTCAGACCTTCAACGACTCGAATACCTGAACCTTTACTCAACAAAGATTACTGATAAGGGCCTAGCAAAACTAAAAGATCTTAAGAATCTCAAACAGTTATTCGTCTGGCAAACCGGAGTCACTACCGCTGGTGTTCAGAAACTAGAAAACCAATTACCAAAATTAAAAATCATAGGGGGTGTTGATTTGGACAAAATAGTTGCCGTAAAAAAACCACCACCCAGACCCACTGAAGATCTGAAATGGATTCCATCAACTGGAGAAATACCTCCAAGATCTATATCAGGTGATAATACGATCATCATATTTCACAACCAAATGAAGCAAAAAGTAAAGATCTATTGGGTAGAATATAATGGCAGACTTAAACTTTATGGAGAAATAGCCCCGGGAGGAACCAGAGAACAAAACACCTATTCAACAGCTAGCTGGCTTGTTACTGACATGAAAGATACCTATCTCGGTTACTTCAGAACATCCATAAAAGTGGGCAAAGCGTTAATTCCTAAAATATGAACTGGACTAGCATCCTGTTTTCATTCATCTAATTATAATCAATTCATAAAACTCTAATAATAATTAAAATGAAAAAACTGTCTTTCGCTTCTCTCTTAACTGTATTGACATTTTGTCTTAGCCAGCTTGGTCTAGCAGACGTAAAATTACCCCCTGTAATCGGTAGCGGAATGGTCCTACAACGTGGCATGGAAGTTCCAGTTTGGGGTTGGGCCGAGGCAGGCGAAGAGGTTACCGTTTCATTTGCGGGACAAACTAAAAAAGCAAAAGCAAGTGATGATGGAAAATGGATGGTTAAACTTGATTCACTCAAGGCAAATGCGGATGGAGCAACTCTAACAGTATCCGGAAAAAATAAAATTAACCTTGATAATGTCTTAGTCGGTGAGGTCTGGATATGCTCTGGACAATCAAATATGGAATGGTCAATCAGGCAATCCATGAACCCTAAAGAGGAAGCGGCCGCCGCAAATAAGCCTTCGATCAGACTATTCAACGTACCTGGGCATACAGTCAGCCCATTACCAAAGGATGAAGGTGCCGGACAGTGGCAAGTATGTGATCCAAATTCAGTCAATAATTTCAGTGCAGTTGGTTATTTCTTCGGACGTCGTTTGCATAAGGATCTGAAGGTACCTGTCGGACTCATTGGCTCTAACTGGGGTGGCACGAGAATTGAACCTTGGACTACTCTTGCAGGCTTTGAGTCAGTCCCCGAGTTATCTAAAATTGCCGATCAGGTTAAAAATTACAAGCAAGACACTCGTGTAGGAGGAGGGCAACCTTCTGCGATTTACAATTCAATGGTACATCCTCTCACTCCTTTCGCAATGCGTGGAGGAATCTGGTATCAGGGCGAATCAAACGGGAACGAAGGAATTACCTACTATCAAAAGAAACACGCTCTTGTGAATGGATGGAGAAAAGCTTTCCAAAATAAAGATCTGGCATTCTATTGGGTTCAATTAGCCAACTTTCAGAAAGAAAGTGACAAGCCCGAAGGAGGTGACGGATGGGCTAAACTTCGCGAAGCCCAGACTCAGGCACTGGACATACCAGGAACAGGAATGGCAGTCATTACTGATATCGGTGCTGCCAATGATATTCACCCAAGGAACAAACAGGATGTCGGCTGGCGCCTCGCTCAGTGGGCACTTCACCAGACTTATGGACAAAAGGATTTGGTGCCATCAGGCCCCCTTTACAAGAGTCATAAAGTAGAAGGAAATAAAATACGCCTATCATTCGATCATGTAGGATCAGGACTCATCGTTGGCAAGAAAACCGGACTAGAACCTACTGCCGAAGTAAAAGATGGAAAACTGGAACATTTTTCTATATCCGGAAAGGATAATAAATGGGTCTGGGCAGATGCTAAAATTGACGGACAGACTGTCGTTGTCGAGTCCAAGGAAGTGTCTGAACCTGTGGCGGTCCGTTACGGTTTTACGATGAATCCCGCCAAGGCCAATTTGTACAACAAAGAAGGCTTACCTGCCGGACCTTTCCGAACAGACACGGAATAATTCTGACCTTTGTAATAAAGCTCAATATTTTAAATCAGCTAAAACAGCAGTTTAATGCTAAGGCTAAATTACTTTTGCGGACTTGAGATTACGCAAAAGTAGTAATAGGTTATTGTTAGATTTATTCTATTAATGATTAACCTCCAACACACTCGAAGAAACTTTCTTGGATCGAGTATTGGACTGGCGGGACTCTCAGTTCCGAGCTTATTTTCTTTAGTATCTAAGGCAAGCTCACAGGCACCAAAGGCCAAATCTTGCATTGTACTATATACGTGGGGAGGGATGAGTCATTATGAGTCCTTTGACCCCAAACCAAATGCCCCTTCTGATATCAGAGGTGAATTTAAACCGATACCAACAGCGACTCCGGGCATTCAGTTCTGTGAACATCTTCCTCTCCTAGCAAAACATTCAGAAAAAATGGCCATTGTCCGGTCCATTCATCATCGGCACGGCGGTCATCAACAAGGAATGTATGTCTCTCTGACAGGCCACGATCCAGAGGGAGGACTAAAAGCCAAGAAGAGTAATAACTGGCCATCCTTAACGTCAATGATATCAAGGTTCAATGAGCCGTTGGCCGGGACCCCAAAAGCTATCAAACTTCCATATTCGATGTATGATAATGGAACGTTGATGGCCGGCGATTATGGTGGTTGGCTAGGCTCAGCTTATGATCCTGTCATTATGAAGACTCCTGCCGGAGAACCTTTCCAAGGTGTGACCCGTTACACTGACAAGGCACTAAATCTTAAACTCAACGTCAAGAAAAACAGAATTAAAGAACGAAGCTCATTACTAAATGACCTAGACAATCAACTTGGAAGCAAGAAAGGCACCGGAACAGAGTACGATCAACTCGATCGTTACCAGCAAATGGCTGCTGACCTTCTCCTCGGATCTCCAGTCCATGATGCCTATGATTTAGAGAAAGAGGACCAGAGAGTAAGAGACATGTACGGGGATCACATTTGCGGCCAAACGCTTCTTCTATCAAGACGCTTAGTTGAGGCCGGCGTTCCAGTAGTTCAGGCCCTATGTTCCGCAGGAGACCTCGCTGGTGGTGGTGGTGATAATTGGGACACTCACAGGAACCATTTTCCAAAGATGAAGGACCGCTTATTACCAGTCTTTGATCGATCAGTTTCTGCGCTTCTAACTGATCTCGAACAAAGAGGGATGTTAGATGAAACACTGGTAGTTTTCCTTACTGATTTTGGCCGCACCCCAAAGATTAATGGTAACGGTGGTCGAGACCATCATCCCGGAGTCTACTCAGTTGCACTTGCTGGAGGTGGAATCCGTGGAGGACAAATTTACGGAGCCAGTGATTCCAGAGGCGCTGAACCGGACTCGAATGCCTGCTCACCTGCTGACTTCCATGCTACTGTATATGCTGCTCTCGGCATCGATCATAAGGCCGTACTTCACGATAAACAGGGCAGGCCCTTTAATATCTGTGATGGAGAACCATTGCCACTGCTCTAGATCAGATCTGGATCACAAATTTTCTAGATTGGAGAAAATATCAATTCAATGATATTAACCGATTAATAACACCTAAAATGAATCCCTATCTCATTACAGTTATCACAATCATTAATTTTTATCTGTTTGATCCGTGCTCGGCAGAAACAGCAAAACATATCAAAGATGTTGAGTTTGCAAAAATCAAAGATCATAGCCTCAAATTGGATCTTTACCTTCCAGCAAAAGATGAAAGATCAACGCTTGTCGTGTGGATACACGGGGGCGGGTGGCAGAAAGGCTCAAAAAATGACTGTAAGATTAAATGGTTAACTGAGCACGGCTATAGTATAGCGAGCATTTCCTATCGGCTTAGCCAAATCGCCAAATTTCCAGCACAATTGCATGACTGTAAGGGTGCTATCCGCTGGTTACGTGCAAATTCCAGTAAGTACGGTTATAAGACCAATCATATTGTCGTCGCCGGGGCCAGCGCAGGTGGACACCTGGCTGCTCTGATAGGAACGACCTCTGGCAATGATCGGCTCGAAGGGGACGTTGGTGGCAACATTAACCAACGGTCCTCAGTGTCCGCCATCATTGATTATTACGGACCAACTGATTTTATTCTGAGGAGCAAAACCCAACCATCAAGAGCAAATAAGGTCGGGTCCGTAGTCTACAATCTTCTTGGTGGAGGAGCTGATAAAAAAGTAGAACTTGCCAAGCTTGCATCAGCAGCGCACCACGTAACAAAAGATGATCCCCCCCTATTAATATTTCATGGTGACAAGGACAATACTGTTCTCATTGATCAGTCTGAAGCAATAACTGAGGTTTACAAAAGCAAAGGACTCTCAGTTCAAATGAATGTTCTTACCGGTAAAAAGCATGGAGGGAATGTGTTTTATCAGGGCGAGAACAGACAACGGGTCCTTAAGTTCTTAGATGAAGCTCTAAGAGCCAAGTCCTAAGTAATAGAAGAACCTCTTATCTTTATTTCTTCTTTCCCCATCTTCCGTCCCAGATCTTTTCCAAGTTACTAACAACTTCTGAGTTCTTAGACGCAAGATTAATTGTCTCTGTCCGATTCTTGGATAGATCATAGAGAGCCCAAG
>JABGYE010000380.1:0-2563 GCA_018675395.1 Akkermansiaceae bacterium
GTCCAAATTGACTTCTGCCAAAGCTCTATAGACCGGCTCAGGTGTACTTCCTCCACAAAGGGAAATTCTATGAGCTCGATTAACCTCACCAGATAGCGCGGAAGCAATAATGTCAACCGCGTCACCTACAAAGTCAGATGACTCTATGAACTGCATACTAAAGAACTCTAAATAACCATTCCTCCATCAACAGTAAGGACCTGCCCGGTAACATATCGCCCACCCTCGCCGGCAAGATATTCAACTGCAGCGGCGACATCATCAACTTCACCCAAAGAACCTAACGGCACCTTAGCCTTGATTCCTTCACGTAATTCTTCGGACAGTGCATCAGTCATGTCTGTCACAATGAAGCCAGGAGCAATCGCATTGACCGTAACTGCCCGGCTAGCAAATTCTCGGGCAAGGGACTTGGTCAGACCTATGAGTCCAGCCTTACTTGCAGCGTAATTGGCCTGCCCCGCATTTCCTATAAGACCAATCACTGAGGAAATATTTATGATTCGTGCTCCGTTCTGTTTTAAGAGGCTACGCTGAAACGCTTTAACAGAATTAAATGCACCTTTGAGGTTCGTATTAATGACAAGATCCCACTCCTCCTCAGACATTCTAAGCATAAGATTGTCACGCGTCACACCAGCATTATTAACGAGCACGTCCACCTTGCCAAAGTCAGATAGAACATTTTTCCCCACCTCAGCCATTGCATCAAAATCAGAAACGTCGACCGAATAAGGTTTAGATGATTCAGGAAATTCAGCGTTCAACGCATCAGCACATGACTGTGCATTTTCCATTGAACGGCTCAGTGCCGCGACCTTAGCTCCTTTCGATGCTAAGCGCTTTGCTATACCGTTGCCAATGCCACGCCCGGCCCCGGTAACAACTACGACTTTATCAACAAATTCGGACATAAAAAAACTATCAACAATGCAAAGCCTCGAATCAACCGTGATCTTCAATTCTTAAGAATTTAACTAATTGGATGGCGGAGGGGGTGGGATTCGAACCCACGAGACCTTTCAGCCTGCCAGTTTTCAAGACTGGTGCATTCAACCGCTCTGCCACCCCTCCTAAAGAGAAAGCATCATCTCGTTTCAACGTATGCACCAGGATGTCCGACTCCTCAAACTGAAAAAAAAAATAAAAATTTTCCCAACTAGAGCAAAAATGCCTCAAATAACAAGGCTTTAGCTAAATTTAAACATCCTCTAGAAGCTAAGATTAACACTCAGTTCATCTGATTATTGTATTGTTATAACGTTCTTAGTTTAAGGTTAAGATACTTTGGTTATTTTTCTGATTTCGTGGAGGTTTTCAGGAAAATTCCAAAGTGTCTTGAACCTGAAACATCGCAAAAACCTGTTCAAAGCGGTACTAAATATTGATCGTCAAACACTTATGATCAATCAGGGCTTCAGAATACACATGAATCCAAAGACCATCAAAGCAACTGCAAGCCATGAGAGAAGAAAACCTACATAGGACATTCTTGACGGCGCGCAAATTTCAAAATTTGTGTTAGCAAACCACTTCTTTCTCGCATGGGGCAATGTACCTACAGGCAATGTGCAGGGCTCAAGAATGACTTCATCCTCCCTGACCGGAGTGCTTATCAAATCATGGTACCTCTTTATTTTTTCCTCGTCAGGTTTTGCAGTGAGCAAACTGGCAATGATACCCGCTATGATAGCTGAGGAGAGGTAGAAAACAATCTGCCAAGGCTCATATACAACATTGGAACCATTAACTGCGCGCAAGACCCCCAACTTTTCATTAAATGAAAAAGATTTTAACAAAGAAACAAAGAAAGGCTGCGTCGTCATCCACCAGCATAAATAAGCTGTCAGAGTACTGACCCAAACACCTGAAGAATTAAATCTCCTCCAGAAAAGACCAATCCAAAAGCCAATGCCAAGTGGCGCACCAAATTTGAGACAAGACTTTAGCCCACTAACAACACCATCCATACTATAAGCAAACACCAACCCAAATCCCACAATCACTACAGCCGCGAATCGCGCAATTTTTAAATAGTGTGCCTTGGTCCTTCCCTTGCGCATAGGTTTATAAAGGTTCTGAGTGAAAAGAGCCGAGGAAGAAATCATAAATGAATCACATGAGCTCATCACACCCGCCAAAAGGGCCGCTATAAAAAGACCGAGAAGGCCAGGCATAATGCCAGGCAAGAATTCCTTCGCCATTTGCCCATAAACACGGTCCGGATCAATTCCCGATATAGCTGTTCCCTCTTTTATGAAATAAGCCAAAGCGGCGAGCCCAGTAATTGACCAGGCAGCGGTACAAATTCTTTTTATAAGGTTCCCCGCAACAAAACCGAACCGACCATCCATTTCGGTTCGCCCGGCAGAACAAACACCCATGATAAAGGGCTGTGAAACGATGAGAAAAAGACTATTCACTCCAAAAGCAATAATGAAAAAGACCCCGATCTTATCGGGTGCAACTAATGACATTTTGGCAGGATCATTAACTAGCTCCCTGACCCCATCAATGCCTCCGACCGCATTAAGCACAAAAGGCAATAGAATGAATGAAAAAA
>JABGYE010000370.1:0-4577 GCA_018675395.1 Akkermansiaceae bacterium
CATTACTATATCAATGGGCTGTTCAGATGATCTTTGGACAGTCGAAGCGGATAGTACTCAGGTCGAACAAGTAGTTATGAATATGTGCGTTAATGCGATTGATGCCATGAGTGAGATTGGAGGAGATTTAGTGCTCGAGACGGCTAACAAGAGCATTAATCAGTCGATGCTAAGTAAGTGTTCTGGACGAGAAGAAGGAGACTTTGTTGAAATAATAGTGAGGGATAATGGTGTGGGCATGTCTTCAGAGGTGATGGCGAAACTCTTTGAGCCTTTTTTCACTACTAAAGAACAGGGAAAGGGAACAGGCTTAGGGCTGGCAACATCATATGGTATAGTTAAGCAGCATGGTGGTTGGATAGAGTGCGAATCGGAAGTTGGAGTTGGTAGTAACTTTAGTATTTTTCTGCCCAGAAAGGATGCGCGTAATGAGGGCCTTAAGTCGCTAACAAATGAAGATGATACTGATGTTAATGGTACCGAGACGATCCTTGTTGTAGATGATGAGGATGTGGTTCGTCGAGTAGCCGAAGGAGCATTAAAATGTTACGGCTATAAGACTTTGTCTGCTTGTAATGGTAAAGAGGCTCTAGAAGTTTTGGAGGAAAACGAAGATGAAATAATGTTAGTTCTGCTGGATCTTACTATGCCGGTCATGTCTGGAAAGGAAACTCTTGCAATTATTAGGGAAAGATTCGCGGATGTTCCTGTCGTTGTTTGTAGTGGCTACATGGTGGATCTTGAAGGGTTTGAGGATGAGACTGGTTTAAGGCCCGACTCTGCTATTCAAAAGCCATATAATGTAAAGGATTTAGCAAAAAGAGTAAGAGAAGTGTTGGACGGAGCCGAAGTGCCGCTCATTGCATAGATTCTCTTAGTGATTATTTCTATGTATTATGATCTAAACATTACGTAGAGAGGTTTAGAGGCTTTACCTAGAACGAATGAGGCTGTATTATCATGACATGAAAATAGCTTCAGTTTTATCCACGTTAATTGCTCTACTTATTGGAGTTGCAGGAGGTTACTTTATTGGCCAACAAGGCGGTGTCGATCAGGGAGTTGGTGCAAAGAAAAGTCAATCCGGTGAAAATTCTAATACTGGAGTTGGTTCTTTGACGGGTGTTTCTAAATCTTCTTCAAAGGGCAGTAAGAAGACCAATACTACGGCCGAAGGATCTGGAAGCAATTTAATTGCTGAGGCAAAGAAACTTATGCGCTCTGGTGATGTGACTGAGGCAATGAAAATGATACTCAATTCTCCTGGGTCAATTGGTAGAATGGAAGCTTTACTTGATTTTGTGAAGGAACTTGATTCTGATGAAGTTGAGTTGGCCATTGGTGAGGTGAGCGGAATGGCTCGAGGAGGCGACATGTTTATGTCAATGGGGTTACTAATGTCTAGGTATGCAGAAATCGATCCGGAGAAAGCCCTTGAATATGTTGGCACACGTGACCGCATGACACGTGGATGGGGAACTTCTTCAATTCTTAGGACCTGGGCATCTAAGGACCCTAAGGCTGCTGCTGATCATATTTCGAATAATATGCTCAAAGAGGGGGGTGATGATTGGTCGATGAGGAGAACAGCTTCAAGTGTTGCATCGGAATGGGCCAAGCAAGACGCGAATGCGGCTTTGGCTTGGGCTAAGGGTCTGCCTGATGAAGTTAAGGGTGATGCTCTTGGTAATATTATAGAACAAATTACAACGGATGATCCATTGAGGGCAGCGGAAGTTGCCATGGGCTTTGAGGGTGAGCAGCAGGAGCGTTCATTACGAACTATAGCAGATCGGTGGTCAGCTAATGAGCCTGAGAAGGCTTTGAAATGGGCTGAAGGTTTGACTAGTGAAGGGCGAGTAGGGGTAATGGAAGAGGCCCTTGAGAATTGGGTTCGCAAGGATGCAGAATCGACAGTGGCGTATCTTGATAAGATGGAATCTTCAGAGAGAGATTCAATTATGAAGGAAGTTGTTGAGCAGTGGGCCAGAAATGGTGAAGAGGCTACTGCGGAAGCTGCTAAGTGGGTCGCTTCTCAGGATGATGGTAAGGGTAAGGTTGATGCAACTGGAGAAGTAGTCGGTCAGTGGATGAGATCTGATCCTGAGGCAGCATCAGAATGGCTTGGTGAACAGCCCGTTGGTGACGCTAGAGACAGGGGAGTAGCTGCACTTTTAAGAGATCGTTCTGTTAGAGAGGATCCAAGTGCAGCAGTTGCTTGGGCAGATACGATTAGTAATGAGGAAATGAGGAGTGAACAAGTTGAAAGATCAGCAAGGAGCTGGCTCGCATCTGATCGTGCCTCGGCTCTTGAATATTTAGAAACTTCAGAGTCCCTCTCTGCGGAACAGAAAACAAAGCTCATTGAGTTGCCGGCTGAAGAGTTGCAGCGAGGAGGCAGTGACGGCTTTAGGGGGCGCGGCAGGCGACCATTCTAATAAATAAAAATTACCACTTTACTCATTACGGGATTTATAAGAATTGGCGTGAGGTATACACTTTGACATTGGGCGAGTGCACGGAATTAGATTCGATTAATGGAAGAGCATTCTCCATCTAGATCAGATTGGGCCGAGGTTAGAGGTTCGGAGGTTCATGGAAGAGGCATGTTTGCAGTGAAAGATATTCCCGAGGGGGAATACATTATTGAGTATCTGGGAGAGCGAATTGATAAAGAGGAATCTGATCGAAGAGGCAATGCGCTTTACGACGAGTCTCAGGAAACGGGGGGAGCTCAGGTCTATCTATTTACACTTGATGAGAGTTGGGATTTGGATGGCAATTTTGAATGGAATACAGCGAGACTAGTCAATCATAGCTGTGAGCCTAATTGTGAGGCGCAGATAGATGATGAATTGAAAATATGGTTAACCGCTATTCGGGACATTGATTGTGATGAAGAACTTTCTTTCAACTATGGTTTTGGAATTGAAGATTACGAGAGGCATCCCTGCCTCTGTGGTAGTCGCAAATGCGTTGGTTTTATTGTGACAGAAGACTGCTGGCCAGAGCTTCGACGGATAATTAAGAAAAAGAAGGCCAAGGAAGAAAGAAAAGCGGCGAAGGAGAAGGCAAGGAAAAGGAAGAAAGAAGAGAAAAAGAAAAACAAAATTTCCTAGTAGAGCTCTTAGGGAATTTTAATTGTTTTTCCTTTTATTATAACATCGGAGCTCATGCCGTTTGCGCGTTTTATTGCGCTTACCGATGTCCTGTATTTTAATGCAAGACCATAGAGTGTGTCCCCAGAAACTATCCGGTGATATTTGCTGGTAGATTTTCCTGCTGAGCTGCTGACACTTCTTTTTCTTGAAGAACCTCTGCTCTTTTTTGAGCTTCTGCCAAGACGTCGTTCTCCTTCTGCGGCCCAAGATGAGACGTAACGTCCATTGCTATCGAATGGATATTCGTATTTGGACATCTTATGGGAAGGGGTGGTATTGCTGCCATTTGGTAACTGCGCATCAAGGCCGGACCAGCTATAGCTTCTGACCTTAGTTGAATCAGAGCCAGTGGAAACGCAGCCGGAGGTAATTAATGAAGTTGTAGCGGCAAGAATGGCCAAGTGGCTTAATCTCATATATTTTCATATATGACACCAAAGTCCGATAAAGAGCTAGTCAATTTGTAAAATCTATAGAGGCGCAGGAAGCATTCCTAGGTACTCTTGAAACATCTTCTCCATGGATTTATCAAATTCGGATAATTTCTCAGTAACAGTTCCATGTGAAGCTGTGGTCTCGGTTAGCTTTTTCATTGCAGTCTTCTTCGCAATTGTTTTGATATTTAGGACTTTTTCGGCAGCGCTCCTATTGGCTATGGCTTCTTCTAATGAGGCTTCTGCTCGAGGAATGCTGTTATCGACAAGGTCTTGCGTTTTATTGGCCTTTGCTTGGTCTTGAGTCAAAAGAGCCATTTCTTTTTCCAGAGCGCTTTGGAATTCACCTTTGATATCATCTGATACTCCATTCATTGCTTCGCGAATTGATTGGATTGTTGCTTGACCGTGTTTAACGAGCAAGTGTTCAAGAGTTAATCGCCCCTTTAGTTTGGGAAGGTTTTCTGTTTGAGTTGATAAATCCTTTTGCTTCTGGCTGACACTTTTATCAGCGGCTTGGAGCGTTTCTTCTGCTGATTTCTTCTCATTAGATGCGGCATCATGAATGGATTGAGCATTATTCATGGCAAGTAAGGTTTCTTGGTGTCCATCAGATAATGGCGTTCTTTCTGTGATTTTCTGATGACGCTTAACGTTAAATGTCTGTGCTTCCCAGTATTTGATTTGGTTAAGAGACTTATGATTATTGGTTTGTGCTGATTGAAGTGAAGAGTGAGCCTCTTTTGCTAATGTGTCTAACTTTGTGTTTTCGTCAGACAGTGATTTTAGATTGGTTTCGGCGGTCTTTATTTCGGCCATTGATGCATCGACTGTTTGTTTATTCGTAGAGGCCTCTGTCCTTATGTTTGTTTCTTTGGCTTTAATCTCATCCAATTCCGATTGATGAGCTTTTAGTATTTCCGTTGTTTTGCCGACGGTTACATTCAGCTTTTCAACCTTAGAGGGGTCTTCTGCGTTTTCA
>JABGYE010000185.1:0-7660 GCA_018675395.1 Akkermansiaceae bacterium
GATTCCCCCAACATTGGTCCGTGGTCGTGGTTCTAGAAGTTCGAGCTGATCTGAGATGTCATTGAGGACACTCATGTTACTCTTTGGATTGACGTAATTATTAAGTTCACCGTCGAACATGCCCACGCCGGCCGAGTCTCCCTGATTGACTGTCAGGTAGGCAAGGCTCGCTGCCATGAACTTGGCGTACTCGAGTTTTGTCAGTCCATTAGCTTTTGAACCGTAAGTCATTGATTTACTGCCATCGACAAGCAGATTTGCAATGAAATTGGTCTCAGCATCGAACTGTTTAATATAGTAGCGATTGAATCGGGCATAGGCTTTCCAGTCAATGTGACGAGTTTCGTCGCCTGGAACATATTGCCTGTAGGCCGAAAATTCACTACTAATGCCCCTAGCCGGGCTCTTGTGTGAGCCGATCCTTAGCCCTTCAACGACCTGCCTCGCTACGATTTCGAGGTTGCCGATCTTCTTGAGCTGTTCAGGGTCTAGGTATTTTTTCTTATGCTGCGCCATGGAGTTCTTCGCCCTCTGGTGTCACCTCAATGAGTTGTTCAATTATTGAGTCAGTCGTTTCTCCGTCTGACTGCGCAAGGAAGTTTAATCCCATGCGGTGGCGAAGGACTGGTTTAGCGAGAGCTTTAATGTCATCCAAGGACACGCTAATGTTACCATTTAGAGCGGCTCTGGCTTTGGCTCCGGTGATGAGGTTGAGGCAAGCCCTTGGCCCGCACCCCCAGGACACATAGTCCCTTACAGCATCAATCTTATTGTCTTCATCCGGTCTAGTGTTACGAACTAAAGTCGCAACATATTGGTACAAATGTGGAGTGACATGAATTCTAGAGACGACGTCCTGTAACTTGAGGATCTCGGCTTTCTTAAGGACGGATGTCAATGCGTTACTTACTCCTGACGTTACGGACTTCATGATTTCAATCTCTTCGTCGAATGTTGGGTAATCGACATGAATTTTGAACATGAACCGGTCAAGCTGAGCTTCGGGGAGTGAGTAAGTGCCCTCTTGTTCGAGAGGGTTCTGAGTGGCTAACACAAAGAAAGGTGCGTCCAGCGTGTAATCGGTACCGCCGGCCGATACTTGCTTTTCCTGCATGGCCTCTAGGAGTGCTGCCTGTGTCTTTGGGGGAGTCCGGTTAATTTCGTCTGCTAGTACCATATTCGCAAAGATTGGTCCCTTGGTGAACTGAAACTGACGTTTCCCGGAAACAGGGTCATCCTGAAGGACCTCTGAACCCGTGATGTCTGAAGGCATCAGGTCAGGAGTGAACTGGATTCTCTTAAAGGAAAGTGAGAGACATTCAGCTATTGAGCTGACAAGCAAAGTTTTGGCAAGGCCGGGAACGCCTTCCAGTAGTGCGTGCCCTCGTGAGAAAACGGCTATCAGTGTTTCCTCAATAACATTATCCATACCGACGATGGTCTTACTCAGCTCGGCCCTGAGTTTATCATTGGCTGTTCCGAGATCTTTTACGGCTTGCAGGTCACCTTTGGTGCCCGTGGCTTTGGATGGTGTTTTCTTAGCGGCCTTCTTTTTGGCCGTTGCTTTTTTCGCAGCTTTTTTGGTCATGGATTTATTAGTTTCTTGATGTGATTATTTTGAGTTGTCCGCCAAGGGTCAGACTAAAGTAATTAATGTCTTCATCGTCTAAATTCTTAACAGATAAATAACAGGTAAATTGTTAAAACCTCATTTTTTACATATTGAGATAGATTTGTGGGTTTTGTGAAGACAAAAAAAGGCACGCCATGAAAATGACGTGCCTTTTGTGGTTGTGTTAATTCTATAGAGAATTTGGTCGAAATTACATCATTCCGCCCATTCCGCCCATTCCATGGTCGTGTCCATGGCCGGCGTCCGGCTCTTCTTTCTCAGGAAGATCTGTGATTAAACATTCTGTAGTCAGAAGTAATCCAGCAATAGAAGCGGCATTTTGAAGTGCTGATCGGGTCACTTTTGTTGGATCAACAACCCCTGCCTTGATAAGGTCCTCATACTTGTCAGTAGCAACGTTATAGCCCTTAGTTCCAGACTTTACGTTCTCAACAATCAGAGCGCCTTCGCGACCAGCGTTGGCGGCAAGTTGGCGAAGAGGAGCCTCGATGGCTCTTTCGACGATGCCTACTCCGGTCTTCTCATCACCCTTTAACTTGAGTTTGCTGAGTGAAGATTGTGCACGGACGAGTGCAGTTCCGCCTCCTGCAACGATGCCTTCCTGTACGGCTGCACGTGTTGCGTGAAGAGCGTCCTCGACTCTGGCCTTCTTTTCTTTCATTTCAGTTTCAGTAGCAGCACCAACGTTGATGACTGCGACACCGCCTGCAAGTTTAGCAAGACGCTCCTGAAGCTTTTCTCTGTCATAGTCGGACGTTGTCTCTTCGATCTGTCCGCGGATCTGGTTGACTCGACCTGTAATGTCTTTGCCCTTTCCGCCACCTTCAATGATTGTGGTGTCTTCTTTACCAATTGAGATGCGCTTGGCAGAACCGAGTTCCTTGATGCCAAGTCCCTCGATCTTAATGCCTAAGTCTTCTGTGATGAATGTGCCACCGGTTAGGATAGCAATATCCTCGAGCATTGCCTTGCGTCGATCACCGAATCCTGGTGCCTTGACGGCTGCTGCTTTCAGAGTACCACGCATGCTGTTTACAACTAGGGTCGCGAGAGCTTCACCTTCAACGTCCTCAGCAATGATAAGTAAAGGTTTGCCAGCCTTTGCTACTTTTTCAAGAAGCGGAAGCATGTCCTTTAGATTGCTGATCTTTTTCTCGAAGATAAGAATCAGAGCATCATCAAATGTGCAGTCCTGAGTCTGTGGATCAGTTATGAAATACGGAGATAGATAACCTTTATCAAACTGCATTCCCTCAACAACGTCGAGAGTAGTGTCGATAGTCTTGGCTTCTTCCACAGTGATCGTACCATCCTTGCCGACCTTGTCCATTGCCTCAGCAATGATGCCGCCGATTTCAGAGTCCCAGTTAGCAGAAACTGTAGCGACTTGCTCAATTTCCTTGGTGCTGTTAACCGTCTTTGAGATGGACTGGAGTGTCTTCACGAGTGCCGTTGATGCTTTCAGAATTCCTCTCTGAAGAGAGATTGGGTTTGCACCAGCAGTTACGTTGCGAAGACCTTCTTTATAGATTGCTTCAGCAAGTACGGTCGCTGTAGTAGTTCCATCACCGGCGATATCTGAAGTCTTGGAAGAAACTTCCCGAATGAGTTGTGCGCCCATGTTCTCGTATGGATCGTCGAGTTCGATTTCCTTAGCAACGGTGACACCGTCCTTGGTAATTGTCGGTGATCCGAATTTTTTGTCCAGAATCACGTTACGTCCGGCAGGTCCGAGCGTGCTTTTGACCGCTCGGGCCAGTTTTTCCACACCGCGCAGGAGTCCCTGGCGTGCGGCTTCGTCGAATAGCAGTTGTTTAGCCATTTGTTTTATTATTTAATTAAATTTTTGTTGAGGTTTTTAGAGTTTGTTTATCCGATGATTGCTAGGATGTCGACCTCGTTAACGATGAGGAGATCCTTGCCGTCTATCTTAATGTCAGTGCCGCCATATTTGGACATCAGCACCTTGTCTTTTTTCTTCACGGTGAACTTATAGTCGTTCCCGTTTTCGTCTTTGCCGCCGGTGCCGAGTCCTACGACTTGGGCTTCCTGAGGCTTTTCCTTGGCGGTATCGGGAATGATGATTCCACCTGAAGACTGTTCTTCCTCTTCCAGGCGTTTGATTAGGACGCGCGGTCCGAGTGGTTGGATTTTAGTAGCCATTGTTGTTAGTTACTTTGTTTGTTTGTTTTGTTTGTTTTATTTGATTGGATCCGCATGGGCGGAGTTTAGATTCGTTCGCCGGCGGCCGGCGAACGGAGATTGATATTACTTTTCTTCATCAACGACTTCGGCCTCAACGACTTTTCCTTTGGCAGGTTTCGGTTCGGTATCTGCTCCTTCAGGAGGAGGGGTGCTTTCGGTTGAAGTTTGAGGATTTTCTTCGGAGTAGAATTTCTGAGCTAATGGCATGAATGCGTTCTGCAGTTCTTCCTGGCCTGTCTTAATGGACTCGGCGTCGTCCTTCTCAAGTGCGTCTTTGAGTTTACTGATTGCCTCTTCGACCGGTTTTGTTTCCTCTTCCGTTAGTTTGTCTTTGTGTTCTTTTAATTGCTTCTCACATTCGTGTGTGAGTGTCTCTGCCTGATTCTTGGTTTCGACGGATTCTTTGCGTTTCTTGTCTTCTTCGGCATGCTTTTCGGCTTCCTGCTTTGCCTTTTCAATTTCCTCTTCACTCAGACCGCTGGATCCCTCGATGGATATTTTTTGTTCTTTTCCACTTCCCTTGTCTTTGGCGGACACGTGAAGGATGCCGTTCGCATCAATGTCAAAAGTGACTTCAATTTGAGGCGTTCCTCTTTGCGCTGGAGGAATACCATCCAGTCTGAAGTTCCCTAGTAGTTTATTGTCGCCAAACATTGATCTCTCGCCCTGACAGATACGTATATCAACGGCCGGTTGATTATCAGCGGCAGTGGAGAATACCTGACTGTATTTCTTAGGAATGGTGGTATTTTTCTCTATCATTGGAGTCGCGATAGCACCTTCGGTCTCGATTGAGAGGCTCAGCGGTGTCACATCAAGTAGGAGCACGTCTTTAACGTCTCCCTGAAGTACTCCGCCCTGAATAGCTGCTCCCATAGACACGACTTCATCCGGGTTTACTCCTTGGTGAGGATCTTTACCGGCAATTTCCCGGGCAATTTCCACGACCTTTGGCATGCGGGTCATTCCTCCGACGAGGACCAGCTCACTTATGTCTGATGGGCTGATCTTTGCTTCTTTGAAGCATTTATCTACTGGAGTCTTTGTCCTGTCAAAGAGGTCCTCGGTCATCTGTTCAAGTTTGGACCGGCTCAGTTCTTTTTGAATGTGTTTCGGTCCAGTCTGATCAGCAGTAACGAAAGGTAAGTTAATTTCGTATGTTTGTGCTGATGATAGGGCGATCTTGGATTTTTCGGCTTCTTCCTTGATCCTTTGCATTGCGTCTGGCTGACCTGAAAGATCGATGCCGCTCTCGGATTTAAATTCAGCCACGACCCAGTCTATAATAGCATTGTCCCAATCATCTCCTCCGAGCTGAGTGTCACCATTAGTTGCGAGCACTTCAAAAACCCCTTCGCCAATTTCTAAGACTGAGATGTCAAAAGTTCCACCACCTAAGTCGTAAACAGCGATCCTCTCATCACTTTTCTTGTCGAGTCCGTAAGCGAGTGAGGCGGCAGTAGGCTCGTTGATGATTCTGCGAACTTTAAGGCCTGCAATTTCGCCGGCAGCCTTGGTAGCATTTCTCTGTGAATCATTAAAGTAAGCTGGAACAGTGATGACGGCCTCTGTGATTGTTTCGCCGAGTTTAGCTTCCGCATCCGATTTTAATTTTCCCAGAACCATTGCTGCAATTTCCTGAGGGCTATAAGTTTTCTTTTCGCCGTCAACTTCCACTTCGATGTGAGCGTCACCGTTTTCAGCTTCAACAATTCTGTAGGGAGCTCTTTTATCAGACTCTGACAGTTCGGAAAATTTGCGTCCGATTAGTCTCTTGGCTGAGAAGATAGTATTTGCCGGATTGGTTATGGCTTGGCGTTTAGCGGCTTGTCCAACGACTCGTTCGCCTCCCTTAGTAAATGCAACTACGGAAGGTGTCGTACGTGCCCCTTCGGAATTTTCCAGGACAGTGGGTTCTCCAGCTTCCATTACGGCCATGCAGGAGTTCGTTGTTCCAAGATCAATGCCTAAAATTTTACTCATTTTGTTGTAGTGTTTTATTTCAATTTCACGGACATTTCCGTGCACTAGACCTATATCGCACTTGTCATGCCAAACTGCTTTAAGTATTTATAGAAAACTGACTGCCAATGACTTATATGAATTGAAAGTAAATATCATTGAGTTAGGAATTCATCTAAAAGAGTCAATGTGGCACACTCCAAAGAGACACAATGACACAAGTGCAATTTGCGGTTAGACGAATAGCATACATATTATGTGCCATGGAAGAGCCAAAAATAGCTGCTAAGAATTCTATACCTGTTGATGTTGAAGAAGGAAAAAAATATTTCTTTTGCTCCTGCGGAAGCTCCAAGAACCAACCGTTTTGTGATGGGGCCCACTCTGGAACAGAATTTAGTCCCATTGCATTTGTTGCGGAAAAGACTGGAACAGCTTATTTCTGCCAATGCAAGAGGAGTGGAAAAGTTCCTTATTGCGATGGATCACACAATTCATTGGAGTGTGATTAGCATCTTTGATTTTGTTTACTAATTGGGTTAACCCCCTTCAATGAATGAGACTAAATATTTTAGTGAGAATTCTTGTTGGTGCTTTCTTTATTCAATTAGGTGTTGAAGCTTTTAGTGCTGAAGAAGGTTGGAGCCAAAGTTATTCAGCGGGTTACGAGGATCAGCAGGGATCCTTTGCCGGAGGAAGTGAGATCATGCATCTCGTTTCTCATAAAGGAAAAGTTTATGCGGCGAACGGGTATTGGATGGATTCCCGTTGGGTGATACCGCCGGAGGGCCAAAAACAGTCAACGCAAGTTCTGCGTTTGGATTCAGTGGATTCTTCTTGGCAGGTCGATCTGGACACGGGCAAGTCCAATGGCCATGGGCTTGAATATATGAAGGGTAATGTCTTGAGGTCAGTTACCTTTACTCGTAACGGAACGGGTAAAGTTTTAGCTGAGCCCGTGAATCTTCTTGTCATGGCAGCAGGTTCCAACTTTGAGAAGGGTGGGGCAGTATCGGTTTGGGTCAGGGATGATAAATCAGGTGCATGGCATCATTCGCTTGTCAGGCACGGTTCTAGTGTCGGTGGAATCCGATGGGTTCCTAGGGATATGGAAATTCACACTGACAAAGTGACTGGAGAAGAAAAAATATTCATGTCTTTGGGTAATCCAGGAATTGTGGCTGGGACTTATGACTCGTCGGCCCCAGGTAAGATTCGTTGGGACAGGCACCTAGAGTTTCCTTTCTTGAAAGAGGGCAGTTTTAGGACAAGGCCACTCGGGATCACTGTGGCTAACGGGACCCTCTTCTTTTCTGAGGGAGGAACGATTTACCGCAGAGTAGATGGGAAAGTTCCCACTTATGCCAAGGTTCTGGACTTTCATGAAGACACAGACACTGACGTTGGAGGTATCCGTGGCCTTACCACAATAAAGAATCCTAATGGTCCGGGCCAGTCGATCTTGTTTCTCTGGGCTCCAGGTAACAGGTCCGAGTGTCAGGTGAAGAGGATCGATCCTGACGGAGCAGAGAAATACACAGTTCATGATGAAGTTAAACTCATTGATTTAATGAGTGCCACACTGGGTGCTGAAGTAACCTATACTCTGGGTGCTCATAATATGATGTACCCAATCATTGAAAAGGGCACTGGAGAAACTCTCCACTTAATTGGTTTTCAGGGAAACATAAGAACCAAGAAGGATTTAAGATGGAAGGGAAGTGCTCTTTATGCTGGAGCATTGTATGCCGTGCGCCGGGAAGATCAGACATACAAAGTTCTGGAAGTAAATAATTCCTACAGGCCAGGGAAGAGGCCTCTCATTTCGCCCCGTGCCTTTTGCTTTTCTCCATTCAATGA
>JABGYE010000017.1:0-3053 GCA_018675395.1 Akkermansiaceae bacterium
CGATCAGGAAATTTTGAAGATCATAGTGATCCAGAACCGCTTAAAGAACAGAACGTTCTTAGTGTCGTTGATTCTAAATTAGGATTTGCGGATATGATACTGCTTGAGACAGCTAAGAAGAAAATGTTTGATGTTAGAGCGAAGAGAGTCCGTCCTGGTCTTGATGATAAGGTTTTAACATCTTGGAATGGGTTGATGCTTGGAGCGATTGCACGCGCATCAATTGTTCTGGGGGAGGATGAATACCTCGCAGCGGCTCATAAAAATGTCGCTTTTATTAAGAAGAATCTTTGGGACGATAAAGAAAATCGACTATATCACAGGTGGAGAGACGGAGAACGTGATGAGGCCCAAATATTCGACACGCATGCCTATTTGTTAAGTGGTCTTGTAGAGCTGTATGGAGTCACTCTTGATAACAATTACTTGAGTTTTTCAATTGAAGTGGCTGACCGGATGATTGCTGCGTTTTATGATAAGGAAGCTGGTGGTTTTTTCCAGAGCACCGGCACTAAAGATCTGATTCTTAGGCTCAAAGAAGATTATGACGGTGCCGAGCCTTCGGGTAATTCTGTTGCCGTTTATGCTCTTTTGAAATTGGCAGCAATTACTGGAAATAAATCTTATCGTGAGGTTGCAGATAAGACCCTGTCTTATTTTTCAGGTCGAATGAAAACAATGGCTTTGGCAGTTCCTTATATGCTGAGTGCTGCGGACTTTGCCTCTAGAGAGCCAAATAGAGTTGTGATCGCTGGAGAAATTAACAGTACCAAAGCAAAAGAGTTATTGCGTGCCGTACATTCAGTGTATCAGCCGCATAAGGTTGTGCTCGGCACTACTGGCCCCATTGAAGAATTTGCCAAAAGCTTAGCGGACGGTGAAAAGACAGACGTTCAAGCATTTCTTTGTAAAGGAAAACATTGTGAACTGCCAACTGCTGATACTTCTAAGTTGCAGAAAATGTTATTAAAAAAAGAAGGTGAATAAATTTTTTGGTATAAAAAAGGGCCACACTATTGTGTGACCCTTTTTGAAGAATTGTTCGTAATTAAGAATTAACGAGTTCCGTAAACTTCAATTTCGACGTAATGATTCATTTCATTAGCAGTGTTGCCATTTGAAAGTAGTCGAACGTAACGGCCCTTTTTACCTCCAACGTCAAGGATTCGACCATGATTAGTTTCTATCCAGGCCAGATCTTTTCCTGCTCCGGTACCTGAAGAATTATCATGATCATTATTGAACACGTTAGTGACTCCTGTCTTGAATTCAGGATCATTTGATATCTGAGCAACGACATCGATGTAAGCTCTTGCATTTTTATGGAAGTGCCAGACGACAATTCCATATAAAGTGGCCTCTTCTTCAAGGTCAACTTGGACCCATTGCTTTCCAGGCCCTAACTCGGTGTATGATCCGTCAGCTCCGTCCTTGTCCCCATCACAGATCATTTCGAGATCACCAATGATAGGTTCGGGATCACTCGAAGTAACTTCCATGTCGAGCGCTAAGTTCTCGGCTCCTGCAGGTGCTTTGAGTACGAGTCTTGGTTTTTTACTTTTATCAAGATTAGGGAGTTTAGCTGCAACAGGTGTTCCAACAAACATTGGCTTGGGAAAGTCAATTCCTACGTCTTTCCATTTACTTTTGTCTGTGTCCTGTGCAGTTGCCACTAAGATAGGGATTATCAGTGCTGATGCTACGATGAACGGATTTTTCATTTTTTTATATTTTAAGGATTTTATAAGGTTAATTGCTAATATACTTAAAAGTAAGACGAATTCTTTCGGCAAAAATTCGAATTATTGTAATTTATTTAAACTTCGAATTCTTCAGGCTTAAATTCAAGCTTTCCTCCATTGGCAAGAGCATCATGGATTTTCATGCAGGTCACGGTAGTTCTGAATCCTTCAATTGCCGGGCAATTGAGATCATCTTGTGAGCCACCATCACGAACAGTTTCAAAGAAATTTCTCAAGTGAGGAGTGTGAGGTCTTTCCTCAAATTGTGCATGTGAAGGTATTTCCCAAGGGTCGAGTCCTTTTGATACTCGTGCATCGGTAAGGCTTTTTCCTGAAAGCCATTTATCATTCTTGGCCTTATCGATACTTCTCCAAGGAGCAGGTTGCTCCCAGAACTTGTGATAGATTTCCTCTTTTGCTAGATTCTTTTCTACGACTGGCTTTTCTCCATTGCCAAGTTCGTCCCAAGAGTCGGCATGTGCTTCACGGTAGATTTGATTATATTCTGTTAATTCAGAGATAGACATTGTTGCGTCTTCACCCATGAACTTTTCATAGAATTTTTGTGAACTGGAAGTGGTCAGAACTTGATAGTAGGCGCGGGTTTTCAATATGTCTCCGGCCCCCCCCTTAGTTCCCCACTTATCACGTTTGGTCTGGTATTCAAAGAACGCCATCACGTTATCAGCGTGTTCGTATCCATCCTTGACCTGTTCAACGATTTTTAGTTCTTCTTCGAGTTTGGCTTTTCTCTTCTTTGATTTTGTCTTTTCCATCGCTTCTTTGACTTCACTTGTTAGTAAGTCATTAAGAAACTCGCCGGTATAGTAGTCAGTTCCTCCTTGTGCAAAAATAGAAACTGGATATTCATCTAAAAGCCAATTGAAAATGTCGATCTGGTGAGCCCCAAGATCCGAAATGATTCCACCTCCAAACTTTTTATACATTCTCCAGTTCCGAAATTCGAACATGCCTTTGGCTCCTCCATTGTAACCATACTTTTGAAGGGTTTCATTGGAGAGAGTATCCTTTCCTTGAGGGATTTCACGAGGGACTGATCCTCCTCTAGAACGATTCCACTGAGCTGTCATGTGAGTGATCCAACCTAGCAGTTTACGCTTTTCGATGATCTCATTTTTTACATGCATGTAGCGAGGATTGCTACGGCGTTGATGACCAATCGCCAGTAATTTTCCTGTCTTCTGCTGTGATTGTACCATTTGACGGGCAAAATCGACTGAGTTTGACATCAGTTTTTCAGAGTAAACATCTAGGCCCGCTTCCATGCCCATTATTGAATACTTATGGTGA